>PLXQ01000078.1 GCA_003151475.1 Acidimicrobiaceae bacterium | reverse complement strand
TTGCAGTGATCCCTTGAATCCGCCCATCCCTTCTTTCTCATTAGCTCAGGGGTGGCGCGGCCGTCCCGTGAAGGAGTGACGGTGATCTCCGCCCTGTTCGAGCAGGGCGGTCCATCACCCCTCTGGAACGGGTCGCGCCGTTTCTATGGGCCGAGACCGGGCCGACACTGCAACGTGATCCCGCTACCGGAAAGTCAGGCCATGACCTCGGTGTGTCCGACGGTAGCGAGGCCCAACCCCTCAGCGGTGGATCTCCACCAGCCGAACCACCTTCATCATGATTGATTGCGGACGGGTCGCCCTCGGCGCCCCCCAGCACAACACCGGCAGTTCCGATCGGTCTGCCCGGACCATGGAACATGCGTCCCGTCGGCATTATCGAGCGCCGCCCGAGGTCGTATCTTCTGCTTTCCTGGCAACCCATCCGAGTACGATTCATGAGCGAACAGAGGGGGTCATGTGGCCACTGAGGTGGTGATAGATCGAGCTGAGCTAATCGCCAAGGGCAGGGCCGCTGCTCGCTCTGGAAGCTGGCCTGAAGCATTCGACGCCCTCGTCGGTGCCGACGCTTCCGCACCCCTGGATCCCGACGATCTCGAAACGCTGGCCGAGGCAGCCTTTTTCAGCGCGCGACCTGAAGAGTCGGTTGCCGCCCGCCAACGGGCTTTCGCTGCCGTGCGCGCCACCAATCCCAGAAGGGCTGCCCTGATCGCCATGCGCATCGCCGGAGCGCAAATGGGTCGAGGGGCGTTGGCAGTTGGTTTGGGCTGGGCGCAGCAGGCGAAGGACCTCCTTGCCGATCAAGGTGAGTGCGACGAGGCAGTGTGGTTCGCATGGCTCGAAGCGTTCGCAGCGAGCGAGACCGGCCAAGGTGAACTCGCACTGGCAGCGACCGACGATGTGATCAGGCGAGCCGGCCAACTGGGTGTCGCAGACGTAGAGGCTCTGGCGACATTGTTGAAGGGACAATTACTGACCAGCCAGGGACACCCAGAGGAGGGAGCCGGACTGATCGACCCGGTGATGGCGTTGGCGGTCAGCGGATGTCTGGGACCGTTTGCTGCCGCGTTTGTGTACTGCGGGACGATCAGCACCTGCGCCTCGACGGGCGACTTGAAGCGCGCCTGGGAATGGACGAATGAAGTCGGGCGCTGCGGGGTCACGGGCTTCTCGGACTTCCCCGGAGATTGCCGGATGCATCGTGCGGAACTCCTCCGGATTCGGGGCGACTGGGCCAAGGCGGAACTGGAGATGGCTTCGGTGTGCGACGAGTTGGGTTCGTGGCACACCCCTCACGTGGCGGTCGCCCACTACGAGCTCGGGGAGCTCAGCTTGCGCCGTGGCGACCTGAGCGCCGCGACCGAGGCGTTCGCCCACTGCCGCGAACTGGGACACTCGCCGCTCCCGGGCATGGCGTCACTTGAACTCGCCTCCGGAAACTCCGAGGCCGCACTGGCGCTCGCACTCGGCGAGCTGGACACGACGAGCGAGCCTCTCACTCGAGCCAAGCTGCTTCCCGTGGCCGTCGAGTCGATGCTCGGCACCGGACGGATCGACGATGCACGCCGAGCGGCTCGTGAGCTTCGAGATCTAGCCGACTCCTGGCCGGCGCCGCTGCATCAGGCCCGCGCCGCCCACGCCGAGGGCACGGTGGCGGTTGCCGCCGGGGACATGCCCAAGGCGCGCCGAAAGTTGACCGAGGCGGTCGACTGGTGGCGAAAGGTGCCCGCGCCTTACGATGAAGCCGTTTCTCGGGTGCAGTTGGCCCTGGCCGAGGAGCCCGCGGCGCGCGCCATGCACCTCGAGGCGGCACTCGAGACCTTCGTGCGCCTCGGAGCCGTGGCCGACACCCGAGGAGTTCTGGGGTACCTGGGTCGCCATGACGAGGTCGACCGGGTCACCCTGGCGCTTATGTTCACCGACATCGAAGGGTCCACCACCACGCTGGCCGAGCTGGGCGATACGGCCTGGCTGAAGGTGCTCCGACGCCATGACGACGCCCTCCGGGGGCTCTTCGGCCGCTACGGGGGAGAGGAGCTCACGGGCACCGGCGACGGCTTCTTCGTCGGGTTCCCAACAGCCGATGCCGCCTTGGACTGCGCCCTCGACATCCAGCGCTCCATCGAGGAAGTGCGGGTGCGGGTCGGCGTGCACTACACGGAGGTCAGCCGCGACCAGGGTGGGCTCAGCGGCCGAGGGGTACACGAAGCGGCCCGGATCTCGGCCTTGGGCTCAGGTGGTGACATCGTGGTCAGCGGTGCGACCCTGGAGCGAGCGACCAAGCCCTATCGGACGCGTGAAATACGAACGGTGGGACTCAAGGGACTGCCGGGTGAGATGCAGGTCGCGTACCTAGCGTGAGGAGCGCAATGATCAAGGATCCCGAAGTCGACCGGCTGGCCGTGGTGAGGCAACTCGCCGAAGCGGAACAGCAGGAGTTCCTCGCCTTCGCCAAAGGACTAACGCCACAACAGTGGCAGGCGCCTACCCTGTGCTTGGGTCTGTCCACCCGCGACATCGTCGTACACGTGGCATGGCATTTCAAAAACGACGACGGCGCCGCCCTGGTCCCCCTGGCCGTCCGGAGCCGCTTCCAGTTGCTCCGGTCCGGGCTCCGGGGGGGGGGGAAAGTCCTCGACGACTATCAGCGGCCGCGATACGGATCGCTATCGACCGAGGGCGTCATCGCTTGGTTGTCGTCACCGATCGTGGTGGGCGGCAGACTCACTCGACCGTTCCGTCGGGCCGTGTTCGTGCAGCGCCTCATCGAGGCCGACGTCTTGAATGCGCTCAGCGAGATGGTGATCCATCAACAAGATGTTCGTCGGGCCTTGGAGCTGCCCCGGGTGATTGCCCCCGATCGACTCCGGGCCCTCCTCGATTTCAGCATGACGCGTCGCGGCGAGTTCATCGTCGGCCTGCCAAGCATAACCCGCGGTCTCCGATTCGTCGCCACCGATTTTGAATGGACCGCCGGAGAGGGTGCGGAGGTTTCGGGGCCAGGAGAGGCCCTCCTGATGGCTCGAGCCGCCCGGGCCCTGGCGCTCGCCGACCTTTCCGGGCCGGGCTGCAAGACGCTCGAGCAACGCATCAAGGCCTTCAGCGCGAAGGTCGACGCCGCCTGACCGCTGGGATTCGCTAACACGCCAGCGAACGCTTGACGGCGTCGACCGGCCCCCTGCGCTGCGTGCCATCCGACGTGTGCCGTTCCTTCTCGCCGCGCCCCGAGCAGTATTCGCGGCCCATCTTCGATATCAGGGCATCCGGGAAGTGCCGTGTGCGTGCTGTCGTGTTTCGGGTCGACCGACTCAGTATTCGCGGCGCTGAGTGATTGCGGATGGCCTGGGTCCCGCCGCTCCTCCAGCTACCCGTACTCACACCGGCAGTTGCGGACGGTGCGATCAGCGAAGAACTTTGGCCGATCCTCGCGAATATCAATCAGAATGAAAAGGTGTTCTCTGGTGTAAATCCACCGCTAAACGGTTGGAACTCGCTACCGTCGGACACACCGGGATTCTGGCCTGACTTTCCGGTAGCGGGACACGTTGCAGTGTCGGCCAGAATTCGGACCAGAGAAACGGCGCGCCCCGTTCCAGAGGGGTGATGGACCGCTCTGTTACGAGCAGGGCGGAGATCACCGTCACTCCTTCACGGGACGGCCGCGCCACCCCTTGAACCTATGAGAGAGAAGGGATGGGCGGATTCAAGGGGTGAGCGCAACGAGCTCGGCGAAC
>PLXQ01000034.1 GCA_003151475.1 Acidimicrobiaceae bacterium | reverse complement strand
CAACGGCAACGGCAACGGCAACGGGAATTCCGCGCTTGATCAGTTCGTCCTTGAGGCGATCAACGAAGGGGGCCCAGCGCTCGTCCCGGGCTTTCCAGGCCGCCGTCCGGACCGCCCGGATCACCGGGCCGGCTTCGATCCACTCGTCCCGCGTCGTAATCGCCGGCAGGGCCTCCACGGCGGAGGCCTGCTCCTCCATTTCAGCCGTCCGCAACCACAGCGGTAGCCAGGTGTGAACGAGCCAGTCAGCACACATCCACCTGCGCTGATCTTCCTGCTCCGGAGTCCCCCGGGTCCCGACCAGCCGCGGGATGTAGGCCTTCAGCGCCTGGCGTCCCTCGTCGTCGAGGTCGTCGTTCCATCTGCGCATGAAGGCACCGAGCACAGGCGACGCGCATTTCGGATGGTCCGACCACTCCTCGCCGGCGACGTAGGAGACGGCCTCCATGATGCACATCTCCTGTTCGGTGATGGGCACGCTTCGGCGTGCATGACCGCCGGACAGCAACCGGATCCGGTCCAGTTCCAGCTCGTGAACAATTGTCATCGGCAGGTTTCCTTTCGGCTAGTGACGGACCGCGGGCGGATTCATGTGCCGCGGCATTCGTGACGAATATCGAGTGAGGTCTCGGAGGACGCGGTCGGGACTTGCGAGCCGGACAGCGTCAAACCGGTCCAGAACAACGGCGATGATGAGGGCGAGGAGGAGAGCGCCGATGAGTGCCACGGCGATCACCCAGGCAGGCGGCCAGAAGGCCAGACACGCAAGATCGGCGATAGCAAAGAGCGCCAGGGCGAGGCCCCTGCAGCGCTGACCTCTTCTGGTCACGACCGGCTCGGCGGCGAGAACTCGGGGCCGCCCTTGCGGGACGTGCGCTCGACCGGCTTCTCCATCTCGATGTCGATCAGGCGTTCGTCGTCATACCAGTGCCCCTCTCTGTGCGCGCCCTTCTCGTCCACCGAGGGCGTCAGGAGGACCTGGTCGCATCCCGAAATGAAGCTGCTCTTTCCGGTGCAGGTCCCCTCGAACCCGCTGATGCGATCGCGGTACCGCCGACCGAATTCGATAGCGGCTGCCTGGCTCTTGACCATTTTCGTTCTCCTTCTGTTGCCGATCACGGGAACACGACCTCCCAGCCGTCGGATGTTTGTTCGACCCTCACTCCGTCGCTCTCGATCGAGGTGAGGAGATCGCTCACCTGACGCGCCTCACGGGGCTTCAGGTCTCTGGTGGACTCGGTGCGTCCCTGCGTGATGTAGGAGACGCAGGCATGGACCTGGTCCGCGTTGAGCTCGAGGGTCTGAGCCCGCATATGAAGATCTGCGCACCAGGCCGGCGTCGGCCGGCCATCGCCAACCTCTTCGTCGGCCGGACCTGGCGTCGGAGTCGGAGGAGTGACAGCCGGGGCGGCGGCCGTCTCTCGAGGTCTCGGAGGGCGACGCCGAGAGGGCGGCGGAGGCGACTGTGGTTCGCCGTCTCCAAAGGGAGGCCCGTCGAGCTCCTTCGCCTCTGCCTCGGCGGCCTCACGTCGGGCATCGACGATTGCTCGAGCCTCTGCCACCGAGGTCTCCACCGTCGGACCTGGGCCCCGTTGGTCAGCTGGCCGCGGCTGCAGGCCGGTCCTCGGCAGAGGGGGAGCACTATTCGCCCGGGCCGGCCGCGGCTCCGGGGAATCGACCTCAGCCACCTGCTGAGCGATCGTCGGAGCAGCGGCGGGCGCCACGGGCGTAAGGCCCGAGGACAACGCGGCGGGCGAGAGTACCGCGCCGTCCCCGAGGACCGGCGTTGCGATCGGTGAGATGCCGACGGCCAGGGCAGCCATGTCGACGTCGAAGTCGAGGACCGGGACGACGAACCGCTGGGTCACGATCTCGTCCGGCTTGCCCTTCTTCGGGCGCTTCACCGCCTTGTGCTCGAGCCGGAGCTTGGCCGGTAAGACGGCCCGGCCGACGACCCCAGCCAGGATCTGCGCCATGTCGATCGAGCCGGCGAGCTCGGCAGCGGCATTGAAGCCGTGGCTCTCGATGCGCCACAGGCCGATACCGGGGACTTTGGCGAGCATCACCGACAACCGGGTGGTCAGCTTGCACTCCCGGTCGTCCTCCTTACAGAGGCAAGGCCCCCCGCTGATCTCGTCCTGGACCCCGTCGCAGCGGCGCTTGCAGCCGCCGGCGCTCCACAGCTCGTAGGCCTGCATGAAGGACATGTCGTTGACGATCACGACGACGTCGATCTCGTCGGCCTCGGACCGCACCTGCCACTGCTCGCCGGCCGGGGCATCGGCCCACTGTTCGGGCGTGCCGCCGTAGAGACCGGCGACCGTGTCGATAGCCCGGCGGCTGGCAGAGGTGAACCGGAACCGGTCGAGCTTCACCGGGCGTGACCTCTGGCGGCCAGCCTTCTTATCGTCGGCCGTCTGCGGAATCAGCTCCTTGTCGCCGTGGCGGATCCGGCCGGTCTCGTGGAGACGGCGTTGGAGCTCGACGATTGAACGGACGGTCATGCGGCCACCTCCGGGAGCGCCAAGGGGTCGCCGACGATCGTCCGGGCCATCTCGAGCTCGAAGACGGCCGACTCGATCTTGTAGAGGAAGCGCTCGTGCACCGCTTCGTCGCACCGCATCGGGTGGGCGTTGCAATGCTCGGGCGTCACGTGGATCACGAGACCGCCCTCGACCTTCGGGATCGGCACGGCCATCTGGCGCTCGTCGGGCCCGAGCAGGTAGTAGCGACGCCGAAAGTTCTCCCAACGACGCACCCGCCAGGCAGCCCCGAATTCGGCGAAGCGGTAGGCGGCGAGCTGGAGCCCGGCCTCCGGGTACGGAGTGGTCGGGTTGCCCTTCTTGTCCCGGGACTTCTTCGACGACTTGTAGTCGATGATGTAGGGCACGCCGTTGACCAGCCAGACGGCGTCGAGAGTGCCGGCGTAGCCATAGAGGGCGTGGTAGACGGTCATCTCGGCGGCGAGGACCTCGGGCTGCAGCTTCTGGAGTAGACCGTCGAACTGGTCGAGGTACGGCCTCATCTCGTCGTCGCACGCGGGACGCTCGCCAGTGAGCGAGTACTCCTCCGCCAGGCGGTGGAATTCGGTGCCCAGGTCGGTCGACGAACGCTGGTTCTTCCCGCCCCGGTACCGGGCCTCCTTCAGCCAGTCGATAGCGGCCGGCTCGCCCTGGTTCTCGATCATGGCGTAGAGGGTCTTCATCGAACCGACGGCGCACTTGGCAGTCTCTTCGGCCGACCAGAAGATGAGCGCCTCGTTCGATGTCGACGCCTTGATGATGGTGGTCACGGCGTAAAGGCGGGCGTCCGCTTCGGGCGGCTTGTCGACGTCGAGCGCACCGGTGGGAATGTCATCACTCACGAGCCGGCTCCCAATGCCGGCAGCACCGTCGGCATGGTGCCGTGCTCGTATGCGTCGTGGATCTGAGGCCGAAGCCAAGCCCCGGCTGTCGTCCCGTCAGGAAGGACGATGTGCGCCAGGAACTCGTCCTCGAACTCGGAGATCTGAGCCTCGACGGCTTCGAGCTTCGCTTTGATGCAGAGCGAGAGAGCTCGCCACCGCTGGCGGACGGCCTGCTCCCATGCCTTCTCGGCCTGGAGCTCGGTGCGCAAGAAGGTGCTGTTCCCCCGGCGGTAGTGGGTGAAGTCCTCGTCCTTGCGGTCGGGCATCGGGACCACGAACTGGATGTGGCGGCCGTTGGCCCGGAACCGGACGATCGCACGGTCAACTTCCCAGCCGTACATGAAGGCTTCGGCGCCGTAGCGCTGGAGGGTGCGCTCGATCTCGGCACGTGACCGTTCAGCCGGGACCTCGGTCTTCTCGGCGTAGGCCATCAGCCGTCATCCCGATCTGGATCGGCTGTTCGTTCATCGAGCAGGGGCAGCCCCATGCGCTTGCGTCCCACGTTTGCCACCCGCACTCGATCGACCCGGGCGCGGTCCTTCACTCGGTCAGCGGTTGTCCGAGCGGTGATGGCCTTAGCCGCTCGGCGTCGGTTGCGACGGGAGAGCGAGTCACTGCGATCGGCGGCACGTTGCTCGGCCGTTCGGGGAGCGCATGCCACGGCACCTGTCTTCTCCCGGAGGCGACGCCGGCCGCGGGCACCCATCAGCCGGCCACCGTGGCCGGGGCGAGCTCGGCGAGGAGCTTGGGATCAGAAATGACCGTGACAGGCCGGTGGCCGGCGCCGATGTACGGCGCCCGTGACGTGTCGACGATGGCGCCAAGGAGCTCGGCGACCCGGGCTCCGAACCGCTGGGCATCCTCTTCGTTGTCGAAGGCCAGGATCGCCTCACCGATGTCCAACATGATCTGGCCACTCGCCCATCGTTCGACCAGCGGATCAGGGTCGGCCCGGAAGACTCGACGCCGGATCACGAGGTCGCCTCAAGGTCATCGCCGGCGCCACCGGACGACCTTTCCGTAGTCAGTCGTGCAGCTTCCCCCGATGTCCGAGGCCGTCCTTCGCCGCCAAGGTCTTCGGGAGCGAGGGTGGGACGGGTAGGTGGCGCAGGCGAAGAGAGTGATTCAAGAACGGCCTCGAGGTGCTCGACCACCAACGCATCGAAGGCGCTCGAAAGATTCAGATCACCATCGGTCGCCCAGTCGATGAGGCCGCCGTGCCGGCACTCCAGGTAGTAGAAGCCGGCAACCTTTTTGATCTGGACGAGATGAGCGCCGCCGCCGTGGGTCTCGATCTCCGTCAGGAGATCCGACGCCCAGAGGATGTCGACGGCGACCCGGGCGTGCTCGTCGGCTTCGCGGTCGACGACGTGGAGAGTCACGCGGCACCACCGGCGGATTGCGTCTGCTCGCCCAACACCCGGTCGAGCTCGGCTCTCGGCACGAGGATCCGTCGGCCCACTCGGACGAGCCGGAGCCGGTCGTGACCGAGGGCAATCGTTCTGCCGTCCTCGACGATGTGATCGCGCAGTGTGCGCTCGCCGACTCCGAGCTCGGCGGCGGCTTCCGCGAGGGTCAGGGTACGGGGGGTCACGACGCGACCGCATCCATGCTCGTCGGGGGGAAGATCTTGTCGAGGTCGACGCCGAGCTCATGGGCGAGCCGTGCCCGGTAGTAGTCACGGGGCAGCCGGATGCCCTTCTCCCACTTCGAGATCGCACCCTGGGAGACACCGAGGAGCTCAGCCAGCTGCTCCTGGTCGAGTTCCTTGGCCAGCCGGTAGAGACGGATGTTCCGGCCGCACTTGAGCGCGTATCCGGCCATCGATTCGCGCTCTCGGCTTGCCACGTCGGACACTCTGGCATATGCCAGGGTGGATTACAAGTCCGTAACTACCTATATTCCGTAATGGAATACGCTCCTGCGTGTGGGGTCACTGAGAGGCGCAGACTGGCGGGGAGTGGACTTCCCAACGCTGATCGGGCTTGCGCTCGAAGAGGTCGACGCCTCAGACCCTCAGACAGTCCTGGGAGATAAGATCGGGGTCACGCAGGGGACCATCTCCAAGTGGCAGAACGGCCTGCGCACGCCGAACCGGGCAATCTGGCGCCGGATCTCCGAGGTAATCGATCAACCGTACGAGGTCGTCTCGGCGGCGGTGGGTCGCACCGTACTCGTACGACCGCCTACGGTCTCCGTCCAGCTTCGGGACTGTCAGGAGCAATTGGCGGTGTTGACAAAAGAGAACGCCAGGCTTCGTCGACAGCTTCAATCCGGCCGATAATCGCCCTGAGTCTTCCTCCCACCCTGTGCGTATCGTCCAGGGCCTCACTGGCCATGCGGTGGAGCTCTCGGAGCTCAGCGTCCATCCCGATCCCCCGATCGAACAAGTGTTCGTCCACTCTGCCCGCCCCGGCCTGGGGACCGCAAGGGCCGCAAGGTGGGGAAATCACGCCTGGAGCAGCCTGCAGTCCTGGGGAAATCGAGGGATCCCCCTTGCAAGGGTCGTTGACGCGCGATGTAAACTCACTTTCAGGTTCCGTGGATCACCGGGATTTATCACCCCGGCAGAGGTGCGAACTCAGAAAGGGGGCTCCGTTCAAGGGGGAGCCCTCTTTCGTATTTATGGAGGCCAGAGAGAGATTCGAACTCACGATGGGGGTTATCAGCCCCACGCCTTTTCAAGGGGCGCGCTTTCGGCCACTCAGCCATCTGACCCTGTGGCCCAAACAAAAAGAGCCGCCCGGCAGGGGGCGGCGGCGAGATGGTCTGGTCGGCTGGTACCCTGAGCACCAGATCAAGCAGATCGTCCGGGGTCACTTCCCGTTCGGTCGAATCCGAAGGCCATCCCTGTCCGGGGGTGGCCTTCGTTTGTATGAACCACCAGGCAAATTAGCAGTCGCGAGGGTCGAGTGCCACCGATGTAGTTACACGCCTCATCAATTTTTGTAATTCGCTCACGCCTCCATTGCCCGCCCGAGGAGCTCGGCGGCGCTGCGGTCAGGCGCCTCGAGGACGTGGGCATAGGTCTTCAGCGTGACCGAGGGCTGGGCGTGGCCGAGGCGGCCGGCCGCCGTACGGACGTCCACCCCGCCGGCGAGCATCATCGTGGCGGCGAAATGCCTCAAGTGATGGAACCGGACGTGGCCGAGTCCGGCATCGTCCCGGAGCCGGCGGAAGGCATCTGTCACCCGGTCGGGCCGCCATGGCGTCGAGTGGTCGGCGTCCTGGGACCAGACATACGCCTCGGGTTCCAGATCGATTCGGAGCGAATCGCACCGCTCGGCCGCCCGGGCCCGCTGGGTAGTGAGGACCGCCACCGTGGCAGGGTCGAGCGCCATACGCCGGATCCGGTTCGTCTTCGTCGTGCGGGCCTCGACCTTCCCGGGCGTGTCGGAGATCGAGCGGCGCACGACCAGCACACCGAGCTCGAGGTCCACGTCTGACCACCGAAGCGCCAGGAGCTCGCCCCGTCGGCATCCGGTGGTGGCCGCGCAGAAGATCAGGGCGGCCATGTCGGGGTTGCCCTTCCGGGGATCATTCGGGTTTTCGGCCGCCACCACGAGGGCCCGGATCTCCTCGGCCGTCGGGGCCTGGGGCTCGACCTGCTCGACGCCGGGGGGAGTGGCCTGCTCCATCGGCGAGCGGTCGATCCACCCCCACCGCACGGCCTGGTGGAGAGCCGCCCCGAGGGCGGTGTGATAATGCCGGACGCTGACGGGCGCCAGTCCCCGGGCCCGCAGCGCCGTGTAGAACCGGTCAATGTCGGCGCCGGTCAGCCGGCGGAGCTCGACCGGGCCGAGGGTCTCCTTGATCGAGGCCGCCAGGCGCTTGTACTCGTGGATCGTCTTCGGGGCGCGGCCCCGGGCTTCCAAGTGGGCGACCCAGTCGTCGAGCAGCCGGCCCACCGAGCTCGTCGTCGCCTGGGCCCGGCCGTCGGCCACCTCGGCGTACAGCTTGGCGGCAGCGTTCTTCGCCTTCGTCTCGCTGCCCCGAACGGTGACCTGGGTAGTCCGCCACCTCCCGGTGACGGGGTCCCGGCCGGTCGAGACGCGGACCCGCCAGACCCCCGGACTGCGCTCACGTACACTTCCCGGCACGCCCTCAAGATAGCCGGTTTGGACCCGGTTTGGACCGACCCCGGCCCGGCGTGCATAAGTCCACTGGAGGAGTGCGAGAGCGGACGAATCGGACGGTCTCGAAAACCGTTGTGGTCGCAAGGTCACCGTGGGTTCGAATCCCACCTCCTCCGCCGAGCCACCGCTGACGCGGTCGACGTCTCTGTCGTAGCGGTGTGCAAAGCACCGAAACATCCTCTGTGCGCCCCACGCCGATGACGAGAGCCGGTCTCGGCGAGAGCACTGCGAACGCTTCTCATCTCCTCGCGCAATAGAGAGATGACAGCGGCGTAGGGAGATTCGGGTGGACGACACAGACGGAGAGATGGTGGAACGCTCCCGGGCGGGTGACCCCGCCGCCTTTGTGGAGTTGTTCTGGCACCACGGCCCGGCCGTTCATGCGTACCTGGCCCGCCGCACCGGCCGGCAGGATGCCGACGAGCTGCTGAGCGATGTCTGGCTCCGGGCCTTTCGGTCCCGATCGAACTACGACCATCAGGTGGCCGACGCCAGACCGTGGCTGTACGGCATCGCCCGTAATGTTCTGCGAGCACACTGGCGACGGCGTCAGCGGTCGTATCGCCCCTCGGCTGAGGTAGCCATCTCTGATCCGTGGGAGGACGCCGACGACCGGATCGACGCCGCCGCCCAGCGGATGGCTTTGCAGCGCGGGCTGGCGGCGCTGTCAGAGGACGAACGCGAAGTCCTCCTCCTCGTCGTCTGGGAGCATCTCACCCCGGCCGAGGTCGCCCTGGCCCTGGCCATCCCCCAGGGCACGGCGCGCAGCCGACTGCACCGAGCTCGCACGCTGTTCCGAGGTGCATTTGAGATTCCCACCATCACTTCTTCCCGTTCCTGGTCCAAGGAGGCCTGAAGATGGACGCTCTGCACCTGCTCGAAGAAGTCGCCCGAGTGGAGCCCGTCGACCCCGACGTGCTCGAGAGGACCGCCGACGCGCTGCGCGTGGCCGCTGCCCTCGATGCCCGGGGCGACACCGTGGACACCCGGAGCGCCCCGGATCTCCGCCGCCCCGCTTCGCCCCCTCGCTCTTTCGGCCGTCGACCCGGACGTTGGCGTCTTCGGACACTTCAGGGCGCGGCGATTATCGTGGTTGTGGGCCTGGCCATCGGCCTGACGGCCGTCTCGAGGCCAGGGTCGCCGGGTGGCCCAGCGCCGGCCGCCGCCGCCGTGCTGAAGCAGCTGGCGCTCGTCGCCGCCGATCAACCTGCCGTTATCGTGCCCGCACCGGGCCAATTCCTTTACGTCGAATCCGACGAGGCGTACCAGAGCGAGACCGCCGGTCTTCCTCCCGGGGGCAAGGGGTCGTACTCGGTTCTGCTGCCCGAACACCGCCAGATCTGGGTCGGTCCGGACGGTTCGGGAAGGCTGTTCGAAACCTACGGAGAACCGGTCTTCCTTTCCGCTCGGGACCACGCCGCCTGGTTGGCCGCCGGAAGTCCGTCGATCCCGCACGCTCCGAGCGACACCACCTTCGGCCCTGGTGGGCTCTATCTGATGAAGCTCTCCGATCTGCCCACCGATCCCTCGGCCCTGGCCGCCGACCTCTCATCGCGAAAGATCGAGGGTGGGCCGCCAGGGGCGGCCGAGGACTTCACGCAAATCGGAGACCTGTTGCGGGAGACCGACGCCTCACCGGCCCTCCGATCGGCGCTCTACCAGGTGGCGGCGGCTCTCCCCGGGGTCCAGTCCCTCGGGTCGGTCACCGACCATTCGGGTCGGACCGGTGTGGGCGTCGCCTACGTGGACCACGGAGTGCAAGATGAACTCGTCTTCGATCCGCAGACGAGCGCCTTGCTCGGCGAGCAGAACACGGTGGTCGGTCCGGGTGCGAACTACCCCGTCGGCACCGTTGTCGGTTGGGTCGTCTACCTGCAATCGGCGGTCGTCGATTCGACGACATCCACGGCGGCGGCGGATGCACCGGAGCCGATCTCACCCTCGACGTCCCCGGCAGGGGTTTCCCTATCGCCATCAAATCCCGGCGACCTCAAAGGGACAACGGCACCCTGATCGACGAGAGGCAGTCGGCCCGGTGCATCAGCACCGCACCCCGGCGTCATAGGGACGGGTCCGGACCGAATCACGGGGGACGGTCCTATCGTCGTCCGCCTCGGCGTTGTCCTCGGGCGAAGCCGTACCCGGCCAACCAAAAGACGAAGAAGACGGCGGCGATGATCCACAGGAGGTGCACGGCAAAGCCGAATCCGGCGAAGATCAATGCCAGGAGGAGAAAGACGGCGATCAGACAGCCCACGGGTACTCACGATAGGTCGGAGACCGTCTTGTCCGCGACTTTCATCTGACTCGGGCTGGTAAGCGGCTTCGGGGCATAGGCCTCTCTGATTCTCCCGTCGTGCTTCGGATCGTGCGCCTGCACGTAGAGCAGGGAGTCGCCCACCACTTTGGCCCGGGCCAGGGCGTCCTCGGTCCCTTCGGCCAGGTAGGCGTCGATAATCAGCGCGTCGTCATAGGTTTCCGAGTCGGTGAAGTTCTGCTGTCCGAGAACGCCGACGGTGAAGCTCTGGACGAGGCGCAGCGTGGAACCCGTGGCGAAGTTGTCCATCATGAGATCGAGGAATCCGTAGGCCGCCTGGACGCTCGCACTGCTGGGCGCCGCTGATGGCGACGTGCTCGCCGACGACGTGACATGTCCGGGCCCCGGCCGGGCCCCGGCGGTGCCATCGGTCAGGGCCGACAGGACCACAAATGTCACCGCCAGCGAACATCCGAGTCGGAGCGCACTAATCCGCGGTCTCACCGAAGACCCCGGAAGCGAACGCTCCCCACGGTGTGACGATAGCGAAACACCCGTTCGGCGGTATCTTCGGCAGATGTCTGTCACCCATGGTCGTCTCCGCCGCCCCGATGCCGCACCGACAACCGGGGAAGAGACGCACCGGCTGGCCGAACTGGGCCCGGTCGTCGTGGACCAGATTCTGAGTGGTCGGCTCGACGGACCCGTCGACTACCGACAGGACACCGACGAGTGGGTGCTCGTTCTCGACGGCGGGGCCACGCTCGAGGTCGAGGGGCGACGGATGCACCTCGAACCGGGCCACTGGGTCCTGCTCCCGGCGGGCACGCCCCACTGTCTGGTCGAGACGCAACCGGGTACCAATTGGTTGACCGTCACCGCTCGTGCCTCATCGACCGACCAAGCGGTGTCGACGACGTAGCTGTTTCGGGGGCGACGACTAGTTGGTGACGGCCCGCTCGTCCGCCTGGCGGAGCCGCTTCGCCATCTGCTCGAGCAGCTTGTGGGCCACTCCGGGCCACGAGTCGAGGACGGCACCGAACTCGCTCCGGCCCAGTTTGAGCAGCGACATGGCGGTCTTCGCCGTCACCGTGGCATTACGGGGCCCGGGGTCGAGCAAGGAGAGCTCTCCGAAGTACTCCCCCGACACCACCGTGGCCACAGGCTGTCCGCCCCGGGTGACGGCCGCCTCGCCGGTGACGACAAGGTAGAAATCCTCGCCCTCGGCACCTTCCTCGACGATCACGGCGTCGGGATCGACGGACACTTCGTCACAGGCCCGGGCGATCTGCGCCAGCTCCTTGTCGGTGCAGGCCGAGAACATCTGGACACCGCGCAGCTGATCCGTCTTGGTGTTGCGAGCCATAGTGCAATCCTTCTCAGTGGGTGCGGAGCGATGGCAAGGTCGGGGTCAGCCGGTCCCGGCCCTGCGGCGGCCGATGATCGTCGACACGAGGACGGCCAGGAAGAGCGCCCCGCCGTCGAACACGTTGTTGATCCAGTCAGCCACCCCGGCCAGCGACAGGCCGGTGACGGTGTAAGCCAGGAAGAAGATGGCGATCATGGTGCCCAAGACGTTGAAGCGCCCCGGCTTGATGGCGGTGGCACCCAGGTAGGCGGCAGCCAGGGCTTGCAGGGTGTCGAGGATCGTGCCCACCTGCGGGCTCCCCGTGCCGTTGTAGGCCACCAGTAAGACGCCGGCGATGCCGGCCAGCGCACCCGACATCATGAACGACAGCAGCACATACCTCTGGACCGGCAGTCCCACCAGACGGGCCGCGTCGCGGTTCGACCCGATGCTGTAGAGGTAACGCCCGAAGGGGGTGTGTTCGAGCATGTAATGCACGACGATGGCCACGATGGCCAAGTAAAAGATGGTCCGGGGGAGCCCGAACCATTGGCCGGACCCGAATTTGATCAAGCCGGGCGAGATGTTGTTGATGATCGATTGGCCGCCCGTGTACCACTCCACGATGCCGAGGAGCACCGACGAGATACCGAGGGTGACGATCAGGGAGTTCACCCCTATCCGGGCCACGGTGTTGCCGTTGGCCAGGCCGATGAAGGCGCCGATGCCGATGGGGATGAGGATGGCGAGCACCACCGGCATACCGAGTCGCGCCATGAACCCGGCGCACAGAACCTGGGTCAGTCCGGCGATGTTGCCGACCGAGAAGTCGAACTCCCCGCAGACGAGGGGGATCATGATGGCCAGGGCCAGGATGCCGGTGACGGCTTCGTTGCCGAGGACGTTCTTGATGTTGGTGGCGTGGGGGAAGGTGCCCGACGTCTTGGACCAAAAGCTGAAGAACGCGAAAGTGGCGATGAAAAGAACCACAAGGGCGTAGCGCTCGGTGAATGCCAGCAGACGTTCGCGGCTCTGGCTCCGGACCTGGTTCCCATGGGCACCGGGCCCCGAAGGCCCGCTACCGATGGGCGCTCCTTCTCCGGTCGGTGCGTCGGCCACGACGCTCATGTAGCCACCTCCTGGGTGCTGAAGGCCAATTCGGTGAGGCGGACGGCCTCGATATCGGTCCCACGCAGTTCGGCGCCCACCCGACCACCTCTCAGCACGATGGCCCGGTCAGCCACCCGTGACAACTCTTCGAAGTCGCTTGTCACCAGGAGAACGGAGCATCCCTTGCCGACAGCGGTGCTGATCAGCTGATAGATCTCGGCTCGGGCATTGACGTCGACGCCTTGGGTGGGCTCGTCGAGTAGAAGCACACGCGGGTTGCGGCTCAGCCACCGGGCCACGACGACCTTCTGCTGGTTGCCTCCGGACAGGGTGCCCATCTTCTGCTTTTCCGACGAAGCACGGATGAAGTATTGGTGGATGATGTCGCGGGCGTCGGCGTCGATGGCCCGATTGCGCAGAAGCCCGCCGCGCCAGTACCGACCGATGGATGAGGCGACCACATTGTCGGCCAGGGTCTGGTCGAGGAAGGCCGCTTCGCCGCTTCGGTCCTCGGGGACGTAGGCGATTCCGAGGTCCAGGGCGTCGCCGATGTCGCGGAGCTTGACCGGTCGGCCGTCGAATTCCAACGTGCCCGACCGGATCGGATAGGCGCCGAAGATCATCTTGAGCAACTCGGAGCGACCCGAACCGAGGAGCCCGGCGATGCCGAGCACCTCCCCCCGGCGTAGCTCGAAGTCGACGCCGTGGAGAGGGCCGCCGGTGAGTCCCTTGGCCTCGAGGACGATCTCGTCGGACTCCACCGGGGGCATGACCGGGTACATGCGGTCAAGGGCGCGGCCGGCGATGAGCTCGATGAGCCTTCCCTCGGTGATTTCGTTGTCCACCAGGGTCCCGGCCAGTCTCCCGTCACGCAACACCGTTGCCTGGGCGGCGGTGTCGATCACCTCGTCCAACCGGTGGCTGACGAACAGGATCGTCTGACCGGCGGCGGCAAAGCGGTTCAGTGCGCCCATGAGCCGCACCACCTCGGCGCGGGGCAACGACGCCGTCGGTTCGTCCAGCACGAGCACGCCCGTGTGTTGGCCTTCTTGGTCCTGCAGGGCGCGGGCGATGGCCACCATGGCGCGCTCGGCCGGTCGCAGGGACCGCACCAGGGCCTCGGGCCGCACCTGGATCTCGTAGCGGTCGAGCAGGGCCTGGGTTTGACGACGCAGGGCTCGCCACTTGATCGATCCCCCGGCCCGGGTTTCGAAGCCGTGCCCGATCACCATGTTCTCGGCTACCGACAGTGCGGGGAACACCCCCGGGTTCTGGTGCACGAAGTGGAGGCCCAGGGCCTTTGCCTTGGCCGGCGTGGTGTGGTCGGCGGCCAACGTCTTGTCGCCCACCGTGATCGTGCCACCGGGGTCGGCGTGGTAGACGCCGGCCAGGATCTTGATGAGGGTCGACTTGCCCGAACCGTTGCCCCCGACGAGCGCGTGGATCTCGCCGGACTTGATCTCGAACGAGACATCGTCGAGCGCCCGGGTTCCGGGGAACGTTTTCGACATGTGGTCGATCCGCAGGGCCACCCCCGAAGGTGACGCTGCGGTCGTTTCTACATGCTCGGCCGGTGCCTCCTGGCCGGAGTCGGCTGGGTCACCGGGCCCGCCGGCCCCGTTCATCAGCCCACTCCCCACGCCTTTTTGTACTCGGCCTTGTAGTCGACCAGCGGCGTGAAGTCCTCGTTCGGGTCGGTGGGCAGGTTGTGGGTGGCGTCGACGAGCGTCCATCCGATTCCGCTATCGGCCGACTTCTGATGGTCGAACACGCTGTTCAGCGTGTCGACGGAGGCCCAGCCCGTCCAGTTCGACGAGATGGCGTTGGTGGCGGTGATCTTGCCCTGACGCACCAGGTCGAGCTCGTCGTGAAAGCCCTCGCCACCCATGACGCTCAAGTGGTTCGGGTTGGCGCCGAGCGCCGGGACGATACCGATCGTGGTGGCGTAGGTGAAGGGGCTCTTGATCCAGTTGGCCTGTGGGTAACGCAGGATCTCGGACTGGATCTTCGTCTTCACGTTACCGTCGAGGATGTCTTCCTGGGTGATGTCCAAGGTGGCCACGATCTGGGAGCCGTGTGAGGCGGCGATGGTGTCGGCAAAGCCCTTCAGCGTGTAATAGAGCACCGTGAACTCGGGGTCCTGGACGGCAATGATCTTCGCCGTGTTGTTCGACTTGGCGATGACGTAGTTGGCCTGGTCGGCCCCGTAGGACTCGGTGAAGGCGTCGAGGTTGGCGTGCTGGGCTCCATAGCTGGTGACGGCGCTGAACAGGCTGGTGGTCCCCCCACCGGCGTGCGGGTCATTGCAGTCGAAGGCGTACATGGCCGTGACGGCGATACCGGCCGCCTTGGCCTCTTCCAGAGGCTGTTTCACCGTGTCGCAGTCGATGGCGTCGAGAATGATCCCGTTCACGTGGGCAGCGATGGCTTGACGCACGAGCGGCGCGTACATGGCCGGCTTGAGCTGTGCGTCATAGATGGTGGCGTTCCAGCCGATGGCCTTGGCCGCTTCCAGAGCGCCGTTGGAGGGTACGGAGTTGCTGTCGGCCAATTGGCCGGCCGAGATGATGGCGATGGTCTTGTTCTTTGCCGCCGGCCGGGACTTCGGACCGACGGTCCCACTCGTTCCCTTGTAGCCGGCCGTGGTGGCGGCCACAGCCGCCTTCAGGGCGCTGGCGGCGCTACCTCCACCCCCACCGGCGGTTGTGGTGGTGCTGGTCGAACCTGAGCCCGAGTTGTTGGTCGAACTACACGCAGCGAGGACCAGCCCTGATGCCATCAGGACGCCACCGATACGGATCAAAGTGCCCTTACGGGTCATGCCCTTACGGGTCATGTGGACTCCCTCCCCTTTTCCCCTGGTCGCCGGTGCTGCCGACGAGACGTCGACACCCTAGTTGGGGAACGCCGTCGGGGCCCTGTCTCTGGTATCTAGAACCGGTTTCACATTGGCCGGGCCGCCGATCACCGCGTCGCCGTGACCGGAGCCGCCGCCGGTGTCCGGCCCGAGTCCGGGGACCTCCCCCTACAGTGCGGCCATGCGCGCGGGGACCGAAGCCCGGGTCGTCGAACAGCTGAAGGTCTATGTCCACCCGAACGGCGCCACCCTCGGCCGCGCCGCCGCCGACGCAGCGGCGGAGACTCTGCGCCGGGCCGTCTCCGCCCGCGGGGTGGCCCACGCCATGTTCGCCACCGGCAACTCGCAACTCGAGTTCATCGACGCCCTGGTCCATGACACCCCCGGTGTCCCGTGGTCCGACATCGTCGTTTTCCACATGGATGAGTACGTGGGGGTCGGTCCGGACCATCAGGCGGGCTTCCAGCGTTGGATTCGGGAGCGGATCGTCAACCAGGCCAAGCCCCGTGACGCCCACTACATCGACGGACTGGCTGATCCCGGGACCGAGTGCGACCGCTACGCGGGGCTCTTGGCCGACCACCCGCTCGACCTCTGCTGCCTCGGGATCGGCGAGAACGGCCATCTGGCGTTCAACGATCCCCCTGTCGCTGATTTCGCCGATCCCCTGGACGTGAAGGTGGTGGACCTCGACGCCGCCTGTCGCCAGCAGCAGGTCAACGAGGGGCACTTCGCCACCGTCGGCGACGTTCCGCAGGAGGCCGTGACCGTCACCATCCCGGCGCTGTTGCGCGCCTCGAGCGTCCTCGCCATCGTGCCCGAGCCCCGCAAGGCCGAGCCCGTGCGTGCCTCTCTCCTGGGCCCCGTGTCGACGGCGTGTCCTGCTTCGTTCTTGCGCACCCAGTCTCAGGTCGCCCTCCATCTCGACTCCGGTTCGGCGAGCGCCCTCGGCTGGGTGTGATCCGCGGCAAGTAACACTACGTCCAGTGGCGAGCCGATCACTTATTGGGAATCCCTTCCCGCTCTTCCTGTTTTCGCTGTGCGCTCTCGGTATCTGCTTGACCGGATGTGGGGCAGCGACGATGTCGTCACCACCACGGAACGTCGCCGTGGCCGCCGGTGACGATCACGCCTGCATCGTCGGTGGTGCCGGCGCTCCCATGGTGGCCTGGTCGCACCGGCCGATCCCATCCTGAGTGAACCCCGTGCCGGGGTGAAGGACCAGGCCCTCCTCTGGACCGACGGTCGGTGGCACATGCTCTTCAGCGAGGTGACCGACGATGCCGCTCTCCCCGGGGGAGTGCGGTGGGACGTGGGCACCGCCACCAGCGCTGACCTGGTGCACTGGTCGTCCCCGGCGCCCTGGCCCGCTCAGCGAGGGGTGATCGGAGTGGCATCACCCGACGTCGTGCGCAGCCCCACAGGGACCTTCGTCGTCACCTACGACTCGGGGCCCGGCCAGGTGGGCGGGGGACAGCCGAAGCTGTACTACCGGACATCGAAGGACCTCGTGACCTGGTCGGCCGCTCAGCCCCTGGGCCTGAGCCTCGCCGACGGCGCCGGAGACCGGATGATCGACCCGGCGCTCGCCTGGACCGGACACGGCCTGATCCTCGGATACAAAGAGGGAACCGACAGCCAGCATTTCGAGATCGCCTGGTCCAGAAGCGGATCGCTGGCCGGGCCCTGGGTCGCCGTGGGACGGCCCGACATCTCCGTTTTCGGCGACACCGTGGAGAACTACGAGTTCCTCACCGTGGACGGACACTGGGACCTGGTGGCCACGTCGAACACCCTCGACCAGCCCTGGATGTTCTCCCTGGTCGGTGATCCGTTGGTCCCGGCCTCTTGGCTCAGGTGGACGAAGGGGACCGCGTTGCAGATCCCCGCCCAGACCTGGGACACGGGAACGGGCGTTTCGAGCGTGGGCTACGAGCACGCAAACTCCGTCTTCGTGTGCAACGCGCACGCCACCGACGGCTACTACTACGCCACCTACGCCGGCAGTGACGAACTCACCTCGTTCGGGGGTTGGGGGCACGCCAAGATCGGCATCGCCCGCAGCACCGATCTCGTGCACTGGCAGGTGCCCGGCTGATCTACGAGTCCGAACCCACTACGAATCCGAACCCACTACGAATCCGAACCCACTACGAATCCGAACCCACAGAGTCGCCCAACCAGCGATCGAGGAACGGGTAGGCCGTCGTCCCGTACCACTGGTGGCCCCCGTCGAATATGTCGTGCTCGATCCGGTCCGCGCCGACACCGAGAGACTCATAGACGCTGCGGAGCCGCTCGCACCCCGCCGCCGCCACGGTGGCAGGGAAGAGATCGTCGGCGTTGCCGCTTTCGATGAGCATGGGCCGGGGGGCGACGAGGGCCCCGAGCTCCACGTGCTCGAGCCGGCCCAGCATCCCCGGCAGCACCTGCGAACCACACATGTTCCAGGGCATCTTGTGGGCCTCGGCCCATGACGAGAAGTAGCCGCTCACCACGCAGGCGGCCACCCGCTCATCGCAGGCGGCCAGGAAGAGCGTCACCGTGCCGCCGTAAGAGAGGCCCACCATCCCGATACGTCGGGGGTCGACCAGGGGATGGGCCTCGAGGACGTCGAGACAGCGGGCCAGGTCCCACAGATTCTGGGCCAGCGGATTCTCGCCCGCCATGACGGCATGGACCAGATTGGTGTCGCAGATGTAGTGGTCGGCCGGGGTCCAGTCGGCCCGGTCCCCGAAGCACCGCAGATCGGGGGCGAGCACCACGTAGCCCCGCCGGACGAGTTGCACGGCGTAGTCACCGTTGGGCGCTTCGGTCTCGACCAGGCCACACACCAGTGACTTCCCCGGACCGTGACCGTGGGCGGCCAGGACGGCGGGGCCCGGTGCCACCCGGCCGTCGGGCACGAGCAGATAGGCCGGAACCGACATCGTCTTCTCGGTGTCGAAGACGATCGTGTGGCGCGTGTACCCGTCGCAGTCGACCGTCTCGGTCGTCTCGAGCTCCAGGGCGACGGCGCCGGGAAAGGGACCGAGCAGCTCCCCCAGTCGGGCCCGGCAGCGGATCCGCCACTGCTCGATCCCCGGGTCACCGGCCGGCGGTAGCGGGTCGGTCAGTCGTTGCTCCTGCAGGCGCACCATCCACGAGTACCAGGGCGAGAAGTTACGCGGCCGCACCCCGATGTGAGGAGATGACGACGTGTCAGGAGGTGACAAGGGGCTTCCAGCTCTGGATCACGCGCCAGCAGGTTCCCTGCGTGATCTTCTGGTACGTGAGCGCGCACGCCGAGGACGGCGGGACGTTGTTGTGTAGCTGGACGACCTGATAGTCGTCGGGTCCGGCGAACTTGCCCGGCCCGTAGCTCAAGGTCGGTGAGTACGTGCCCGTGTAGTTCTTGATGCCGGCCATGGCCTCGACGAAACTGCGCCGCGTCAGGTTGCGCCCGGCCTTCTTCGCCGCCGTGGCGAACAGGTCGATCCCTTGGCACCATCCGGCGGTGGGCCCCTGCTCCTCTATATAAGGCGACGGCGCCTCACCGTGGATGAGGGTCTGTCCTGAAATAGGCTTGGGATTCGCCGCGTGCCAGATCTTGTCGCAGTTCGCCACACCGGCGTCGTAGCCGCCCTTGCCCACCAACGACGGCGGCCCGTCTACGCCACCCAATGTCTCAGCCGTGATGCCCTCCTGCCCGTTCAGCTCCTTCTCGTAGGGCGTCGGGATGAGCCCGAGGGTGACATTGATGGAACCCTCGTAATCCGACAGAAGCAGCTTGGGGTAGTAATTCTGCTGGGCCTCGGCCTGAAGGTAGGGGAACAGCGCATTGAACGGCATCAGGGGGATCACGGAATTGATGCCGGCCGCCTGCAGGTGCTGCACGATCAGAGGTGCGGCCGAACCGGTCGAGGCCGTGTCCGAGGGATTGGCGGGGATGGTCTCGACCATCGCTGCGCTGATACCGGCCCGCTTGAGATCGGGCAGCAGATAGGACTTCAGGGCCTTCTGGTCGCTGGCGCGGTCCCCGGCCACGATGCCCAGCTTCCGGTTTCCGCCTATCAAGTGCGCCCCTTTGGCCCAGGCCACCAGGGTGGCGAGGATCGACGCCTGGTCGGGGCCGGTCCACCACAGGTAGGGAGCGCCCAACTTGGTCCAGTTGGTGGTCGTGGTCCACTGCCCGATGAAGGGGGTGTGGCCTTCCTGGGTGATGCACAGCTCGTTGTCGCCCGTCCACGACCCGAGTCCGTCCACCACGGCGAAGACCGCTGGACTTCCCTCGGTCCACTGCTTGCACAGGGCCCGCATGCCCGCTTCGTTGGTGGGGTCGAAGCTGACGATGATGGGGTTGATCTTGCGCCCGTTAATGCCGCCGTGGGCGTTGACGGCGTTCACGTAGGTGTGGATGGCCTTGTTCTGGGCGGCGAACTCGGCATCGCCGGCGAATCCGAAGTTCGACGACAAGGTGGTGAGGTTCGACACGGGGAAGACGACGTTGATCTTGGTGGCGGTGACCCCTCGGCTACTGCGGCTGGCGTTGTCGAGCGTCCGGACGGCTGCCGATGTCGCCGCCGTCGCCGATGTCACGGGCACGGCGACTCCGGCCACGATGACGGCGGTGGCGAGGACACCGATCCGGTGACTCTTCCGTCGACGTCCCCGGCCTCGCCCCGCACCGGTCACACCATCGGATCCCGACCTCGCCATCGCCCACACTCCCTGGTCGCCGGGCACCCACCGCTGTCGAGCCCAGTCAACAAGCGGCGAGCGCTTCGCCGGTCGCACACGATAGGCGGCCCCGCTCCGACACACCCAACGGGTTGTGGCCGGAGGGCGACTAAGGCACCATGGTCGACGTGGTTATCGTGACCGAACTGGACATCAGACCGATATCCCCAGTCATCGGGGCCGAGATCCACGGCCTCGATCTGGCGCGGCCACTGGGAGAGGCGGTGGTGGCCCAGGTCCGGGCCGCCCTGGCGCACCATCTCGTTCTGTTCTTTCCCGATCAGGACCTGAGCCCCGAGGTCCAGACCGACTTCGCCCGCCAATTCGGTGAGGTCACGCCGGCGCATCCGGTGATCGCCTCCCTCGAGGGCCATCCCGAGGTGCTCCCCATCGACGGACGCGAGGACCGCGCCTCGTGGTGGCACACCGACGTCACCTTCCTGGCCACGCCTCCGCTCGGCTCGATCCTCCACATGCGCGAAGCACCCACCGTCGGAGGCGACACCATGTGGGTGAGCCTGCAGGCCGCCTACGACGCCCTGTCCGAACCCATGCGCACGTTCTGCGACGGACTCATCGCCTGGCACCACGATCCCTGGTTCGCCGCCGACGTCGAGGCCAACGGCGGCTACGAATGGGACGGCAAGCGGCACGAGAAATTGCTACCCACCTCGCATCCGGTGGTGCGTACCCATCCCGAGACGGGCCGCAACGGCCTCTTCGTCAACTCGCAGTTCACGCGTTTCGTCGAGGGCTTCTCTCCTCTCGAGAGCACCGCCCTGCTCGACCTGCTCTACCGCCACTGCCAACGTCCCGAATTCGCCTGCCGCTTCCGCTGGACGGTGGGCGCCGTCGCTTTCTGGGATAACCGGGCCACCATGCATTACGCCCTCGACGACTACGGCGACGCCCTGCGCATCGCCCACCGGGTGACGCTGCGCGGTCCCCGTCCCTACGGCCCCGCCCGCCCGCTCACCCCGTCGGCCTGAGCACCCCCGCCCTGAACAGGGGCGGCCCTGAGCAGCGATACACCGGGGCGTCTCAGGTGACGAAACGCTCGCCGTAGGTGTCGTCGGGCTCGTAGGCGACGCCGTCGGCGATGAGGGCATCGATGTCGCCGTCGCGGTAGCCGACGTCGCGCAGCAGTAGGCGTGTGTGCTGCCCTACGAGGGGAGGCGGACCGGCGATCCGACCGGGCGTGTCCGACATCTGGATGAGCTGGCCGAACTGGCGCAGGCGGCCGAGGATCGGGTGCTCGTAGTCGGCGACGAGTCCGAGCGACGCGTTGACCTCGTCGCGCAGAAACGTCCGGCCGTCGTCGGTGTCGACGGGTACTTCGTTGGGGACACCGGCGTCGTCGAGGATGGCCGACCACCGGGCGGCCGGCTTCGTCATGAACGCCTCCTGCAGCCGTTGCTCCAACACCTGGCGCCCCTGGCGCCGGGTTGCCGGAGAGGAGAAGCGCTCGTCATCTGCGAGTTCGTCGAGATCCAGCGCTGCGCACAGCCCTCGCCACTGGTCGTCGGTCACGGCCGCCACGCAGATCCACCCCTCCTCCGCCGCGCGGTACAGCCGGTAGAGGGCGTCGGTTCCGTGCAGGCCGGCGTCGAGATGCGGCCGGTCCCACACGGCGCCGTCGGGCCCCGTCCACGCGTCGGAGGTGAAGACGATGCCCCCGTCGTGCAGCGACGTCCACAATTCCTGGCCTTCCCCGGTGCGGGCCCGGTGGACGAGAGCCAGTAAGACGCCGACCACCGACAGCATGGCGTTGGCCGTGTCACACATCCCGAAGCGCAGGTACAGAGGATCGTTGCCGGCGTGGACGGCGCCCGCTTCGTACTCGATGCCCGACGACGCCTGGTAGAGAGGGTCGAGCCCGCCGAAGCGCCCGAGCGGGTCCTCCAGACCGTAGGCGTAGGTGTTGCAGTAGATGATTTCCGGCCGCACTCCCCGGCAGGCGGCGTAGTCGATGCCGAGACGGGTGGCCACGCCGCGGGTCATGTTGTGGTGCACGACATCGGCCCCGGCCACCAGCCGCGTGGCCGCCTCCAGGCCCAACGGATGTTTGAGGTCGAGCGCCAGCGAGCGCTTGCCGCGCTGGCAGCCGATGAACGGCTTGGCGCTGAAGCGCATCGAGTCACCCTTCACCGGCTCGATCTTGATGACATCGGCACCGAGGTCGGAGAGGATCATGGGACCGAAGGGTCCGGCCAGGTACTGGCCGAAATCGATCACACGGATGCCGCCGAGGGCGAACGCAGAAGACGAACCCCCCGACGCCCCCGCCACCGCCGGTCCGGCGCCGGCGCCGGCGCCGGCGCCGGCATCGGTGGCACCTTCCGGTGCGGGGCCATCGAGCGACCCCATCACATCGTCGGTGTGCTCACCGGGACGCGGTTGGGGGCCCCGGACCTCCCCCGGGGTGCCGAGGAGGTGGATAGGGACGCCCATCTGCCGGAGGTCGCCGATGTCCGGATCGTGCACGGTGGCCACCGTGTGGTTGGCCACGGTCTGGACATGACGGAGCACCTCGTGCGCCGGGACCACCGCCTCGGCCGCATGGTTGGCCCGCCGTAGCTCCTCCACCAGCTCGTCGCGGTCCCATGACCGCATTTTCTGCCGGCGCCGGACATCCAGCTCGGCGCGCTCGGTCGGGGACAGGCCCATCAAGGTGAGGACGTCGGGCGCGTCGTCGAGGGCGATGACCTCGTCGAGGGTCTTGAGCGGCGTGAGCCCGGACATGACCGAGATGTGGATCCATCCGCCCGCCGCGCACTCGAAGAGCATGGTCTGGTGGATACCGGGCGGATACGTCTTGGCCATGAGCTCGTGGTAGCCGGGCTGGGCTTTCTCCACGTCCTGGTAGAGCTGGGTCGTGTAGAGGAGCGCTCCTTGCAGCAGCGACGTCTGCACGTGTTGCCCGCGCCCGGTGCGCTGGCGCGCCGACAGCGCCGCCAGTGCTCCGGCGCTCACGAGAAAGGCCGCCCCCATGGAGGGGACGGGCATGTGCAGGAAAATGGGGCCCGGGCGCCAGCCGGGCTGGGCCCACATCTGGCCGCTCGTGGCCTGCACCAGGGCGTCGTAGGCGGGGCGCGCCGCCAAGGGGTGCCCGGGTGGATAGGCGGGGCACGACACCAAGATGATGCGGTCGTCGATGGCGCGCAGGTCGTCGTAGGCGAAGCCGAGACGGCCGGCCACCTCGGGGCGGAAGCTCTCGACGACCACGTCGGCGCCGGCCGCCAGGCGCCGGAACCGGGTCTGTCCCTCGTCCGTGGTGAGGTCGACGATCACCGAGCGCCGGCTGCGGTTCCAGGTCCGCGCTCCCTCATAGGACCGCAAGGGGTCGCCGCCGGGGGGTTCGACCTTGATGACATCGGCCCCGTGTTCGGCCAGGAACAGGACCCCGAGGGGGCCGGCGATCCCCTGGGACAGATCGAGCACGCGGATGCCGTCGAGCGCACCGGTGGTCACGGGCGCCGTCACCCGCCCGGGTCCGACGACGGCGCCAGCGGACCGGACACGTTGATGGCCTCGTCGCTCGCCCCCAGATAGGCCGACAGGGCCCGGGGGTCACGGCGCACCTCGTCGGGCGTGCCGGCGGCCACGATCTCCCCGGTCTGCATGACGACCACGGTCGAGCACAGCTCGAAGACGAGCGGGACGTCGTGCTCGACGAGGAGGATGGTGGAATTGGTCACCTGGTGCAGCCGGCGCAGCAGCGGGATGAAGGCCTCGGCCTCGCGCTGGGCGATCCCGGCCGTGGGCTCGTCGAGCAACAGCAGGCGGGGGTTGGCCAACACGATGGAGGCCAGGTCGACCACCCGGCGGGTACCCGTCGACAGGTGCGCCGTCGAGTGGTGACGGAACCTCTCGAGCCCGAAGGAGCCGATCACGCGGTCGACGGCGGCGCGCTTGGCCCGCTCGGCCCGCCGGGCCCACGGCAATTGCAAGGTGGTGGACAACACGTCGATCCGGTGCCGCGCGTCTTCGCACAGCAACAGCGTGTCCTCCACCGACAACTCGGGGTAGAGCCGGCAGTCCTGGAACGACCGGACCATGCCGAGACGGGCCCGCTCCTCGGGGATGTAGTCGGCCAGGTCCTGTTGGTCGAGAAGGAGCCGTCCGGCCGCGGGCGAGACCAGACCCGAGACGGCGTCGAGCAAGGTCGTCTTGCCCGACCCGTTGGCCCCGATGAGCCCGACGATCGAACCGGCGTCGACGGCCAGGCTCACCCCGGCCACCGCCCGCAGACCGCCGAAGGCCACCACCACCTCCTCGATATCGAGCCGGGCGGGTCCGCTCTTCGTCGTGTCCGGATCGTCGCGGGCCACGGTGGCGACGTCGGACGGGGCGCCGCCCGATGCGTGCCCGGCCTCGCTCACGGCTCCACCATGGAGAGAGCGCCTGCTCCGGCCGGGCTCCGGTGCCCTTGGGGCGCGTCGGCGGCCGCCGCCTCGCCGGCGTCGACCGGTGGCGATCCGTTCCGCGTGCGCAGGTGGGCCACGGCGTCGGAGACGATGTCACCGAAGCTGTGCAGCAACTGGGCCAGACCGCCCGGAAGATAGAGGATGAAGGCCAGCAGCCCGACACCGCTCGTGAGGAACTCGACGGTGGGCGTGGAACCGAAGATGGCGGGCAGGCCTTCCAGGTAGAGCGCGCCGAGCAGCGCGCCGGGGATCGAGTCGAGGCCACCGATCACCACCATGGAGACGACCAGGATCGAGAAGGTGGGATCGAAGGTGCTGGTGCTGATCCGCTCGGTGGCGAAGGCGAGACAGACGCCGGCGTAGCCGGCCATGAAACCCGAGAGGGCGAAGGCGAGCAACTTCGTCCGCACCACGGGGATCCCGGCCGATCCGGCGGCGATCTCGTTGTCGCGCACGGCGATCAGCCGGCGGGCGATACCCCGGTCGCGCCAGACCCGCACCATGAGCACGGAGACGACGAGGACACCGAGTGAGAACCAGGCGAAGCCGCGTTCGGAGGTGAGGCTCAGGCCGAACAGCGACGGACGGGTCAGAAGCGTCGACTGCGGGTTGGGCAGGCCGGAGCAGATCTGCTTGTGGATCAGCGGGAGGGTGAAGCACGGGGTGGCCAGTACCGACGTCTGCATGAACAGCGCGAAGCCCAGGGTGCTCACCGCCAGGTAGAGACCGCGGATGCGCAGCGCCGTCAGCCCCACCAGCACCGAGACCAGCGCGGTGGCCAGGCCGGCGACGGGCAGGAGCACGATCAGCGGCAAGCCCGATCCGATGTGGGAGGCGATATCGCCGCCCACGGCCACGAAGCCGAACTGGCCCAGCGACACCTGGCCCGACCATCCCGTGAGCACGGTCAGCGACAGCGCGATCACGCCGTAGATGCAGATCTGCGACATGAGAAACGAATGCCCCACGCCCACCACGAACGGCAGCAGCGCCACCACCACCAGGCTGATCCCCACCCCCGTGGTCCCCACCTTCTTGCGCAACCCCTGGGTCGTTCTTCGGAAGGCGGCCGTGCCCATGGCCCACGACGACCTCTCGCCGATCCGGGCTCCTTTCTGCAGAGAGGCGGCCCGCAGGAGCAACGCTCCTTGCAAGAGAAGGAAGAGGATGAGCTCAACGGTGGCGGGGCCCGTCGAAGGATTGGTGATGTTCCACTGCAGCGCGTCGAGCACCACGCCGACGCCGACGCCGGCGATGAAAGCCACGGGAAGGCTGACCATTCCCCCGATCAGTGCCGCCAGCAGAGCCAGCAGGAGCAGGTCGGGGCTGAGCACCTGGGTGAGCGCACTCGTCTGGCTGGGCGACGCCAGGACGGCGGTGACGGCGGACAGGGCGCCGGCCAGGGTCCAGGCCACCGTCGAGGTCCGGCGCACCCACACCCCCGACAGCCGGGCCGACTCGGCGTTCTCCGCCATGGCCCGCATGGCCAGTCCCCACGACGAGAAGCGGATGAAGGCGGCCAGGGCGAGCACCACGACGGGTGCCACGATCAGGGTGAGGACATCACCGGAGGAGAAGAGAAAGGTGCCCACGTGGAACGTCCAGTGGATGGGCACGGGAAAGGCCCGGTACAGCTTCTTGGGCCTGATGAAAGGGAACACGGTGAAGAGGAAGAGCACCTGTGACAGACCGATGGTGGCCACCATCACCATCACCCGGGGCCGGTTGAACAAGCGGCGCAGGACGAGTTCGGACAACGCACCCACCGCCGCGGCCAGAGCCACCGAGATGACGAGCGCCACCCAGTAGTTGAAGCCGAAGTCGTAGTAGAGCTTCACCAAGAAGACGGCCGCCACCACGCCCAGTTGGCCCTGGGCGAAGTTCACCACCCGGCTGGTGCGGTAGATGAGGACCAGGCCCACGGCCAACAGCCCGTAGTCGAGACCGAGGATGGCGCCCTCGAGGATTATGGACGGGGGCAGCGACACGGACCCGGCTCAGTCCGTCGCCGCCGCGGCACCGGTCAGGAAGACGGGCCGCAGCAGATCGTCCCGGTCGAGCAGCTCGGCCGTGGGACCGTCGAATCGGATCTCCCCGCGTTCGATGAAGAAGGCGTGCCGGGCCAGGCTCATGGCCCGGTTGACGCTCTGCTCCACCAAGATGACGGTGGCGCCGTCGGCGTTCACCCGGCGGACGATGGCCATGAGGCGGTCGACGGTGAGCGGCGCCAGCCCGAGAGCGAGCTCGTCGATCATGAGCAGCTTGGGGGTGGTCATCATGACCCGGGCCAGCGCCAGCATCTGCTGCTCGCCGCCGGACAGGGTGCCGGCCGGTTGGTCGAGGCGGGCCGCGAGCTCAGGGAAGGTGGCGACGGCCTCGTCGAGCGCGGCGCGCGACCGCGCGCTCTCGCGTCGGAACGAGAACTCCCCCACCCGCAGGTTGTCGCGCACGCTCAGGCCGGGAAAGGTCATCTTCCCGCCCACCAGCAGGGCCACGTGTTGGTCGATGATCTGTTCCGGCTCGAGGTAGGTGCAGTTGGCCCCGAAGATCCGGATCACCCCCCGGTGCGGATGGTCGAGCCCCGACACCGCCCGCAGCAGTGTGCTCTTGCCGGCACCGTTCGTCCCGAGCAGAGCCACGATCTCACCCTCGGGCACCTCGAGGTTCACGTCGAAGAGCACCTGCTGGGTCCCGTAGAAGAAGTCGAGGTTGTGGATCTGCAGCGCCGGGATGGCGCCGCCCGCCTTGCGTCTCTTGCCTTCGGCGTAGCGCTCGAGGACGTCCTCGATGACCAGGGTGATGTCGCGCCGGACGTAGCGTGACCCGATGTAGAGAAGCACACCTCCCACGGCACAGACGGGGCCGATCAAGGTGAGCGCGGTGGTCACGTTGGTGGAGTCGCTGATGGCACCGAGCAGGATGCCGCCGGCGAAACCGCCGAAGACGAGGGCGTAGACGCCGAACAGCCCGAAGCAGATGGCCCGCATCTCCGGCGGGGCGGTGGCCGCCAGCGTCTGGAAAATGCAGATGGACAACGGCGCCACCGCCGCCTGGGCCAGGAACTGGAAGACCACCACCATCCACAGGTGGGGCATGTACAGCGAGATGCTGTAGAAGCCACCGAAGACGGCGATGCAGACGCTGGCCACCACGAGCGGCTTCTCGGGGGCACGCCGGAAGAGCCTGTCGCCCACCAGGTAGACGACGGGGAGCCCGAGGAAGGCGGACAGTCCGATGATCGAGAAGACGTCGGCCCGGTGGGCCACGCCCAGGTGCCAGCGGCGCTGGAAGTACAACGAGCCGAACAGCGGGATGCCGGTGCCGGCGAAGCCGAGGATGGCCACGGCGACGAGCTCGTAGTAAAGCGACCGGATCCGCAGCAGCCGGGTCACGGCCGAGCCGATCAGGACCTTGGGCGCCTTCTCCTGCTCGGTGCCGATGTCCATGCCGGCCGCCTTCAAAATGTGACTCGACTCGTTGGCGCCCTTGTCGGGCTCCCGGAGGAAGAAGGTGGCGATGGCGATCGGTACCCCGACGACAGACAGCCCGAGGGCCCAGCGCCAGTTGTGGGTGGCGGCGGCGATGTAGCCCACCAGGAGGATCCCCACCGTCTGCGAGACGGGGTCGCCCATCTGGTGCCAGGTGAAGACGCGGGCCCGGCCCTGGGTGGGATAGGCGTCGGCCAGGTAGGCGTTGTGCACGGTGTCGCTCGTCCCCAGCCCGACGGCGGCCAACAGGTAGAGGAAGACGAAAGGCCAGACGTTGTGGACCAGGGCCATGAACGGCACCGTTACCGAGAAGATGAGCAGGGTGATGGCGGCCACGTTCTTGCGGCTGCCGCGGTCGGCGAAGACCGCCACCGGCATCCCCCAGGCGATCTGGGCCACGGCGCCCACGAAGAACACGGCCCCGAGGGAGGCGTCCGATAGATGGAACGAGCTCTTGATCTCCGGTCCTAAGATGCCCAGCCCGTTGGTGATGGTGCCGGTCACGAGGGTCGCCGCCGTCAGCAGGACGAGGGGGGAGAAACCGCCTTGGCGCAGGATCCCCATGAGCGGCGGGGGTTTGCCCTCACCTGTCCCGGGCATCATGGCCACGTCGGCCACGTCTTCTTTGACCCGGCTCTTGCTGACCGCCTCCGCCAGCAACTCGTCGGGGACGATGAAATCGAAGAGGGGCGTCCCCCCCTCGAACATCGCCTGTTCCCCTACAAGCGGGTCCCTCATAGCTTGACCACCGTAATCCCTGACACGGGTGTCAGGGCAGTCGAGATCCGTCAGGGCGCGGCGGTGACGACGGTGAGCGGGCCCTGAGGCAGAACGCCGAGCCGGGCCCGCGTTCCCGCCGCCGCCAGTGCCTCGGCCACGGCGTCGGTGACATCGGCCACCGGCCGTAGGTGGGCGGCGCTCACCTCGTCGTCGTCGAGGCCGTCGGTATGCAGCCAGACCTCCGCGCGTCGCAGGACCCGGCCGAGGACCTGGACCTGCCAGCGGTCGGCTTCTGACGCGCCGGTCCCGTCGGCCAGCTCGTCACGGTCGGCGGCGGCGGCAAGCAGGCGGGCGAAGGCACCGCCGGCAGGCAGACCGTCGAGACAGGCGGCGGCCATCACCACGGTGCCGCCGTCGGTCACCACCCGCTCGGCCGCCGCCATCCCCTTCACCGCCTGGTAGAGGTTCCGGTCGAGGGGAAAGCCGGCGTTGGTGGACAGCACCACCTCGAAACGGCCCTCCACCCGCTGCACCGCCGTCCGTTCGACGAAGGCACAGGCGGCGCGATGGCCGTCGGGCAGAGGCCCGGCGAAGACGGCGGTCAGTTGTCGACGGCTGTTGATGGCCACGTCGACCGACAGCGTGGGCGGGGCCAGGGCCACGGCGGCGCGGACGAAGTCGTGGACGGGATTCCCCACCGTCTCGAGCCAGGTGGCCTTCTCGTGGGCGATCCGGGCCGGGGAGTGCGCCTCCAGGATGGTCTCGGTGGCGGCCAGGCCGGGACAGACCCCTTTGGGTCCGCCGCTGAAGCCGGCGAAGAAGTGCGGTTCGACGAAGCCGGTCAGGATCCGGACCTCGGCCTCGAGGTAGCGGGGGTCGATCAGGACCCGGCTGCCGTCGACCACACCCACCTCGACGTGGGCCCCGTCGTCGGACCGGTGGTCATGCACGCCGTAACGGCGCACGATCTCCTCGCCCACCAGCTCGGCCATCTCCGGCGCCGTGGCTTGGCGGTGGGTCCCGGTGGCACAGAGCAGTGCCACACGGTCGGGCCCCGCCCCCAGTCTCTCGAGCTCGGCCAGCAGCGGCGGTAAGACGGTCCGGTTGGGCATGGGTCGGGTGAGGTCGGGGAAGACGACGGCCACCCGGCCGCCGCTGCGGATCAGATCTCCGAGCGGGGGCCCGGCGATCGGCGCCCGCAGCGCGTCGAGGACGGCGGCGGCCTCGTCGGGGAGCCCCGGCAGATCGGTGGGGCTGATCACCGCGGCGTCGTCGGGGACCCGCACTACGAGGCCCTGGCGCCCGTAGGCCAGCCGGACCTCCTTCACGAGCCGTCGCCGAGAGGGAGCACGGCCCGGGCGGCGGCGTCGGCCGCGTCGGTCAGCTCGGCGTAGCGCTCGACGGTCGACCGGTCGGGGACGACGGTGTCGAGGACGGGGTCCATTGCGTCGAGCTCGTAGTCGGCGCCGATGGCAGCGGCGGCCAGGAGAGCGGCCCCGGCCGAGGCGGCCTGACCGGAGCGGCGCCGGACAACGGGAAGCCCGGTCACGGCCCCGACGACCTCGGCCCATGGCGCTCTCGTGCCATCGGCGCCGGTAAGGGCGAGGGAGGCGGCCGGCGCAGCCGAGATCCGCAGGCAACGGAGAACCTCCCGGGCCACCGCTTCCAGAACGGCCCGGGCCAGATGGCCGGCGTCGTGATCGAAGCTCAGCCCCACGAAGCCGCCCCGGGCCCCGTCGCGCCACCAGGGGGCCCGGGCCCCGCCGAACCAGGGCAGGGCGATCACCCCGCCGGCGCCGGGGGGGCAAAGCGCGGCCCGGGCCATCAGCGTCTCGGGGTCGAGCCCGGTCAGCCCCGACAGCCAGCTGAACAGGGAACCGGCGGCCGAGAGACCGCCCTCCAAGAGAAATCCCTCGACGGCGGCCCGGCTGACGATGAGGCCGTCGGGCACGGGATCGGGAAATGCCCCGACGGGGACAGAGAAATTGGCCGTGGTCCCCCACGAGACCATGGGCCGCTCGGGTCGCGCCCCGGTGCCGAGAACCTCACACGCCCTGTCCCCGGCCCCCACCACCACCGGCACTCCGCCACGGAGGCCCAGTTGAGCGGCGGCCCCGGCTAAGAGGGGGCCGGCCACTGCCCCGGGGGCCAGGATCTCCGGGAGCCGGGGCCCGAGAGCCTCGACCAGCGCGGGCACGAGCTTCCCCGAGCGGTCGCTGAGGCCGGCGGCCGAGACCATGCTCGAGTCCGTCACCGGCCTTCCCGTCATCTGCAGGACGGCCAGATCGCGGGGGGTGAGCAGCCAGCGGCTGGCGGCCAGCCGATCGGGCTCGTGCGCCGCCAGCCAGGCCGCTTTGGCCGCCACCGCCGCCCCGTCGAGCACCCCGCCGGTCAGCCGGTGGACCGATTCGGCACCCCCGAGGCTCTCGGCCAGGCGGGCGGCCTCGGCCGAGGCCCGCCGGTCGGACCAGAGCAGCGCCGGCCCGAGGGGCTCCCCGCCGCCCGACACAGCCACGATGGTCTGCCGGGCGGCGGCGAAGCCGACGGCCTCGACGGCGGCGAAGGCCTCGGGATTCTCGGCCCGGGCCCCGGCACAGGCCGCCACCACCGCCGGCCACCAGCGGCCGGGATCCTGCTCGGCGCGCCCGCCGGCCGGGAACGACGTCTCGAGCGGCGCTTCTCCCCGGGCCCCGATGCCGCCCGGGTCCCAGACGACGGCCTTGGTGGTGGAGCTACCGAGATCGAGGGTGAGGATCACCCGTCGTCACCCGTCGTCACCCGTCGTCACCCGTCGTCACCCGCGGTCAGCGGCCGTGCACGGCGTCGGCCACCAGCCGGGCCATCTCGGCCGGCTCGGGGTCCTGGAAGACGAGCCGGCCCATGGCCATCCCCGCCGCCCCCCCGGCCATGGCGTCGTGGACCTCGTCGAGCACCGCCTGACGCGACGAAACACCGCGGGGACCGCCGAGAAAGAGCACGGGCACGCCGACGGAGCCGACCACCCGGGCCACCGCCGCGATCCGCTCCCGGCCGGGGGCGACGTCGGGGACGGGGACCTTCAGCAGCGGCGCCCCGAGGTCGTGGGCGATGACGGCGGCGGCCACGATGGCGTCGGTCTCCCGGGCCATGGTCCCGTCGCTCCACGAGAGCGCCTCGATCATCGCCTCCATCCCGGCCGACCGGGCATCGTCGATGACCTGGCCGAGCAGCTCCAGCGCCGGGGCGGTCAGGCGGTCGCCGAGATCGATCCGGGTCATGTGCTTGATGCCCGTAAAACCCTCGCCGGCGGCGGCGGCCACGCTCGTCACCAGACGGTCGTCGAGCTCGAAGGCGGAGCCGGCCAGACCGGTCCGGTTGATGGACAGATAGGTCCGCTGCCCGGGGCCGACGGCGCCCGAGTCCACCAGGTCCTCCAAGGGTTGCCGGCTGGCCAGGATGCCGTCGCAGTGCGCCATCGCGGCGCCGAGGGCGCCGAGATAGGGCCCGTAGGCCTCGATGGTCATCACGGCCCGGGGCCGGTGGTCGGCGGCCAGGATCAGAGCCGGGGGGGCGAGCCGCGCCAGTGACGGCCGGTGCCGGCCGTCGGGAGCCGGTCCGGTCACTCCACGCCGGCGTTGCGCAGGACGATCTTGGCCAGCGCGGAGAAGTCCTCCCGGCCGTAACCGGCGGTCGAGGCGGCCGTGAGCACCTGCCGGGAGGTGGCCGTGGTCACGAGCGGCACGCCGGCCCGGGCCCCGTAGGCGAGGGCCAGGTCGAGATCCTTGGCCATCAGGTCGGTCATGAAGCCGGGCTTCCAACCGTTGGACGCCGGGCTGTCGGCCACCACGCCGGCCACAGGCAGCCGGGTCCGCACCGCCGTGCAGTCGCCGGTCGAGTGCAGCAGAACCTCGAGCAGCTTGGCCATGTCCACTCCGGAGCGCAAAGCCAGGGCGGTGGCCTCGGCCGTGGCCACCATCTGCGCGGCGTAGATCAGGTTGTTGCAGAGCTTCACCACCTGGCCCATCCCCGGGCCGCCGACATGGACGACCAGTCCGGCCACGGCGTCGAGGGCGGGACCCGCGTCCTCCAAGGTGGCGGCGTCTCCCCCCACCATCACCGTCAGGGTCCCCTTCTCTGCCCCCACCGTTCCCCCCGAGAGGGGGCCGTCGAGATAACGGGCCCCGGTGGCGCTCACCTTCTCGTGCTGGGCCCGCTCCACATCGGGGTCGATGGTGGAGCAGTCGACGACGATGGTGCCGGCGCCGAGGGCGGGGAGCATGGCGTCGACCACCTCGACCACCTCGGGGGAGTTGGGGACACAGAGGATAATGACCTCGCCGGCCGTGGCCACCTCCGCGGCAGTGCCTGCATCGATGGCGCCCAAGGCGACAGCGGCGTCGACGGGGGGACGGCTCCGGGAGGCGACCGTCACGTCGTGGCCGGCGGCCAGCAGGTTCCGGGTCATGGGCAGTCCCATGGCCCCCAGGCCGATGAATCCGATCTTCATGACCCGATCTTCATGACGAGGTACCCGGCGCCGCTGACGATGCTCGGCGGGACGGGGCCGATCCGAACGGGGCCGACGAGGACGGGGCCGGCGGGAATTGCGGCAGCCAGCGGGCGGTGGCGGCCAGCAGCTCGTCGGCCATCTGTTCGCTGACCCGCAGATCGCCCCGTCCGGCCAGGGGGTCGAGGGCGAAGGCCTGCAGGGCGATCCGCCGGTCGCCACTGACGGCGGCCTCGACCGTCAGCTCCTGCACCGCCACCTGCCGGCGGACCCACTCGGTGATGGCCGCCGGGGCGTGCGCGGCGTCGCGACCGCGCATGCCGTCGCCGTCCACCACGCAGATCGACTCCACCACCACATCGTCGGGCAGGTCGGGGCACTGGCCCTTGTTGGGCAGGTTCACCGGCAGTTCCCGGGGGGTTCCGGTCAGGAGCGAGTCGATCACGGGCGCCACGATCTCGCCCGAGTCCCAGGTCTGCATCTCGGCCGTCCCGGCCAAGACGGCATCGACCTCGGCGATGAACTCGTCCTGGTGCTCCAACCGGCGCGACATGGGGGTGAGCTCGAAACCCCATGTCTCGCCCCACCCCGATTCTTCGGTCAGCGCCGACGGGATGAACTCCGCCACATGGCGGTCGCCGGCGCCGGGCAGAGCCCCGTAGCGCTCCAGCATGGTCAGCTTGAGAGCATGCCGCTGGGCGAAGTCGGCCCGGCTGTAGGGCTCCGCCTCGGTCCGGTCCGGCCCCGGCCGCAGGGCTTCGAGACCGCCGAGCTCATCGAGCATGTCGTGCAGCATGGCGAAGCCGTCGGCTCCGTCGATGTCGAGGACGGTGATCACCGGGAAGTGGTTCACCCCCACCACGGTGGGCCGGACGGCGGTGTGGGGCCGGCCGAAGGCGATGGCCAGGTCCATGCAGAAGTGGCCCACCTCGTGGCAGAGCCCCACCGTCTTGATGGTCGTCTCCCGGCAGACCGACCGGGTCAGGCAGGTCATGGGGTTGGTGATGTTCAGCATCCAGGCGTCGGGGCAGCCCTGCTCCATGTCCCGGCCGATGCTCACCAAGATGGGGATGTTGCGCAGGGAGCGGCTGATCCCCCCGGGACCGACACTGTCTCCCACCGACTGCCGGATGCCGTAGCGGGCGGGGATGTCGATGTCGATGCCCATGGACTCGAAGCCGCCGGTGGAGATGGTCACGATCACGAAGTCGGCCCCGTCGACGGCGCGCCGTTGGTCGGTGGTCGTCTCCACCGTCATCTTGGTGCCCATCTTCTCGTTGGCCAGACGGGCGTAGGCCTCCATCTTGACGAGCGGCGCCGGGTCGATGTCCTCGAGCACCAGGTGCATGTCGGCCAGCGGCGCCACCGCCAGCAGGTCGGTGATCAGCTTGGGCGACCACTGGTAGCTCCCGCCGCCGATGATGGTGACCTGCATGGCCGTCAGCTCCCCGCTCGTATCTGCTCCGCGCTTCGCACCCCTCGCCGAGACGTGGCGAGAGACGGGGCCATCATGCCAGGCCCGGGCCCTGCGCTTCCCCTCCGGAGCCGGCGCGCGTCTCGAGCCAGCGGCGGAATCCGGCCGCGTTCGAGTGGACGCCGTTCAGGGTCTCGAGCTTCTCCCGTTGCGCCGGGTCGACGCCGCCCATGTCGCCGGCGAAGGCGTCGTCGAGAGCATCGGCGATGTCGGCGCCCTCTTTCCAGGCCTTCTCGGCCACCTCGGCCCAGCGCGTCAGCGTCTCCCGGGCCTCATCGAGCAGGCTGATCGGATCGGGGACCAGGCCGTAATGAGCGAGGGCCAGTCCGGCCGGGCGGCGCTCGGCGAAGCGCCCGAGCGAATGAATGGCCTGCTCCAGATCGAAGTCCGGCGGCGGCGTCGACGGCCGGAGCACCCCGGCATCGGGCAGCCGGACACCGACGGCGTCGCCGGCGAACAGGACACCGCTGGCCGAGTCGTGCAGGGCCAGGTGGTGCTTGGCGTGTCCGGGGGAGTCGACGGTGACGAGGACGCGGTCGGGACCCACCCGGATCTCCTCGCCGTCTTCGAGGACATGGATCCTCTCGGCCGGGGTGGGGTCGAGACGGCCGTAGAGCGAGTCGAGCAGCGGCCCGTAGACGCGCGCGGCGGAATCGACGAGCCGGCTGGGGTCGACCAGGTGCCGCGCCCCCTTGCCGTGGACGTAGACGCTGGCCGAGGGAAAGGCCCGGGCCACATCGCCCACCCCACCGGCGTGGTCGAGGTGGATGTGGGTGACGGCCACCCCGGCCAGATCGTCGGCCCCGACGCCGAGCGCGGCCAGGGCCTCGAGCAGCGCCGGCACCGAGCTCTGGCTGCCCGTCTCTATCAGCACCGGCGCCGGCCCGGTCAGCAGGTACCCGGCCGTCACCCGTTCCCAGCCCCCGAGAAGAGTGTCGATCTCGATGACGCCGGGCGCGATCTCAGTGCTCATGAGTCTCCGTGCTCATCTGTCTCGGTGCTCATGTGTTGATCTCGATGACCACCTTGACGTCGTCGGGTTGACGGACGAGCGCGTCGGCGAAGTTCGCCAGCGGCACCGTCCGGCTGATAACGCGTTCCAACCAGCCATGGTCGGCGTTGGCCAGAGCAGCGGCGGCCGCTTCGTAGTGCCGGCGGTTGGCGTTCACCGATCCGACGATGGCTTCGTTGGAGAGGACGAGCGAACGGTTGAGCAACCCGGCGTCCACGTCGATGCTGCGCCCGCCCGACGAGACACCGGTGAGACAGAGCACGCCGTTCGGACCCAAGTGCTCCATGGCGTCGAACACGAGCGAGCTCACCCCGGTGCACTCGATGACCACGTCGGGGGCGATGCCGATGTCCTCGACCTTCCCCGTGTGATAAGTCGCCCCGAGGGCGGCGACCAGGTCGGGCTTGAGCCCGCTCGTCACCTGGTCGAGCACGTGGACCTCCATGCCCCGCTGCACACCGATCAGGGCGGCCAGGAGTCCGATGGGTCCCGCTCCGGTGATCACGGCCGTGGTCGGAGCCCAGTGGGCGCGGCCGCCGATACGGTCCACCTGCTCCCAGGCTTTGGCCACCACGCTCGTCGGTTCGAGGAGAACACCACAGCGCCCGAGCGCAGGGTCGATCTTGATCAGGAAGTCGGGCTCGATCCGGTATCGCTCAGAGCAGTAGCCGTCGCGTTGCTTGATCCCCCGCTCGGTGTACTGGCCGTTGCGGCAGAAATCCCACTCGCCCACGGCGCAGTTACCGCAGGGCACCGGGTCGGGCCGACGGACGATGCCCACCACCAGGTCGCCGGCGGCCACCGACGCCCCGGCGGGAGCCTCGAGGACGCGGCCGAGCGATTCATGGCCGAGCACCAAGCGCTGTCGTCCCGGGGGCGGCCATCCGTAGGCACCGGAGGTGATCTCGATATCGGTTCCGCACACGCCGACGGCCAGGGTCTCCACCAACACGGGCCCGTCGGCGACGGGCGGTTCGTCGATGTCGTCGAGACGGGCCGAACCGGCCGTCAGGGGCAGAACGGTGAGTGCCTTCATGTCTGGGCCTTCATTTCTGGGCCTTCATTTCTGGGTCTTCCTCCGGCTGACGCCCGACTTGACGCGATTGGCACTCACCTTGTTGCGACCCTTTTCACGGCCGTAGCGCCACTGCCGGAGATTGGGATACCCGAGCCGTGCGTGCAGCGGGGTGATCACGGCCCCGTCATCGACTTCCGGATGGCCGCTCAGTTTGTAGGCGGCGTTCACCAACGACACGTGCGAGAAGGCCTGAGGGAAGTTCCCCAGCTGGCGTTTGGCCACGGCGTCGTACTCCTCGGCCAAGAGCCCGATTTCGTTGGAGAGGCCGATGAGACGATTGAGCAGGGCCCGGGCATCGTCGTGACGGCCGATGAGATGGAGGCAGTCGGCTAGCCAGAACGAGCAAGCCAAGAAGGCGCCTTCGTGGCCGCTCAGGCCGTCCACGTCGTGGGCATCGGTGGCCCGGTAGCGCAAAACGAAGCCGTCCTCGGTCAGGTCCCGCTCGATGGCCTCGATGGTCGACCGCACCCGGGCGTCGGTGGCGGGGAGGAATCCCACCAGGGGCATCATGAGAAGGCTGGCGTCCAAGGCATCGGACCCGTAGTACTGCGTGAAGGCCCCCACATGGCCGTTGAACCCCTCGGTGCAGACCTGCTCGTGGATGGTGTCGCGCAGGATCTTCCAATCCTCGACGGGACCTTGCTCTCCGCACTCGTCCACCATCTTGATGGCGCGGTCGACGGCCACCCAGGCCATCATCTTCGAGTGGGTGAAGTGCCGGCGCGGACCCCGTACCTCCCAGATGCCGTCGTCGGGCTTGGACCAGTTGGTCTCCACGAAGCCGACGAGGACACGCTGCAGATCCCAGGCCGTTTCGTTCAGGTTGCCCCCGACTTTGCTGGCCACGTACAGCGCCGACATCACCTCGCCGTAGACATCGAGTTGGAACTGGCCGGCCGCCGCGTTCCCGATCCGCACTGGTGCCGAGTTCTCGTAGCCCGGGAGCCAGTCGACCTCCCACTCGTCGAGGCGCCGCTCGCCGCCGGCTCCGTACATGATCTGCATATCGGCGGGATCCCCGGCGACGGCCCGCAGGAGCCAGTTCCGCCAGGCCATGGCTTCTTCGAAATAGCCGCCGCGCATCAACGATTCGAGGGTCAAGGTGGCATCGCGCAACCAGCAGTACCGATAGTCCCAATTGCGGCTTCCCCCGAGCGTCTCGGGCAGCGACGTGGTGGGGGCGGCGACGATCCCTCCGGTGGGGTTGTAGGTGAGTGCCTTCAAGGTGATGAGCGAGCGCATCACCGCATCGCGCCAGGGCCCCTCCAAAGTGCAGATAGCCGACCACGACACCCACCACGCTTCGGTGTCCTCGATGGCGAAGCGGGCGTCGACGGGACGCGGTGCCTCTTCGTGGGAGGGGAACCAGCTGAGGACGAAGGGCACCTCGTCGCCCTCCCTCACCGTGAACTCGGCCACGGTGGTCATGTCCTGGCCCAGCGTCTCGATCGGCGTCCACAGAGCCAACGCATCGGGACCGGCGATCGCCGTGACCAAGCCGGCCACCTGTCGCACCCAGGGGATCACCGAGCCGTAGCCGAAGCGCATGGCCAGATCCATTCGCATGTCGACCTGGCCGCTCACCCCCTCCACGACGCGGACCACCTGGGGATTGTCCTCGCGGATGGGCATACAGTCGATGAGCCGGACGACACCCGTGGGCGTTTCGAATTCTGTCTCGAGCACAAGGGTGTCGCCCCGGTAACGCCTTTTCGTCTCGCACCGGCTGTCGGTCGGCGCAATCCGCCAGAACCCGTGCCCCTCGTTGCCGAGCAGCTGGGAGAAGCACGCTTCGGAGTCGAATCGGGGTAGGCACAGCCAGTCGATGGATCCGTTGCTGCCGACGAGGGCGGCCGTATGGGTGTCGCCGATCAGGCCGTATTCCTCGATGCGCAGGCTCACCCCCTCATTCTTACTCCGAGGTCACCCGACGACGTGGCCCACGCCGTCGGATTAGGTATCGATTCTCGGCCCGGGATCTCAATCGGAGATGCATTTTCCCGTACCCACCGGTCTCGAGGACGAACCGACACGACTCACATCGCTCTGCACGGCCCCCATGGCCAGCGCGTAACCGACCCTGGGGTTGATCGTCGACCGGGCGAAGACGACGCCGATGACGGTGCCGTCGGGGATGTCGTGGGCGGCGTCACCGGACGCGATGAGTGGGCCTCCCGAATTACCGGGTTGCACGACGGCGTCGATCTGGTACACCTGCCGCAGCGTCTGGGTCTTTCCATAGATGTCGAGACCGGTGGCCATGAACGAAGCAGCGACGGCGGCGGGCTTGTAGTTGAAGGGACCGCCTTCGGGATATCCGAGGACGACCCCCAAGGCCCCGCGCCCGACGACCTGGGGGTCGATGGTGAGTGCCGGGTCCGTCAGTCCCGGGACCCGCAGAACGGCGAGGTCGAGACGGGGATCGAAGAGCACGGCGGTGGCGGCATGGCGCCCGGTCCCGTCGACGACGTACGGCCCCGCTACGCCCGCCACGACGTGGGCGTTGGTGACCACCAACCCGGGTGCCACCACGAAACCCGAACCTTCCTGGATGACGCCACAACCCGCCCCGGCGATCTGGACGATCGAGTGTTCGGCCTTCAACACCGCCGTCCGCACGGCGACGTCTCGGGGGAGAGATACCGGTGGAGCGGCCTCGGGGGGGAGCCCGGCGAACACTATGGGGAATCCTTCGGAGTCAAGGAACGTCTCGACCCGGGAGAAGACCGAAGGGACCGGGGGCAGGGCGTCATCGAGAACGTGCAGCACGCGCGATTGCTGCAGCGCGGTGTCGAGCACGGTGAAGCGACTGTTGGCCAGGAAGCTGCCAACCAGCCAGGCGGCCACCAGAGTGGCCACCACGGCCACCGCCACCCCGGCGGCGGCGTCGACAGCACCCAGGCGCACGCGTCGCAGCGCGGTGGCCGACCGCGCCCCGAGTAACCGTCCCACCCCGCCGAGGACGAAGGCGGCGCCGAAGACGACGCCCATGGCGATGATGCTGCGCGTGTCTCTGTTCTTGGCCAGTCCCACGAGCGGCGGAGCCACCAAGGCACCGAGGAAGAGGCCGAGCCAGAAACCGCCGAACGACAGCACCTGCGACGCGGCGCCGAGTCGCAGTCCGTGGATGGCCGACGCCGCCACCAGAACCAGCAGCAGGTAGTCCACCCAGTTCATCGAAGGAGATCCTTCCGCACTTGTGAAGGTCCCGTGCCAAGATTGCCCGGCCTGAACGGTGCGCCGACGGCCGACCATTCTGACCGAAAGCAGGCCCATGTCCGACGACGCACCTGCTGACGGGGACAATTCGGGCACCGCGACACCACCGCCGGTGTCTCCGTCGCTCCCGAACCCGTCTCCGGCGCCTCTTTATATGCCACCACCGGCCTATCCGCCGCCACCACCGCCGGAGTCGCCACTCTCTCCCCCGTCGCCTGGGTATCCGCCGCCTCGGTACCCGCCATCGGAACACCCGGCGCCGGGAGCGCAGACGACGCCGACCCCGGGACCGGCGCATAGTCCGGTGGGTTTGTCGCCGCCAGCCGGGAGATACCGTGCGGGACGAGGTGGTCCGGTCGATTCCCTCGGTCGTCCCATGGCCGAGTGGTGGCGACGTCTGGTGGCATTCGGCATCGACCTGGCCGTCCTGGCCATACCCAATTCGGTCATCGCCAGTGCCATCGCCGGCAGCGCCTCCGCCTCGACGCGCGCCACCAACCTGGCCGCGGTGGACCCGCGGGTCTGGGAGGCGATCGGTCTGGCCCTGGTGGTCAGCCTCGGCTACTTCTCGTTCCTCGACGGCAGCGTCGGTGGGCAGACGGTGGGCAAGCGGGTGCTCGGCATCGCCGTGCGGGACATCGACACCGGCGGTCCCGTGGGTGCCGGTCGGGCGCTGGCACGACGGTTGATCTTTTTCGCTATGTACCTCGGTTTCGGCGTTCTGTTCCTGGTGAACGGCCTCTCACCACTGTGGGACCCGAGGCGGCAGGCCTGGCACGACAAGATTGTGGGCTCCTGCGTCGTGAGCATGCGCTGATCGACGCTGGGATACTGGCAGCGTGTCCGTCATAGACCTCAATGCCGACGTCGGCGAAGAGGCAAGCGGCCCCGACGGAGACGGTCCGCTTCTCGATGTCGTCACCAGCGCCAGCGTGGCCTGCGGCTTCCATGCCGGTGACCCGGGTGTCATGCGACGGACGCTCGAAGATGCCGTGGCGCGCCATGTGGTGGTGGGCGCGCATCCTTCGTATCCCGATCGCGCCGGATTCGGGCGTCGCGATATGGCGATCTCTCCGTCGCGACTGACCGACGACCTGCTCTACCAGATCGGCGCGCTCGATGGTCTGGCCCGTTCGTATTCGACCCGGGTTCGCTACGTGAAGCCCCACGGTGCGCTGTACCACCGGATGGGTGAGGACGACGCCTGTGCCCGGGCCGTCTGCGACGCGCTGCGCGCCTACGGAAACCTCGCGCTCCTCGCTCCCTACGGTTCCGTAGCCATTGCCGTCGCCGAACAGCTCGGAGTCGAGGTGGCCACCGAGGCCTTCGCCGACCGCGCCTATCGGCCCGACGGCCGCCTGACTCCGAGAACTGACGCCGGGGCCGTCGTGACCGACGCCGACGAGGTGGCGGCGCGCGCCGTCACCCTGGCCCTCGATCACCGGGTGGCCGCCTTCGACGGGAGTTGGATCCCCGTGGCCGCCTCGTCGATCTGCATCCATGGCGACACACCCGGGTCCGCCGCTCTGGCCCGTCGGGTACGTGGCGCTCTGACCGACGCCGGCGTCGGGCTCGCACCCTTTGTGACATGACGCCGGCACGTCCGGTGCGGCATTTCGGTGACAGCGCCGTCGTCATCGACGTGACCAGCATGGAAGAGGCCCACGCCGTGGCCGCCTCCATCGACGGCACCGCCTCCGCCGGTCTCGAAGATGTCATCGTCGGTTACCGGTCGGTGACCGTGGTGGCCGATCCCACCGTCACCGACCTCACCCGGCTGGCCGAGACGTTGGCCTCCGTGGCCTCCTTGGCCCCCGGAGTGGCGCGCCTCTCCGCCGGCAAACTCGTAGAGATCCCCGTCAACCTCGACGGAAGCGATCTCGACGAGGTGGCCCGACTCGCCGGCATGAGCCCGCGGCGGGTGGTCGACCTCCTCACCGGGACCGACCTACAGGTCGCCTTCGTCGGATTCGCCCCGGGATTCGCCTATCTGGTGGGACTCGATCCCGACCTCGCCGCCGTACCCAGGCGGCCGACACCGCGGCCGGCGGTCCCCGCCGGATCGGTGGCCCTGGCCGGCGGCTTCGCCGGCATCTATCCCCAGACCTCGCCCGGCGGCTGGCACCTGGTCGGCCGGACGGGCACCCGGCTGTTCGATCCGGGCACGGCGCCGTATTCGGTCCTGCAGGCCGGGGACGTGGTTCGACTGCGCCTGGCTGAGGCCGCCGGTGATGCCGACGTCGGAGAGCTGGGACGGACCTCTCCGTCAGCAGCGCGCCCGCCGTTGCGGTCGGACGCGGGGCGCACCATGGTGGTCGAGGACCCCGGTCTTTTGACCTTTGTCCAGGACGGCGGTCGGCTGGGGGTGGCTCGACTGGGGGTACCCCGGGCCGGCGCCGCCGATCCCTTCGCGCTGCGGACGGCCAACCGCCTGGTGGGAAACCACGAACGAGCCGCCGCCCTCGAGGCCACGGTCAGGGGTCCAGCCCTGCGCTTCTCCGCCTCGGTCCACGTGGCCGTGGTGGGAGCGGCCACCGTGCGCCTCGACGGGCGGGGCGTCCCGACCGACGCCGTCGTGCCCGTCGCAGCGGGCCAGACAGTGTCTATGGGGACTCTCCACCAAGGCCTGCGCGCCTATATCGCCGTGAGCGGCGGCATCGATATCCCTCCCGTCATCGGCAGCCGGTCATCAGACGTCCTGTGCGGTCTCGGGGCCGGCCCCCTCGTCGGCGGGGACGCGCTCGGTCTCGGCCCCCCGGGACGTCCCCGCGGACGGAGCCTGCGCACGCCGCTGTCGGGGGCCGCTGCCCCACTGCGTGTCATGGCGGGCCCCGACACCTTTCCGCCATCGACGGTGAAGCGTCTGCTTTCGACCATCTGGGAGGTCGACCCCACGAGCAACCGGATCGGTGTCCGGCTCCGGGCGGAGTCCCCTCTGGAGATCCTGGGCGCAGGTATCGACTCGCGCGGCATGGTGTCGGGCGCCATCCAACTTCCGCCCGACGGCCAACCCATCGTATTGCTCTGCGACCACGCCACCGTCGGGGGGTATCCGGTAATCGCCACCGTCGTGAGCGCCGACCTCGGGCTCCTCGGCCAACTCCGCCCCGGTGACGCCGTACGGTTCCATCGCGTCGACCTCGTCGAGGCGGTCCGGGCGAGAGCCGAGCGTGAACGCGAGATCAGCGACGGGGTCGTCGGCTGGTATCCCGTCCGCACCGATTGACTAGTCGCGGATTGACTAGTCGCCGATTGACTAGGGCCGATTGACTAGTCGCCGATTGACTAGTTGCCGCATGGTCCACGCCGAGGATGCCCATTAGCCTGGTGCGATGGCACGTATCGCTATCCCGGCCGGCGAGGGCGGCGACGCCGTCCAGCTCTGGACGCTTCGCCCCGAGATGGGCAGCGCCATCAACCGGCTGGTGGACGCCGCCTACAACAAGAGCATCCTCCCCGTTCGGGTCCGCGAAGCGGCACGGATGCGCATTGCCCAGCTGAACGAATGCCCGGTCTGCCTCACCTTCCGCGCCGCCTCGGTGAAGGAGCAAGGCGTGGAGGAGGGCTTCTACGCCCACGTCGCCGATCACGCCACGTCGCCGCAGTACTCCGAACAGGAGCGTCTCGCCATCGCCTATGCCGAGCGATTCGCCGTCGACCACCTGGCCATCGATGACGCCTTCTTCGTGGAACTGCGCAGCGCCTTCACCGATCCGGAGATCCTCGATCTCACGATCTGCCTGGCCGCCTTCCTCGGGTTGGGCCGTCTTCTGCGTACCCTCGGCATCGACGAGACGTCGATGATCGACGTCTGAGGAACCACCGGCCCGTCCCGGGGGCGTCAGGTCCCGAGAACGAACCAGGCGACCACCACGTCCTTCTTGGGCGCTTTGGTCAACTTGATGACGAACGAGTCGGTGTCGGGAACGGCGGCAGCGACGGCAACGCCTTTGGCCAGCGTCTGCACGGTGGCCAGGACCATGGAGGTGGGGGTCACACCCGGAAAGGAGACGGACACCGTCGTCTTCTTGGCCACGACGGTGGCCAGACCACTGCGGGAGAAGGTGGCCGGACCCTGGACCTCGAGTGCCGGACCGCTGCCGTCATTGAGAGCCAGCACCCCGGCTCCGGTGCCCGAGCTCTGGCCTTCCACACCGGCCTTCGAGCCCACGCTCGCGCCCCGCACACCGGGTCCCGTGCCTTCGCTGAACCCGAAGACACCGGGGCCGGCGCCACGACTGTCACCCTCGACACCGGCACCGGTGCCGGCGGTGGTGCCGTAGATGGCGGCTCTGGTGTTGAGGGGGTTGGTGAGCTCGCCGAACACCCCGAATCCGGTGCCCGTCCCGTTGTCGGTGCCGAGCACGCCGGGACCGGGACCGTCGCTCTCGCCCTGGACCCCCGGGCCCGTGCCCTGTGTGAATCCGTAGATGGCGGGCTGGCTGTTCTCGGGATTCGTCACCGTCCCGAGAACCCCGACCCCCGTGCCCGTGCCACTGTCCGTCCCGAGCACACCGATGTCGGCACCATGGCCGATGATCCCGGTGCTGTACGTCCCTCCGGGGGCATCGGCATTGGGGTCGGCCAGCGACGCCCATTCCGTCGCCCCGGTGGCCCGAATCCCCGGACGTGACGACGGGGCGCCGTCGTCACCGGAGTCGGCGACGTCGTCGACCGGCGTCTGCTCGGAGGCCGACTCGTGGGCGGCGCTCGACTGCTTCTTGGCGCCGCTGCGCACTGAGCGTCTCGAAGCCGGTGACTTCGCGCCCGCCGACCCGTCAGCCGGATCGGCCGACGACGTCGCCTCCCCCTCACCAGGGGTAGGCACGATCACATCATCGCCTTTTGTCATCTGACCTTCTTATTGCCGTGGAATCGCCGCCTGGCTCCAGGCATGACCCGGGCCCCCCTCAAGCCGGATGCGAGTCCACCTGCTCCTCCGCCTGGAGAAAGGACCCACCCGCCTATGGGCCGAACTATACGGGGAGGCGGCCCTGGTCATCTCGGGCGCTTCTGGCCCGGTCTGACCTGGTCCGATCGGGCGGGCCCGAAATCACCGTCAAAGACCTCCAGCGCGTGGGCGGCGGAGGAGAAGCCCGCCCCGCTCCGGGGCTCAGGAGGAGGCTGCCGGCAGGGGCGAAACGTAGCCCGAGAGGTGGGCGACTGTGCTGTTGGCGATGTCGGCCACCAGCTCGTCGGAACCAGTCTCGACCACAGAGAATCCGCTGTGGTCGCCGTCGCCGTTCACGACGTCGGGACCCCGGTCACCCGGCGTGTAGCTCGTCACGACCGCGACATGCTGGGCCACGAGGGCAGAGGCGTCGAGTCCGTAGACGGCGACGTCACCCGGCTGCGGGGTGTACCTATCGCCCACCGGGTGCCAGGTGCCGTGGCCCATGCCCCACTCGTAGAAGCTGGCGGCCGACGAGTTGAGATCCCCGTTGATGAACTGGTAGTCGACGCTCGCCCCGGCGGTCTTCCACACCCAGGCAGCGAAATCAGCGCACCACTCTTCTTCGAGGTTGTTGTTGCCACAGTCGGCTGTCCCCGAGGACCAGTAGGCGCTGTATTTGTTGCAGTACGTGCCCGCAGGATCGGTGACGTAGCCGACCTGGCCCTCGGCGATGGAGACGATCCGCGCCTGCAGTGGCGTCAACGATGCCGCCGCTGCGGCATTCGTCGGGTCAGAGTCGCTGGCCGGGGACTTCGTCGATTTCCCACCCACCACGGATAAGGCGAAGCCCACCACGAGGACAGCGGCCACGACTGCCGCCGTCGCCACAAGGCGGGGAATTCGCCGTGGGGGTCGCCCGTGCCGCGCGCCGGAGGAATCCGACGTGGGTGGGCCCGGGGGTCGGCCGCCTCGACGAGATGAGTCGGTGAGAGTCAGTGGATTTCTGCCTTGGGACAACATCTGACCGTGCCGGTCATGGCCGGCCACGACAGCGGACAGTGGATGCGGTGAGGATACCGAGCCCCACACCGGACTTTGGGTCAGGCTCCCTCGACACCGGCCAGTCATGGCCCCGCTGGCGACCGCCTGTGACCCTCGGATATGAGATGGGTCATATGGGCGGTCCCCGGGGCGAGCCCTGTCCCCGAAACCTCTTCGAAGTGGGTGAGCGGCGACCGGAGTCCTATCCTCGGGTGATGGCTGATCTCGAGGTGACCCCGCTCACGACCGTGCTGGGTGCCGAGGTTTCCGGCGTCTCACTCTCCCCCGAGCTCGACGCCGACTCGGTCAAAGCGCTGCGCCAGGCGCTTCTTCGTCACAAGGTCCTGTTCGTCCGTGATCAGTCGTTGAGTCCCAGTGCCCTCACCGATCTAGCTCGGCTCTTCGGGGAACCGACGGAAGCCCATCCGGTCGAACCGAGCGTCGAAGGTCACCCCGAAGTCCTGGCCCTTGACTCAGACGAGGGGGCCCGCGCCGACATCTGGCACAGTGACCTCACCTTCCAGGATCGACCACCCATGGGCGCTCTGTTGCATGCCAAGGTCGTTCCCGCCGTGGGCGGAGACACCATCTGGGCGGACATGTCGGCCACCTATGAGGCGCTGTCACCGACGCTCCGGCGCTTCCTCGACGGTCTCACTGCCACCCACTCTCCATCCAAGGCGGGCGGCTATTTCTCCCAGCGAGATCCCGAAGGTGACAAATCCAGTCGGACGGCGGCGGCCGAGCCCACGCATCACCCGGTGGTGCGGGTGCACCCCGAGACGGGCACGCGCAGCGTGTTCGTGAACCCGCTCTTCACCGACAAGATCGACGGGCTCCGCCGGGGCGAGAGCGACGCGCTGCTCGAGGTCATCCAACGACTCGCCATTGCCCCCGAACGTCTGGTGAGGTGGCACTGGCGGGAAGGGGACCTTGCTTTCTGGGACAACCGCTGCACCATGCACTACGCGCTTCTCGAGTTCAGCGGTCCGCGACGCATGAACCGGGTGGCGCTTCATGGCGAGAGCCCGGTCGGTGTCGGCGCCTGACTGTCAAAGGGTTTGATCCGGAACGACGAGCGGTCAGTTCGAGGCCGTGAGGTCGAGCACCACCGGAGGAAGTGCCGTCCCCGTGATCGTCTGCATATGCACGACGAGTGTGAACGAACCCGCCGTAGCGGCGTCGACCGTGAGGGACTGAGCTTTTGAGCCAGGGGACGGACAGCTCCCGCTCCCGGCGCCACCGGACGATCCGGGGGCACCCACGGCGAACACCCCGCTCTGCTGCGACAACGCCAGCCCACCGATGCTTTCGACGCTCCACCGAACAGAGACACCCGGGGCCGCGATCTCCCTGACGCCGAGTTGGAATGTCGCCGGCTGGCCGACCCGCAACGACATTGCTCCACTCGGCACGGAGTAGCCGACTGCGGGCAGCCGGCCGGTTCCGAACGATGGGGGGCTGTCAGCCGGTGCCGCCCCCCACGAGGTGTCGGCCGCGGTCGAGAGCCGGTAGGTGAGGGTGCCGCCCGTCGTGATGATCGAGGACGGCAACCAGGGCCGGCTCCAACTCCCGGCCGGCCCCGGAGGTGATGTCTTGGCGCCGGACAGACGTGAGGGTGCTGGCGTTTCGGGCCGGGCACCGGTGATCGTGAGCGCATGGATGTACGCCGCGGTGGCCGACGCCTGCGGTGCGTCGAGGACGAGCCTCCGGTTGTCGGGAAGCGTGAGCACGATGTCCGGGAAGAGCGGGCTGGCCAGTGCCAGGTCGGCGCTACCCGGCGTCACCGGATACATGCCGATGGCCGCCCACACGTACCACGACGACAGGGCACCCAGATCGTCGTTCCCGGGCTCGTCGGCCGGATGATCGGAATAGAGCGTGGTGGCGATCTTCCGGACAACTCCCTGGGTGCGCGACGGTGCCCCGAAGTAGTCGTACTCCCACGGCGTCCACAGGCTGGGTTCGTTTCCGGCCCAGTCGTAGGGGCTGTAGCGACCCGCATTCAGCTGGGTGAAGAATGTGTTCAGCTTGCCCACGGCACTGGCGTTTCCGCCGATCAGCGCGCTCAGGGCAGCGAGGTCCTGCGGGACCGACCACGTGTACTGGATGGCGTTGCCCTCTTCGAATCCCAGCTGACCGCCGGCTTCGAACATCGAGGGCTGGAAGGCGGGTCCCGCGGGAAAGCTCCCGTCGGCGTTCCGGGCCTGGATGTAACCGGTCGCGGGATTTACCAGGTACTCCCAGTTGTGGGCGCGCTGCATCATCGTGGCGGCGAGAGCGCCCTTCCCTTCCGCCCGAGCCAGCTGGGCGATCGAGAAGTCGTCGATGGCGTATTCCAGGGTCACCGATCCCCCGATGGAATAGTCGATCGAGGTGAGATCGAGGGAGCCGGCATTGACATAGTGCTGGGCCAGGTACTGACTGAGATACTGCCTTTCGATCTGCAGACCATGGGCTGTCTCGGTTTCGTCGGCCCCCTTCACCATGGCTTCGAGCGCCGCTTTGGTGTCGAAGTCTCGGACGCCGAATGCGTAGGCGTCGGCGATGATCGGATCCGCCGAGTCCCCGTTCATCTGCGAGGCGTCGCCCCCGACGATCTCCCACTTCGGCAGCCAGCCTCCCTCGGTGGCGTCGTTCACCAGGGACTGGACCATGTCGCCGGTCTGGTGGGGCGCCAGAAGGGCGACCAATTGGATCTCAGAGCGGTAGATGTCCCATTCGGAGAAGTTGGCGTACTGCACGCGATCCGAGCGGTGCACCCGGTGATCGGGCCCCACGTACTGGCCGTTGTCATCGCTGGCGACGTTCGGGTGCAGCAGCGAGTGGTACAGAGCGCTGTAAAAGGTGCGCTGCTGCTCACGGGTGCCGCCGCCGATTCGGGCCCGACCGAGAAGTGCGTTCCACCTCTGGGTGGCGGCAGCCTCGAGTTTGTGGAGCGACCATCCGGGATCCTCGACCGACAGGTTCCGGGCGGCGTTCCGCACGGACACGAAGGAGACACCCACCTTCATCATCACGGCCCGATCCGAAGCGGCGTTGAACGAGACATACGCCCCACAGGCTGCCCCATCACACGACCTGCTCCCGGGGGTGACGACGGAACCGCTCCAGGCCCCTTCGGACGAAAAGGGTCGGTTGAAGACGGCCGCGAAGTACAAGGTGTAGGGCGTTCCCGTGTCACAGAACTGACCGCTCGTCACCTGTCCGGTGATCTCATCGTGACCGATGAGACGGAAGCTCGAGTGACTGACGCCGTTAGCACTTCCCGCCACCTTGAGGAGCACGTTGGCTTGGTCGGTCTTCGGAAAGAGGAAGCGGGACAAACCCGTTCTCGTCGTCACCGTGAGCTCGGTCGTGACCTTCGAAGCTCCGAGAGCCACCCGGTAGCGACCGGGCGACGCCTGCTCCTGGGAATGCGAGAACGCAGCAGCGGCATTTTCGGGGTCATTCCCGATGGGCCCCACCGTGGGGAGCACGGGGACGTCGCCGTAGCTGGCGCAGCCGTTGCCGCTCATGTGGGTCAGGCTGAAGCCGGAGATCTGGGAGTCGGCGTAGGAATAGCCGCTGCCGGTGACACGGTCGGGCGCGGTGTCCGGGCTCCACTGGATCATCCCGAAAGGCAGGTCGGCGCCGGGGAACTCACCGACATTGCCGGGGGCCACGGGAGCGGCACCCGTACCGGCGAAGGGATTCACCAGCCGACTGGGACTGCCGACCAATGCGGGCGAGGCGGCACCGCCCGAAGAGACTGCGCCTGCCTCCCCCGAAACGACGCCGGTCGAGCACAGCACAAGGAGACAACATGCCGTCGCCTCCAGGAGCACGGCCAAGGGCGCCCTGCCACTCACCGGCTGCGTAGCTCCACGACGGGACCGTACCAAACCGGATGGACCGGCGACCGGCAAAAGCCTACGGGGCCGGACCTGACGGCCCGGCCCCGTAGGACAAAACTCACATCACAGGTTGAAGAATCAGGTGTCGTTCTTCAACGTCACCACGTAGGCAGCGGTGGGCGGACTGTCGTCCTGTACCGATCCCAAGACGCCGTTCGGCGCCGGGTTCTCACTCACCTTGCTCTTCGTGATGGAAAGCGAGCCCGACAAGTCACCGCCAACAGCGCCGGCCTCGTCCGAGTCGATCTGCGCCGCGGCCACGCTCAACCCGTTGAAGGTGTCGTCCCTGGCCACTGCTACCGAGCCGAAGGGCTGGCCGCCGTATTGAAGCAGCTGCAGTCCAACATTGCCCCCTCGCACGGAGTCGTGCGAAACGGTGGCCGTGGCCCCATCGACCTGAATAGCCTCGTAGCGGTTGGCGGGAAGGGCGATGGTTCCGAAAACGTCGTGCGTGATCGACACGGTCGACGCGTTCGGGGTGACGGCACCGGCATAGACGCCGAGGTCGTTGTTGTCGATGGACGAGTTGGTCACGCTGGATCCGGAGGCGGCGCCATACAAGAGAACGCCGGCCGACTGAGCGGCGGTCAACCCATCAGGCCCACAGGTGGGAGCGTCGTAGTTGCACTCGTTCCCGGAGACGGTCGTGCTCTTGATCGTCCCCTTGGCCCCGCGGCTGATCTGGATGCCATTCTGCGCGATCGGTGACGGGCCGGCCCCGGTGACCGTGGACCCGATGATCTTCGCCGTCGATCCAGGACCGTCAACCGTGATCCCGCCCTTCTGGTAGTTGATGACCTTCACATTGTTCAACGAGGCGTGTCCGACCTGAGTTGTCAGGTTGCGACCAACCTGGATACCGACTCCGCCCTGGCACCCGTTGAGCGGGAAGGCGCCAGCGCCGTCCATCTCCGAGTCCTTCATGTTCAAGGTTGCTCCGCCACCGACGAAGATGCCGTACAGGCCGTCGTTGCAGGTGTCGGTGGGCCAGAGCGCCTGCACGGTGATGCCCTTGATGCCGACCGTACCCGTCGTGCAGATGGTGATTTCGTCCTGGTATTGGGCCACAGGGTCGCCGATCGCAGGCGTACAGGCTGACGTGGTGACCGCCGGTACAGCCGGAAGCTCAACGGTGATCGAAGAACCGGCGCTCACGATGGAGACGGGGCTGATGATCGAGAGCTGTTCGGCGTATGTGCCGGAGCAGACGTGGACCGTGGCATTAGCCGGGGCGGCGTCGAGCGCAGCCTGGATGGTGGTGAAACCCGGGTTGGCGCAGCTTGTGCCCGTGGTGGCGCTGGGCGCAACAGCTCCCGTCGCATTGACCCACAGAGAACTCGGTGACGACGCAAAGGCCGCGGCGGGCAGGACGGCAAGTCCTCCCAGGACGACGACCGACGCGCTCACCAATGTCATGGTGGCTCGCTTGAACTTCATTTCGCTCCTTCTGGTTGGCACTGCCTCTTCCCCGAAATTGCCGGTCATGTCTTGCCCGGTGCCTGGGACGGTGCGACGTTTGACGGGTGGACCGCAATCCCCCGAGCCAGGGTGAAGGTCGCACTCCAACCCAGTCCCTCGACCGGGCCAAATATCGGACAACTCCGCATACCGAAGTACCCTGAAACGACTCTTGGGCAGAATCTGGTCGTGACCGACCGGCTCGTGCAGGCGATCGTTCTCGTCGAGGACCTCTGTAGAGCCCGGCGCCGGCTTGAAAGCCTGGGGTTCACCGTTCTCGAGGGAGGGGCGACACCCCGGACGTGGGACCGCCAACCTGATCGTGCCCTTCGGTGAGCAGTATCTGGAACTCCCCGCCGTCGTCGACGAAGTCGAGGCGGCGCTCGATCGGATCCCCCACTCGCGCTGCCGTGGCGTTGATGTCGGTCGGTTCGACCACCGGGCCAGGCCCGGTCCGGCCGTCAGCGACGCGCCCGACGGGACGACGATCAGCTGGCGTTCGGTGGTGGTCGACAGAGCCTGGGCCGAACCCTGGCGCTGCGCCTTCATGAACTGGGACGATCCCGGGCTTCACCCGGCGCGGTCGGTCGTCGCCCACCCGGACGGAGCGACCGGCTTCGCCCGGCTCGACGTGGTAGTCCCGAACCGGCCGGTGGCGTTGGTGGGGCTGGGCGGTCACGAACCCCGGGGCGTCGTTCTCGAAGAGGGACCCCAACCCCGAATCCGGGGCCCTCTCCTGTCCTCTCCGGCGGGCGAAATCCCTGTCGAGTGACGAACGCCGCCGTCGCTGTCGCCATCGCCATCGCCGTCTCCGTCGCCGTCTCCGTCTCCGAGAGCGTCACAGGGTCGAGCTACGGTCCGGCCATCGCGATCATTCGGTGATCCCCTTTCCGCTGGCGGCCTGATTTCGCGTTCAGGGCCCGTCGCCGCCCATCGCCCCCGAAGGGTCTCTCGAGCCTCGTCTCTGCCCTGGCACTGAGCCACACAGGGCAGCGTCTCCAGTGCACAGGATCCCCGATGACCACAAAGAACACCCGTTCAGACCTTCTCACCCAACTGAAAGACGGAATAGCGAGGCTGACGTCATCCGAAGCATGGTGCGACTACCTCGCCTTCCAGAGCCGATTTCACCACTACAGCTACGGCAACGCCCTCCTCATCGCCGCCCAATGTCCGGCAGCGACCCACGTCGCCGGCTTCACGACGTGGCGCAAGCTCCAGCGATCCGTCCGCAAGGGGGAGAAGGCGATCTGGATCCTCGCTCCCATGGTCGGCAAGCGATCGGCGAACGACGATCCCGATGCCGATCAGTTCGTCCGCGGCTTCAAGTACGTCGCCGTATTCGATATCGGCCAGACCGTCGGCGAGGTACCGCCCGCCGTCTGCACCAAACTGTCCGGTGACGATCCTTCTCGCTTCTACGTCCGCTTCGTCGAGGTGGCCCGTTGTTTCGGTTTCGGCGTGGCGGACTACGCGTTCGGCGACACCACGAACGGCGACTGCAATGTTTCCGAGCACCACATCCGCGTTGAGGCGCGCAACAGCCCCGCCCAGCGGATCAAGACCCTCGTTCACGAGCTGGCGCACGCGCTGCTCCACGAGCGTGTCACCGACCGGCCCCTCGCCGAGTTGGAGGCTGAGTCGACTGCCTACATCGTCTGTCGGGCCATGGGTATGGACACCGGCGACTACAGCTTCGGCTATGTAGCGAGTTGGGCCGGCGGGGGGGAAACGGCCATCGCCAACATCAAGAGCTCATGCGGGCGGATCCAAAAGGCAGCCTCGATCATCCTGCGGTCCTTCGATGCGGAACAGGTGTTGGCCGCCTAGTCCGAAATCTCGGCGCCACGGTGAGAAAGGAGCTGTCACTGTCGCACCTGGGCGTACTCGATGACCCGGGTGAGAATGGTGTCGTTGCTCTTGGCCCGAGATCCCGAGTCGAACGGAGGCTGGGGGTCGTATTCGATCATCAACTGTGCCGCCTCAGCCGCGGTGCGGTCGACCAACAACTCCACCAGCCGCAGAGCCATGTCGATGCCGCTCGACACACCGGCGGCCGTGATGATCCGCTGCTCCAGATGTTCCACGACACGTTGGGCGGTGGGCTCGGCTCCATGCTCCGCCAACTCGTCGTAACACGCCCAGTGCGTCGTGGCCGTCAGACCTTTGAGAAGTCCGGCGGCACCAAGGACGAGAGAGCCGGTGCACACCGATGTGGTGAACACCGTGCCGGCATGAGCGTGGCGGACCCACTTGAGCACGCGCTCGTCGTGTTCGAGTGGGCGGGTACCCACCCCGCCGGGGAACACGATGACAGAAGGCTCGGGGAGTTCCTCGAAAGTGGCGTCAGCGGTGATGCCGAGCATGCCGTTCTCACTGCGGATCTCACCGCGCTGGTGGCCGATGAAGGTGACGTCGATCTGGGGGATCCGTTGAAGGACTTCATATGGACCCACGCCGTCGAGGGCGGTGAACTTGGGAAACAGCGGAATGGCAACCTGCAGTCGATCGGTCACGCCGTAGTCCTTTCGTCGGCGACGACGCGGAAACGGCGTCGGTAAGAGTCGGGGGCGACACTGAGTCGCCTCTGGAAGACACGCCGCAATGTCTCGGCGGTGCCGAAGCCGTTGTTGGTGGCGATGACGTCAAGGGTGTCGTTCGTCGTCTCCAGGTCGCGTCGAGCGGCCTCCAGACGCACCCGTTCAACAAACCGGCCGGGGGTCTCTCCCACCTCGGCCGTGAACACCCGGGTGAAATGGCGCACGCTCATGGCCGCCGCCGCCGCCAGGGCGGGGAGGCGGTGATCACCTCTGGGTGCCGCCTCCACCAACGTCTGCACGGCCCGCACGGTCGAGCGCTCGGCGCGCGGAACCCAGACCGGTGAGGCGAACTGGGTCTGGCCGCCCGGGCGATGCAGGAACATCACCAACCAGCGCGCCACCGTCTGAGCGACCTCCGTGCCCAGATCGTCCTGCACCAGAGCCAGGGCCAGGTCGATACCGGCCGTCACACCAGCGCTGGTCCAGAACTTCCCGTCGTGGATGTAGATGGGATCCGCGTCGACGTCGAGGGCGGGGAACTCGGAGGCCAGCTGCTCCGCACTGGCCCAGTGGGTCGTCACCCGGCGGCCATCGAGAAGACCGGCCTCGGCGCCCACGAAGGCGCCTGTACACACCGTGGCCACCCGACGGCACCGGGGGGCGACGGCCCTGATCCACGACATCAAGGCCTCATCACGGCGCGCTGCCTGTGCCTGATCACCGCCGGGAATCACCAGGGTGTCGATGCGTTCGCCCACGATAGGAAGTGGCACCGTGCACAGGCCCAGGCCGCTCTCGGCGAACACCGGCTCACCCGTGGTCGAGGCCAGCGTGAGGTGGTAGCCGCCGGGGCGGCCGAGCATCCGGGCCACCCGAGTAGCGCCGGCGAAAACCTCGAAGGGCCCGACGGTATCGAGCGGCTGCAGGCCGGAATAAGCGACGATGACCACGTGGCGCTGATTCATAGGTCCAGCGTGCATTGCCCCGCCGATAGCGTCAATGACACGTGACCCACAAATTAGGCCATCGGACCGGAGCAGTCGCCCGACGAGGTCCAGCCATGTCCCTCTTCGAAGACGTCAAGCGGGCGGCCGCCCACCTCCCCGAGGTCATCGAGTCGACCTCCTACGGCACTCCCTCGCTCAAGGTCCGGGGCAAGAGCTTCTGCCGGATGTGGGGCGATCGTGAGTACGAGCGCTACGGCGTCCACGACTCCGAGGTTCTGGTCGTCTTCTGCGATGTCGACGAGAAGCCTCTGCTGATCGAGATGGGCGGCGGCTCGCTGTTCAGCACCCCCCATTACGAGGGCCATGGAGCCGTGTTGTCCGTCTCGACGATGTCGACGGCGCTGCACTGACCGGCTATCTGGAAGCAAGCTACCTCTTGAAGGCTCCGTCGTCTCTAGGTGGCAGACTCCGTCGACGTCAGGAAGGCTGATATTTCATAGCCTGCAGGAAGAACACGCCGTTCGGGGTGCCTACGCCCGTCTGGTCGTCGTATCCGGGGCCGGCAAAGATCGTCGTGTGAAGACCGATGGTCTGCAGCACCCAGCTCAGGCGACTCGTCGGATCGCCTGGCTTAGTCAGGTTGGTCCTCACCGTGGCGTGTCGACCGCTGAGTTGCAGGACGTCGGTGATCGCCGAAGTGTCGATGTTCTGGTACAGCAGCGGATTGATGAATCCGACGGCCGCACCGTTGAACTGCACGGCGTCGGCGACGACGCCGGCGAAGAGAGGTGACGACAGGCTCGTCCCACCGAGGCGGTACGTGGAGTAGTAGGTGCCGTCCGAGAATTGCTGGGTTTCACCGATGTCCAGGCCCGTGTTGGGGTCGGCCGGCATAGCCACATCGGGTACCGCCCGCATCGCTGCATGTCCGTTGTACTTCGAGATCTTCGAAGGAACGACGCCCACTTGGTAGAAGGGCTGGGCATACACGACGCTGGTACCACCGCCGGATCCGCTCGAGAACGTCCCCGGCGGCGCAGGCGTCCAGACACCCTTACTCGACAGGTTGGAGTAGAAGTTCGACCAGCCTTCCTGGAACACGATGCTGCCGTCCTGGCCGATCTCAGTGCTCGTGCCGCCGACGGCGGTGGCGTAGGAATCAGAAGCCGGCAACCCCACCTGCTTGGTGCCGGTCGTCGTCGCCTCGTCACCATCATCACCGGAGGAGAACATCACCGTGATACCTGTGGTGGCCGCTTCCAGCAGGTACTCGTGGTAAAAGGCGATCTGACCTGCCGGGAGCGACTCGGTGTTGTCGTCCCATGAGTCAGTGACCACCGACGCCAGATGGTTGTCGATCGTCGACGCCCAGGCGCTGTCCAAGCCGCCCCCGCAGTTCTTCCCGGCTACGAAGACGATGTGCGCTCCCGGCGCCATGGCGTGGACCGCCTCGACATCAAGGGTCTCCTCGCCGTACCAACCCTGGGGGCCGCAACGACTCTCGTTGTTGTACCCGTCGGCAGCCGGAGTGACCTGGGTGAACTGACCATCTTTGAAGGGAGCAACGTCATTCTGAGTGGACCAGGTGTCGGCGTCCGAGAGGATGGTGGGCGCCGCATAGGCGTCGGTGATGGCCACGGTGACGCCCGTGCCGTCATTGCCCGCCTGGATGCTGTCGTACAGCCCGAACGCCTTCTCGTACTGATCGGCGTTGTAGCCACAGATCGTGTACGGCCAGGTCTGGCCATAGGCGGGGGGCTTGTCGGTGGCGAGCGTTTGTCCGTAGTAGGCCGAGCACGGTTGGATCCCGTAGTGCACACCCTTGGGCGGACCGGGGAGGGTGTTGTCCGGCTTGCCCGTCGTCGAGGTGGCAGCCGGCGAGCCGGCGGTTGACGGGTCGCCGGTCGAAGAGGCGGGCTTCTGGAGAAACGCCGCATCGTCAAGGTTCACGACCCCCGCCACAGCGCCGCTCAAATTGGCGGGGATGGTGTAGTTGCTGACCGGCTCGGCGAGCTCATGGCCCCGGTAGCCATAGGTGTGGAGCGTGGTGCCGACGAGAGCCTCGGCGCGACCCATCATTCCCGTGACCTCCACGTAGAGCCGGCTGGGGGCGACCGACTTCACTTTCAGACCCCCGCCGCGGACCCACGTCTCTACGGCGCTGACGGCGGACGGCGACGGCGAGTAGGTGCTCTGGAACTCGGCCGGCGTGAGGAACTTGCGAAATGACGCGCTGCCGGGAGTGGACAGCGCCTGCACCTCGGCCTCCACGCCGGACTCATCGGGCAAGCCGAGCAGGATCTCGAAGTCCACGGCCCGCGAAGAACTCACCGCACCCAGGTCCTTTGCATGGGCGACAAAGGAGGGTTGGCTGTTCGCCAGCATGGTGGTGGCATGTGTTGCCGCCCCCGCATTCTGGCTGATCCCGAGACCAGCGATCAGGGCACCGACCGTTCCCAAGCTGGCGTAAATCCGGCCCCGCCGGACCGTGTGACTGCGCATTTGACCACTCTTCTTCTCGATGGACATCCCGACATTCGTCTCTTCGAGCATCCAGTCCCAGGTTGGATCTGTCAACAGAGCGCTCCAAACGACGATCAAGGAATCGACCATTTCGACCCGGACGACCCCCCAGGTCCCCCCTCCATCCGGCCCGACGCGCGTGAAGCGCCGTGGGCATGGACCGGATCCGATACCTTCGCACCATGGCCCGCCCCATCGCCGTGGACACCCCCGTCGACCGCACCGGATTGCTGGCATTCATCCGACCCCGGCATCACGCCATCCTGAGTACCGAGCGCCGGGACGGGACGCCCCAGATGTCACCGGTGACCATGGGCGTCGATCCCGAGGGGACGATTCTGGTCGCGAGCTATCCCGAGCGAGCCAAAGTCCTCAACCTGCGCCGGCGCCCGAGGGCCGAGGTCTGCGTCTTGTCGGACGGCTTTACCGGTGACTGGGTTCAGGTGTCGGGACCGACAGGGATCGTCGACCTGCCCGACGCTCTGGAAGGACTGGTGACATATTTCCGGTCGATCAGCGGGGAGCATTCCGACTGGGAGGAGTACCGCCAAGCCATGATCGACCAGGGCAAGGTGCTGATCCGATTGGTCCCTGAGAGGTGGGGACCGATAAGCCGGGGCGGATTTCCGGCCCGGTTGGCCGGCGACTGACCGACCGGGTTCGTGGCCTCCCTGATCTCATTCGCCGCTCAGCTCCGGGATCTTTCCGCCCGACGACCTGGCGCGCCCGCGGTCACCTGTGGCGAGTCCACCCTCAGCCGCTCTGAACTCGACAGGCAGTCCGATCTCCTGGCCCATGAGTTCCGCCGTCTGGGCGTCGGTGTCGGCGACATGGTGACTTTGGCATTACCCAATAGCACCGAGTGGTTCGTGGCGACGGTGGCGCTGTGGAAATTGGGCGCCACTCCTCAGCCCGTAAGCGCCCGACTGCCCCGTCGCGAACTCGAAGCCGTGGTCTCGTTGGCCGATCCGGTGGTTGTCCTCGGTGTTGATCCAGATGTGTTGCCCGATCGGCTGTGCTTACCGATCGGTTACCGACCTCCCGATCCCGACGGACCAGTCGATCTGGTCGACGTGGTCAGCCCGGCGTGGAAGGCCCCGACCTCAGGTGGATCGACGGGTCGTCCCAAACTGATCGTGTCAGGCGACCCTGGTCTCATCGATCCCTCTGCAGAGGCCGCTCTACTGTTCAGCCGCGACGGATGCCTCGTGATGCCGGGCCCGCTCTTCCACAACGGTCCGATCGTCTGGGCATGTTTCGCCCTGCTGCATGGGAGCCACGTTGTCGTCCTGCCCCGCTTCGATGCCGAACAGACGCTGGCAGCGATGGCCGAGCACCGGGCGGACGTGGTCTATCTCGTGCCCACCATGATGAAGCGCATCTGGAATCTCCCTGCCGAGGTACGCACGGGGTACGACCTATCTGCGCTGCGGGTCGTGTGGCACCTGGCCGAGCCTTGTCCTCCTTGGCTCAAGGAGGTGTGGATCAAATGGCTCGGACCCGAGCGCATCTACGAGCTCTACGCCGGGACCGAGGCCCAGCTGCGCACGGTCATCACCGGCCACGAATGGCTCGAGCATCGCGGTTCGGTTGGTCGGCCCACGGGAGGCGAAGTGCAGATCTGCGATCCCGACGGCAACGTTCTCCCCGCCGGCCACGAGGGCGAGGTGTGGCTGCGTTCCTCTCGGACCACGCCCGCATACCGTTATGTCGGAGCCGAAGCCCGCGTGCGACCGGGCGGCTGGGAGTCCCTGGGCGACATGGGTCGGCTCGATGAGGACGGCTATCTGTACCTGGGCGACCGGGCCCAGGACATGATTCTGGTGGGTGGATCGAACGTCTATCCGGCCGAGATCGAGTCGGCTCTGAACGAGCACCCGGCGGTGCAATCGTGTGCCGTCATCGGTCTGCCCGATGACGAGCGGGGCAACCGCGTCCACGCCATCGTCGAAGCGGACGCCTCGGCGGTGAGTGGCGACGAACTGATTGCGTTCACGGCCGAACGGCTGGTCGCCTACAAGCGCCCTCGGACCATCGAGTTCGTGAGCTCCCCTCTGCGCGACGATGCCGGAAAGATGCGCCGGTCAGAGCTCCGCCGCCTGCGCGTCGCCTCCGATGACGCAGAGGTGTCCTGAGCGCACACGGTAGAAAAACAGCCGATTCTTCGGCCCTCGGGGCCGGCGACCGGCCGGCGGCACGTATCACCGTGGCACCACCGTATGGGGTGCGGTACCGTCGACTCAGCCCTTCTGGCTGGGGGAATCGATGCTTGGCTCTCTGAAGATTCCGGGTGCTGGCGTGAAGGCCGCCGTCTTCCTGGCACAAGTGCTGGTCGGTACGGGCGTCGTTCCCGTACTCTCCCCGACTCGGCACGCGCCGACATGGATTCCCGTCGAGGTGCCCCATGCCGCCGTCGTGGCCGTCACCTGCCCGAGCGCGGGCTCCTGCGTGGCCGTGGGGTCGTACGACGAGATGGGAGGTCACCTCCACGGTCTCCTGGCCACCTTTTCACGCGGCACCTGGGCCGCCGCACTGGCACCGCTACCGCCCAACGCATCTCCGCAGAACCCGGGTGACTCGTACCTGAGCGGCGTCGCCTGTCGGGGTACGGGTTTCTGTGTGGCCGTGGGGTGGTACACGAGCGTCAGCGGTGACCCACACGGCCTCTTGGAAACTCTGGCGGGAGGAAAGTGGACGCCTCTCCAAGCGCCGCTTCCGGCGAACGTCACCCTAGGCTCGGCCGCGTCGCTCACCGCCGTCGCCTGCCCCTCTGTCCGTTCGTGTGTGGCTGTCGGCAGTTACTTCGATCCGCGACCGGCGGCGCTGGGCCTCATAGAGACGTTCTCGGGGGGCCACTGGACTGCCCTACAACCGCGGCCGCCGCCCAATGCGAACTCCGCACCCGATGTGTTCCTACAAACCGTGACCTGCCCGGCGGTTGGCGCCTGTGTCACCGTGGGGTCGTACAACGACACCGGCGGGAACATCCCAGGACTGATCGAGACCCTGGCCCACGGAACATGGATTCCCACGGAGGTAGCGCGTGCCGCCGTCTTCGCCGTCACCTGCCCGTCGGCAGGATCCTGTGTGGCCGTCGGAAGTGTCTATGGTCTCCGGGGACAGCTCCACGGCCTCATCGAGACGCTCTCGAGAGGAACATGGACGGGGCGACAAGCGCCGCTCCCGGCAAACGCGGCAACGAACCGGTCCCCCGTCCTCGACGCTGTCACCTGCCCAGCCGTTGGCTCCTGCATTGCCGTCGGGGCGTACACAAATGCGAAACGCGACCATGACGGCCTCATCGATGCACTGTCGGGGAGCATCTGGAGACCGGCGAAGCTGACGCTGCCGGCGGGCGTTGACGCGCATCACGATGCCCTCACGTGCGTGACCGCGGCATCGTGCATCGCGGTCGGGAGCTACCTCGATACGAGCGGCACCATCCTGCATGGGCTCGTCGAGACGCTGTCGGGAGGAACCTGGACGACGTCCCGGGCGCCACTGCCGACCAACGCCGAGGGAGCGAATCCTGTCGCCTCTTTCAACGACATGACCTGCCCCACGCCCGGAACCTGCGTGGCAGTGGGGTGGTACAGGGACACCAGCGGCGCGACGCAGGGTCTCATCGAGACGCCGTCGGAGAAGGGCTATCCCCGTTGACCTTCTCGAGCTAGGGCACTGCGGGGCCCGGGCGCTGCGCCGGTCAGGTGGGCAGGTTGTGCTCAGCCCACGTGGTCAGGGCCTCGAGCGCCGGCATCAGTGCCTGGCCCGCCTCCGTCACGTGATAGGTCACAGCGACCGGCGGACCTTCCTCAACGGTGCGCCGTACGAGCCCGGCCGCAGCCAGTTCGCTCAGTCGCTCGGACAGAACGGAATCGCTGATTCCCTTGACGGCGCGTTTCAACTCGGCGAAACCGGCGGACCCCCGTACGAGCGTGCCGAGCAGGACTCCATTCCACCGTTTCCCGAGGAAGCCGAAGGCGCGCGCCAGGGCGGCGTCACAAGTACGCGGTTCGTGCCCCACCGCTGTCGTCGCCTCCATCACCACATTATAGCGAGGTGCTCATAAATCCAGCGGGGCTTCTGGAATAGAAGATGCTACGGCTACGTTAGTAGATGTCACTAGCATTTCCGAAGCACCCCAGGAGACCGAAGCCCAATGACCATGACCGACACCTCCTCCGCGCTCGTCCTGGACCGGCTCGATGACGCCGGCCGGGCGTTGCTCTTTACCGACGCCCGCACGGCCAACGGCTTCGCTCCCACGCCCGTCAGCGACGAAGAACTCGCCGACGTGTGGGAGCTGGCCAAGTGGGGTCCGAGCGCCGCTAATACCCAGCCCCTCCGGGTCCTCTACGTCCGCACCGATGAAGGACGCAAGCGGCTCGTCGGGCACATGAGCGAAGGAAATCGAGACAAGACAGCCTCCGCCCCGGCGGTCGCTGTTCTGGCCCTCGACACGCAGTTCCATGAGCACATCCCCACGGTTCTGCCCTTCAAGCCGGAGCTCCGCGACGTCTTCGCCGCCAACGACGAAATGCGCTCCAGCACGGGCCAGTTCAGCGCCGCCATGCAGGCCGGCTACTCGTCCTAGCGGTACGCGCCCACGGACTGGCGGCCGGACCGATGGGTGGCTTCGACGCCGGCAGCTTGGACGCCGACTTCTTCCCCGATGGACGGTGGAAGTCGATCCTGGTTGTCAATATCAGCCATCCCGGCGAGAACGCCTGGTTCGACCGGCTGCCGCGCCTGGACCATTCCGACGTCATCACGTGGGCCTGACCGATTGCGCGATCAACGGCGATCGGCCCTCACCTGCGGTGATCAGACGCCCGTCCGCGCTGATTCGGTCCCCTTCCTCCAGCAGCAGCACGTCGCCGGGTACGAGGGTTAGGGCGTCCACTTCTTGGCGGGACCCGTCACGCAGCACTGATGCGCTCGAAGGTAGATAGGCGGCCACTGCCTCCACGGCGTGCAGCGTGCAGCTCCTGGAGGAATGCAAAGACAGCGTTGAGCACGATCACTCCCACGATCGCTGCCCCGAGAATCGGAGAACTACTGACCGCCGCCAAGACGGCGGCGGCGCCTAAGAGGAGCGCCAGCAGATGAGTGAACTGTGCGACCAGCTCGCCGGGCCATCGGCGGCCGCCTCGAGAGGTGAGCTGGTTAGGGCCGCAGACCACCAACCGCCGCGCCGCTTCACGCTCCGTGAGACCCTCCGCCGACGATCGCAGATGTTGGAACAGTGTCTCGAGCAACTCCTGAGGGACATCGACCGACTCGTCCAGCGGCTGCTCATCTTGCTCGATGGCCGTCACAACTCGGTCCGCAGCGCGATCATCCACACCTCACAACCCGCGCGCCGGATCCTCCGTTCTTCTTGACGCTGGCGCTCGACGTCGCCGATTCTCCTGGACCCGACAAGTGGCGATCTCCAAGATCTGACGACGCCCGCCTCATCGAATCGGCTGGAAATGCGCCGCGCCGGAGGACGGCGCGCACCCTTGTTAGAGCGTTGAGGGTATGGATTGTCTCCCTCGATGCCGCGTGGTTCAGTATCCGCCGGCCCAGACATTGAGACGCCCTCACACAATTCTTTCAGTGAGTTCACCAACCCGGATGGTTAGGCGGCAGTTCCATCTCATGACATCACCTCATGAGAGGCGAACGCCACCGGATCCAGATCAGGACGGGCGAGCCACGCCTGATTCTCGTTGAATGTCATATTGATCCACCGGCGTCCACCCTCTGACCACGCCCAATGCATGTGAGGTGACGGGAAATCGGTCAGCCTCACTGCGTCGTGACCTTCGGGGCCCGCGGCCTGGAGCTGATAGATCACCGCGTCCAACTCACGCGTGACATCCACCAGTTGTTCCACAAGGGCCGGCCTGACTACTTCGCTACACGAATTGATCAATAATCCTGCTCGGTGGATATGGGAGATGACTTCGTCAAGCAGATCCCGTGTGGCGACGGCCGCTGGATCGACTTCCCCACTATCCACCGCGACCCACGCGGTTGACCGGGCACCTACTTCGGGCAGGGCGAAGGAGTCGAGCGAAGAAGGAACCCACGCGCTGAATTCGCCATCAGCGCGAACAGGACCTGACTCAGGTAACCGGTTCATGACGCCGTCCACTTTCTCAGCGTCGCCGGGGTCTGGGGCGAGATCGATGGCGTCTCTCCGTTGGAGGGTCGCCTTTCCCGGAAGGTTACCTCTGAAAGACGGACTCACTTCTTCAAACGCTCGGCCTTCTTCACAAAGCTCGGCGGAAGTCAGCTTGTCGGCGAGCTCTCAGAGCAGGTGTCTGGGTTCGCCCAACCGGCGACTCCGGTTGATCATCTCGTCTGAATCGACGATCAAAATCCATGCACATCGCTCTGTTCGGATGTTTAGGATCGGCAGCATGCTGATCGGGTGGCGGCGCTTTGGGGTGGTTCGAGCGGCGGTGCGCACGTGACGGCCGGCGCGGCGTCACTAGGCAGGGCGGCTGCGCTTGAGGCCTGGCTCTTCGACCTCGACGGGGTGCTGACCGACACCGCCTCCGTTCACGCCGCGGCCTGGAAGGAGACCTTCGACGAGCTGCTTGCTCGCCGGGCAGGGGTGGGAACGACGTTCACCCCTTTCGACCTGATTGCCGACTACGAGCGATTCGTGGACGGCAAACCCCGCCTCGACGGTGTCCGGTCTTTCCTCACCTCGCGCGGCATCCATTTCGCCGAAGGGACACCTGACGACTCGCCAGAGAAAGAGAGTGTGAACGGCGTTGGGCAGCGCAAGAACGAGTTGGTGCTTCGGATGCTTTCGGAGGGCGGTATCGCCGCTTTTCCCGGGTCGGTGACGCTCGTCCGTGCTCTGAGGGCCGCCGGGCGAAAGCTGGCTGTGGTTTCAGCAAGCGAGAACTGCGCGGCCGTGCTCGACGCGGCCGGAATCGCCGGTCTTTTCGACGTGCAGGTCGACGGGTACGTCACCGCTGAGTACAAGCTGGCCGGCAAACCTGCCCCCGACACGTACCTCTTCGCGGCCCAGAAGCTGGGCATCGAGCCTCGCCACGCCGCCGTGGTGGAGGACGCGCCGGCCGGGGTCGCCTCCGGTCGGGCGGGGAACTTCGGTCTGGTCGTCGGTGTGAGCAGGGGCGCCACGCCATCGGAACTGCTCCGGTCGGGGGCCGACTTTGTCGTGTCAGACTTGGCCGAACTGCAGAGTTACATAACGCCCTGAAGTCCCAGAGCCATATTGGGGCGAAAGGCCCTGTTCTCCCTGTTCCAAGCCCGTCATAGTGAAGTCATGTGGATTGACCAGCGCGGGTCCGAAATACTCCAGGCTCCTGAGTGCTTACGGTTGTTGGCGCTCGCGGCCAAGGATGACCACATCGGTCGGCTGGCGGTGGCCGATGGGCAGGCCCCCCTGGTGGTGCCGCTGAACTTCAAGTATCACGACGACGGCGTGCTGGTTCGAATTGGTCCGGGTCGGCTGTCGGACTTGGCGCCCGGATCGTTGGTCGCCTTCGAGGTCGACCGGGTGGAGCCTGACGTTGGCCTGGCGTGGAGTGTCCTGGTTCGCGGACTGGCGTCCGTCGTGGCTCCGAATGACGTCGGGCCCGAAGCCGGAGCGATGCCCCAGCCCTGGGTCCCTGAACCTGGCGAAGAAGTACTCGTCATCCGCCCGGACGTAGTCACCGGGCGCCGGTTCCGCCTCGTCGCCCGAGACGTGCCCGGAGCCAAAGCAGCTTCATCCGCCGCCCCCCCTGTGTGACCGGACATCCGCCCGTCCGCCGATCGGACGAGAGTTCCCCGGGAACAGCGACCCCCGCTTCGAGCCATCACTCTGAGTTGCCGCCGGGTCTCGATCGGCGCTTCGAGGCGGTCGTCGTGTCGAGCGCCGCCCCGGAGGCTGTGACAAGGGCCGCGGATTCACTCAGGGCACTCGGCCGGGTCGGAGCACTTGTCGGTGTGATTGCTCCGCTCACCGTCGACGAACTCTCCACCCGACTTGCGTGGCCCACAACCGGTGCGGCCGACCTCCTGCTCGCCGACAGATACGGCTCCGAGGCTGCTGTTATCGACGAGACCGGGTTCCACCATCTGACCTCTTCGACGCGCACCCTCGAGGACGTCGGAGACGTCGGAGACGTCGCGATAGGCACGTTGGAGGAACTCTGGCGTCGCGGGGTTGACTCCCGGGAGGTCTTGCTCTTGATCGACGGGCTGTCGGGGCTGACCCACCGGTCGGCGTCCGTGCTCGGCGCCGACGTAACGACCCTTCAGTTCAACGCCGGCCGGGAGTCAACCCCGGCTGGCGTCGTGTCCGTCACCGGAGGATCAGCACGTCTGCGCCAGGTGTTGGCCGATCAGTTGCGAAGGCGGCGTCGACGCTCCCTGCCCGAGGTTGTGGCCAGGTCAGGGTGGTCCATTGTCGTCAAGGGCTTCGACGTCGAACACGAACGCGTCAACGAGGCGCTGCTGGCTTTGGCCAACGGCTACGTCGGGACCAGCGGTGCGACCCTGGCACCCAATCCAAGCCAACACCCTTGGGTGCTCGCCACAGGCGTCTACGACGAGGACGGAGCCGACACCCATCTACTCACCGGGCCCAGGGTCTTCGAGCTTGACGGGCTCGACACCGGCGCCGGCGCCGGCGCCGGAATACTGCAACGAGTCCTCGACCTGCGCACTGGAGTCCTTTGCGAGCTGGCGGAGGGCGAAGGGGGTGACGTCGTGAGCGTCCGGTTCGCATCGTTGGCCCAGCCGACCACGTCGGTCTTGCGGGTTCGCTGTCCGACGGGGCTCCGGGTCGGGCCCGCGCTGCGGCCGCCCGCTGACGACTCCGTCCACGACCAGGGGAGGTCCGGAACCGCTTTGTGGATTCGTGTGGCCGCTTCCACCGGCGGGATCGCAGCCGCCGCCACACAGAGACGCACGCGCGGGCGCGGGCGCGGTCTCGTCGGCACGAGCACACTTGATCGCGTCGCCGTCTACGCGTCCAACTCTGACACCCTTCCCGATCCCGCCACGACCGTCGACGCCCTCGATCGTGCTGGTAGCACCGGCTTCGATCAACTGCTGGGACAGCACCGTCGGGCCTGGGCCCGGCGATGGGAGGACGCCGATATCGTGGTGGAAGGCGATGATGAGTTGCAGCTTGCGATCCGCTTCGCTCTCTTCCACCTGATGGCGTCGGCTTCCGACGCAGGAGAGGCCGCTGTGGGGGCCCGGGGCCTGACAGGGACCGGCTATAGCGGACACGTCTTTTGGGACGCCGACGTCTTCGTCCTTCCCTTCCTGGCCGCCACTCATCCGGCGTCGGCTCGAGCCATGCTGGAGTACCGCCTGCGCAGGCTTCCGGCCGCCATGAATGCGGCTCGCGCCGCCGGTCGCTCAGGGGCTCGATTCCCCTGGGAATCGGCCCGCACCGGTGACGACGTCACACCGACGAGCGCCCGGGACCGGTCTGGTCGGATCATTCCTATCCTCACCGGCCAGCTCGAAGAGCACATCGTCGCCGATGTGTCCTGGGCGGCGTGCTGCTACGTGGACTGGTCCGGCGACGACGAATTCGCCCTCGGGCCGGGTCGCCGGATCCTGGTCGAGACGGCTCGGTACTGGGCGTCGAGGATCCACCTCGAGCCTGACGACAGCGCCCACATCAATGGCGTCATCGGGCCCGATGAGTACCACGAGCGGGTTGATGACAACGCCTACACGAACGTGATGGCCCGCTGGAACTTACGACGCGCCGCGGAAGCCGACGGTATCGACGGAGTGGACGGCGACGAGCAACGGCACTGGCTCGAACTCGCCGACGCCCTGGTCGACGGCTACGACCCCGACACGGGCATCTACGAGCAATTCGCCGGCTTCGGGCGGCTCGAGCCGTTGATCATCGAAGAGGTGGCACCGCGCCGTCCCATTGCGGCTGATCTGCTGCTCGGAGCCGAGCGTGTGGCGGGGGCGCAAGTCATCAAACAGGCCGATGTCCTGCTGCTCCACCATCTCGTCCCCGACGAGGTGGTGCCCGGCAGCCTCGAGCCCAACCTCCGTTTCTACGAGCCTCGCACCGCCCACGGCAGCTCTCTGTCCCCGGCGACGCACGCCTCGCTCCTAGCGCGGGCGCGGGACTTCGACAAGGCCCTGGAGGCGCTGCGTCTCGCCGCCCGCATGGACCTCGACGATCTGACCGGGTCCACCGCCGGCGGCCTTCATCTCGCCACCATGGGCGGACTCTGGCAGGCACTGGCCTTTGGCTTCGCCGGACTCCGGCCCCGGGCCGGGATGCTCCACGTAGACCCGGTCCTGCCCCCCTCGTGGTCGAGCCTCGAGCTACGTGTGCGGTTCCGTGGCAGCAAGGTGCACCTCCGCGTCGAGCACTCCTACCTCTCGATCCACGCCGATCGGAGCACCGCTGTCGTGGTCGGCGGTACACCGTTCAGCGCCGGCCCCGGCCCGTTGGAGCTTCGTCGCCAAGGCCCGCATTGGGAGCCGGTCACATGAGCAAGGTCATCGCTGCTGTCGACAGTTCGGCCGCCATGCGGCCCGTGCTGGCCATGGGCCGGGCCGTCGCCGTCGCCCTGGGCGCATCGCTGGAGGTCCTGCACGTCGTCGAAGACGAAAATGAGGAGGTACCAGCTGTTGCCCAGGCTACTGACGCGCCGATGCGCACGCTTTCCGGTGAACCGATCGAGGTGCTCTCATCGGTGGCGGCCGAGGAGGACGTCCTCGCCGTCGTCCTCGGAGCTCGCGACAGCTCCAGCGGTCCTCACCCAGCGGGGCATCTGGCCATGATCTTGGCGGGTCAAACCACCAAACCTCTTGTTGTGGTCCCTCCCGGCTCTCATCCTCCGGAACAATTGCATACGGCCTTGGTGGCCATGAAGGGCACCCCCGGAAAAGCTCGAGTCCTTCGGCGGAGTATCGAGATTTCTGCTCGTGCCGGCCTTGAGATCGTCGTGGTCCACGTCCAAGACGAAGACTCCATTCCCAGTTTCTCGGACCAGGTGCAGCATGAGACCGAGGCCTACGCGCAAGAGTTTTTTGCTCGACACTTGATCGGTGCACCGCAGATGCGGCTGGAGCTCCGCATAGGGGTTCCCGCTGTGGAGGTGCTCCGCGCTATCGAGTCGACGCAGGCTGAACTGGTGGCCGTGGGCTGGCCTCAGACGGACGATCCCAACCGAGGTGCCGTGGCCCGCGAGATCCTCGACAGGAGTCCGATCCCGATCCTGCTCATGGCCGCGACCTAACACCGGGGTGGGTGAACAGGGGCCGGCGTTTCTCCTATGGAGAGAGCTCACGGTTGTTCAGAAAACAGGTGAGCGTCCTGTCAACAATGACCGGACCTCGGTGGCGATCTGTAAATCCTCACGTGCCTTGACGACCAAGGTACGCACTTTCGAACCGGACGCTGTGATGTCGGCATCGGGCACGACTGAGGCGTTGGCGGGTCCATCGATCCCTGCCCCGAGGAAGCCGAGCCCATCCACCGCCTCGGCGCGGACCGCGGAGGCGTTTTCTCCGACGCCTCCGGTGAACACAAGGACGTCGAGGCCGTCCATGGCACTCGCCATTGACGCGACTCCGGCGCGCAGCCGGTGGACGTAAAGCCCAATTGCCAGCCGAGGACCGGCCTCGCCGCGTGCGGCACCCGCTTCGACTTCCACCATGTCCGAGGTTCCCGCCAGTGCAAGAAGACCGGAGGCGTGCTCGAGCGCGTCGGCCACCTGATCGATGGTCATCCCGGCGTGTTGCACAAGCCACGTCACCACCCCTGGGTCGACGGTTCCCGATCGGGTGGCCATGACAAGGCCCTCGAGCGGAGTGAAGCCCATGGTTGTCTCGACTGATATCCCGGCCCGCACCGCGGCGAGCGATGCGCCGGCACCGAGATGGCACGTCACAATGCGTAACTGCTCGAGCGGTTGGCCAAGCAATTCTGCTGCTCGGCGGCTCGCATAGGCGTGGCTCAGACCGTGGAATCCATAGCGGCGCACGCCGAGTCGCTCCCGCCACTCTGTGGGAACGGCGTATGTGGCAGCCACCTCCGGCATCGTCGCATGGAAGGCCGTGTCAAAGCAGGCGACAGAGGGAGCATCCGGCAGGAGGCCACCCACCGCGTCGATACCAGCCAGCGATTTCGACTGGTGCAGCGGGGCGAGGTCGCTCAGCTGACGGAGGGCCTGCTCTACGGGGTCGTCGATCACTACCGCAGTCGTGAACATCGTGCCTCCATGCACGACTCGGTGACCGACGGCATCGACCCTGTCAGCGATTCCCATGACCGCCGCTCTGACCAAATCCGGATCAAAGTGCCCCTGGTGAGCCTGAATATCCTCGGCGAACAAGACCGTGTCGTCGGCGCCGAGAAGTCGAAGCTTCAGGTTCGAGGAACCGACGTTGACGACGAGCACGCGCATTGGCCGAAACCTACCGGGGCCAGGTCCAGCCGGTGATCTCGGGCGGATCGTCACCGTGCTCACGGGTGTACGCACGGGCTCGCATGCGTGCATCCTCCATTTCCTGGCGCACGTGCGCCGACCGCCCGGCAAGTGTCGGCACCCGATCGATCACGTCAATAACCAGGTGGAAGCGGTCGATATCGTTGAGCATCACCATGTCGAAGGGTGTGGTGGTGGTGCCCTCCTCCTTGTAGCCGCGCACGTGAATGTTGTGGTGATTGGCGCGCCGGTAGGTGAGGCGATGGATGAGCCATGGGTAGCCGTGATAGGCGAAGATCACGGGACGATCGCTGGTGAACAACGCGTCGAACTGGAGGTCCGGCAGGCCGTGGGGATGTTCAGTATCCGGCTCCAGGCGCATCAAATCGACGACGTTGATGACACGGACCTTGAGGTCGGGGAAATACTGGCGGATCATCGCCGTGGCAGCGAGTGTTTCGAGGGTCGGGATGTCCCCCGCACAGGCCAACACGACGTCCGGTAGATCGTCACCATCGCTGCTCGCCCACTCGAAGATGCCGAGGCCTCTTGTGCAGTGCAGTATTGCCTCACCCATGCTCAGGTAGTTGAGTGCCGGCTGCTTTCCGGCGACGATCAGGTTGACGTAGTTCCGACTTCGTAGGCAGTGGTCGGCGACGGACAGGAGACTGTTTGCGTCCGGCGGCAGGTAGACCCGCACTACCTCGGGTTTCTTGTTCACGACATGGTCGATGAACCCAGGATCCTGGTGCGAGAAGCCGTTGTGGTCCTGGCGCCAGACGTGGCTGGACAGCAAGTAGTTGAGTGACGCTATGGGACGACGCCAAGGGATTTCCCGCGTGGTCTCGAGCCACTTAGCGTGCTGGTTGACCATGGAGTCGACGATCGGGATGAACGCTTCGTAGGAGTTGAAGATCCCATGTCTACCGGTCAGGAGATAGCCCTCGAGCCAGCCCTGACAGAGATGTTCACTGAGGACCTCCATGACCCGGCCGTGGTGCGCGAGAAACTCGTCCCCCGGAAGTGTCTCGGCCTCCCACACTCGGTTGGTCGCCTCGAATACCGCAGAGAGCCGGTTGGAGAGCGTCTCGTCGGGTCCGACGATCCGGAAGGAGGTGGGATTCGCCCTGATCACGTCACGAAGGAAACCGCCGACCACTCTCGTCGGCTCGACGGATTCAACCCCCGGCGTGTCAACCGCCACGGCGTACCGACGGAAGTCGGGCAGCTCCAAATCGTGCAGCAGCAGCCCGCCGTTGGCGTGGGGGTTCGCACTCATCCGCCGGGCTCCTGTCGGTGGCAGTGCGGCGAGATCCGCCCGGAGGCGCCCCGATTCGTCGAACAGCTCGTCGGGTCGGTAGCTCCGCATCCATGCATCGAGCACCTTGAGGTGGCCGGGGTTCGTCCTTACTTCGGTGACGGGCAACTGATGGGCCCGGAACGTCCCCTCGATGGGTACGCCGTCCACCTCCTTCGGTCCTGTCCAGCCCTTCGGTGTCCGCAGCACGATCATCGGCCAGACCGGACGAGAGCGATCGCCATCGCGGCGCGCCTTTTGCTGTATCCGGGCGATGTCGTCGAAGGCGTCGTCGAACGCGGCGGCCAGCTGTCGGTGCACATCCGAGGGCTCGTCGCCGACGACGAAAATCGGGCGATGCCCGTAGCCCTGGAGCAGGCAGGTCAGCTCGGCATCACCGATCCGAGCCAGTACCGTTGGGTTGGCGATCTTGTAGCCGTTGAGATGAAGAATGGGCAGCACGGCGCCATCACCCACGGGGTCGAGGAACTTGTTCGAGTGCCAGCTCGCCGCCAGCGGCCCCGTCTCGGCCTCACCATCGCCGATGACACAAGCGACCACCAGGTCCGGGTTGTCGAGCGCTGCGCCGTAGGCGTGAACGAGCGAGTAGCCGAGTTCCCCACCTTCGTGGATCGACCCAGGAGTTTCGGGCGCGACGTGGCTGGGAATCCCACCGGGAAACGAGAACTGACGGAACAGCCGACGGAGCCCCTCCGCGTCTTGACCGATATGGGGATAGACCTCGCTATAGGTGCCCTCGAGGTAGGCGTTCGCCACGATGCCCGGACCACCATGCCCAGGGCCGATCACATAGATCAGGTTGAGGTCTCGGCTCTTGATCACACGGTTGAGATGGACGTAGATCAGATTCAACCCTGGCGTAGTGCCGAAGTGGCCGAGCAGTCGGGGTTTGATATGTCCGGGCTGTAGCGATTCGGTAAGCAACGGGTTGTCCAGCAGGTAGATCTGCCCAACCGAGCAGTAGTTCGCCGCTCGCCAGTAAGCGTCGATCATCGAGAGCTCATCGACGTCAAGCGGCCCTGGGCCACTCAGTCGTAGCGTGTCACCCATGGTGAGCCTCCTGCCGGGGTTGGTGAAACAGGCTGCTGCCACCGGAGCTGCCGCCGCCAGTAGCAACGGGACGAGACCCTCCTCGTTCAGGTAGCGGCGCTTCGGTCGCAATCAGGTTTTCGGGCGCGTAGCGGCAATTGTGCTCTAGATCTTCACCGCTACGTCGCGTCGTCATCACGAAGAAACTCATGACCGGGGCCTAGACCGGCTCTGTGTTACGCCCATTGGCGGGCTCACCCCAACTGAAGCCACAGTCCTCGCATTTGTGGTGTGTGTGCGGTCCGGTCATGCCGGAACAGTTCAAGCCGATCTGGTGGAATCGGAAGGAGGCGTCCCCACTGCATTTGGGGCACCGACTGGCGGTACTCAAGAGGTCCATTACTGAAGTTCCCTGCTCCAGCCGGGCGCCGTAGTCCTCTGCCAGCGGGTCACCGCCTTCGGCGGCTTGAATCAACGTCGCTGCCTGAGCGAGCCGATATTTCCGTGCTCGATCACTGGCGGTGTCGCCCAACTCTGCAACCGGCATAAACCGGGGGTCAGGACGTATGTGTCCTTGTTGGTCTAGTTCCAGCTTCACGCTTGCCTCCGTGACGGGTACTCGTCTCAGGGCCGGGGGCTGGGGCTCCAACGACGCCACCATAGCCCGGGAGACTTAACGAGAATGGCCGTAGCGGGTTTACGCGGTTGTAACGCTCACCGACAATCAGACTTGGGCGGGGCGCACACATCGTGCCGAGGCGATGGCGCTGTACCGCTCGCAGGTCGGGAAACCAGTCCGCGATGTCGTGGCGACCATGGCATCGACAGGTCATTCCATAAGGGATCCCCGAGATCCATTGACACCGCAGTGCGGTGGCTTGGATGCGACGGTTCCGGTGGTGATCCGAGGCTTTGTCAACGCCGAATTCTGAGTGGGGCCCGGATGCTCCAACCTGGAAGCGCCGGCGACGAACACCTGATTCGGCGCCGGTCAATATCTACCTCCCGCCAGAGCTTGGCCATCGCCTTGCTCGAGTTCGGGGGATCATTATCAACGTGAGCAAGGTCTGTCAGGACGCATTGACTGACCTGCTAAATCGCATCTGGCTTGACTCAGGTCCCGACGGCCTGAGCTTCACCAGCCAACACAGACGCTTGCGACGAGCCATTTCTGGGTCGTTAGGAGTGCCATCCCGATGCTCGCCGAATCGACAGACACCAGGAAAACGTCCTGACCTGGACTTTTCAGCGCGCTTGGAGGGACTCGAACCCCCAACCTTCTGATCCGTAGTGCGATCTTGGTTGTGTCGTGGCGTCGCCGAGAATCTCATCACGTCGCAATTGTCCCGGTAGACAGCGATCTTTTCGGAAGTTCGCGAAACGAGGTGGGACGCTGCGGGACACGGAGGGACCCAATTGTTGGCTTGCGTGTTGGCTTTCGGAAGGCTCCTCGAGACGCTGTTGGCTTGTTCGAGCCGGCGAGAACTCCGGCGTTCCTGCAGGACTCAGAGCCGATGCCAGGCGGCGCCACGACCGGAACCGTCATTGGTGATGCTGCCCTTCTCCTTGAGCTCACCGAGAACGATGCGAATCGTGTTGTCGCTCACGCCGGGCACGGCTCGACGAATCTCGGCGATCGTGAACGTGGCTGGAGCGTGGAGCAGGACGAAGTCGCGGACTCGGTCCTGCTTGGTCCCACCCGAGGTGCCGGCGGCAATCCGCTGCCCGAAACGGCCATACGCATCGCCAACTCGTCCAAGCAGGTAGCGCGCCCACGGCCACAGATCGTGGTGCCCGTCGTCGAACCAGCCGATGGTTGATGCGCCCAGTGCTCCGTAGTAGTCGTCCTTGGTGTTGTAGATCAGTTGCTCCAGGCTGACGTAACGACCGACGCCATAGCCGGTTCGACCCATCAGGTACGACGTGGCGAGGCGCGCCACTCGTCCGTTGCCATCTCCGAAGGGATGGATGCAGAGGAAGTCCAAGGCGAACGCGGCGGTGACGATCAAGGGGTGCACCTCGTCTTGCCCGAGAGCAGCGACGCTCCGGGCGACCAGCTCCTCCATGAAGAACGGGGTCTCGGCGGCGCTGACCGGCTCGAAGCGGACCTCATGAGAGCCGTCGGGCAAGCGATCGACGACGAGATTGTCGTCCCTCTTGAAGTGGCCACCCCGATCTTCGGTGAATGCGAAAAGGAGCCGGTGAAGGTGCAGAACGAGCCCGACGCTCAGCTCGCCTGGGTCCTGTTGATTCAGGTAGTCGAGGGCGCGGGAGTAACCGGCGAACTCGGCCTCGCTGCGGTTGCGGAACACGCCTGGCACTCCGGAGACGAGTCTGGGGACCCGGGCATCGTCGACGACGACCCCCTCGATCGCGCTCGACGCGGTGATGGACTCCACACGGGCTTGTTCTCGCAAGGCGTCGAGGAGCTGAGGCAACTGGTCCGTGTAGCCCCCCTCAGCACCGGCGGCCCGGTCGATCCGTCGCAGGGACGCCACGACATCCCCGGGGACGGGATCGAGGGTCTGCGGATGTTGAAAGCTCCTCATAGAATCCCCTAATCATACCAATATGGAGGATGATTGGTAGGTTTATCGGGTTTGACGAGTTGATTTATCTCCGCGCGGCGACAGCGCCACGCGTTCTCCGGGTCTGCCCACCCGGCATCGGCCTGACGGTCCCGAAAGCCCTCGTCGGTCCAGGGACCAGGCGAGCACGGCTGGGCACCCACGGCAAACGAGCCGCCCGGCGGGCGAAGGGTCTCGAAGGCGCCGCTGTTGACCGTGACCGGTCCGTCGTCGCCGCGCTCGAACCGACGGACAGGCGCGAGACTGAAATCTGGGTGGATGGGCCCGGGGCGCTTCTTGTGGCCAAGGTCCACAAGATCGCCGAACGAGTCGGTGCTGTCGACAGGGTCCGCGACAAGGATGCACTCGACGTGCTCCGACTGCCCCGCGCCGTCGACACCGACTTCCTGGCTGATCGCCTGTCGCTGCTTGGCGCGACGTCGGTGTCCTCCCGCGTGACCGCCGAGGCGATCGACCAGTTGTCATTGCTCTTTGGGTCCACACCCTCCGAGGTGTCCGTATGGCTGTCCGTTCGGCCGGCCCCGACGAAGCGCCAGCAACGATCGCCAGCTCGCCTGTTGCCCTTATTCGGGGCCTTCTCTATCCACTTTATTGAACTCGGTGTACATGGCACCTTGGAGAAGAGCACCGGGATTGGGTCCTATGAGGCGGCGAGGAAGGCCTCGTAACGCTGCTCAAGACGATAGGGGTCTGGCTTCGCATCCATCCGACGCGGCACGGAAATCGTCCCACCGTGCATCTCCTGCAGGCCATGTTTCAGCATCGGACCGTCGATCTCATCCAACAGCCTCTGATTGATCTGGACAACCAGATTCGGCGTGATTCCGAGGAAGTTTCGGTCGAAGGCGGCATGGTGGATCTTGCACAGTGCCACGCCATTAGGTAGCACTGGCTCACCTCCGTCCTCCGCGTCCCCGATGATATGAGCGGCGTCGAGTAGCTCGGTATGCCTCAAGCGGCAGACTGCACAGCTCGAGGAGTAAGCATGAAGGACCTGCTCCCGGAACAGCGGCTGGTGCAGTCTTTGCTTTGTCATTCTTCCCGCATAGACCTTTTCGGGCGCTGTCAGTGTGGTGAAGTCGAGACCGACCTCACTTCGGGCGAAGCTCAAGATGAACTCGTTACGTAGCGGGTCCTCGCCCGCGATGTACACGCGGTAGACCGGCCGGTAGACCCCGCGTCGCACCCCGATGAAATAGGCCAACGGCAGTTCACACTCCATCGCCATTCGCAAGGCGCGATTTGTCGAGAGATTTGGGTCGGTCCCCTCGTACTTGTAGCGAGGGTACCCGTCTTCCCCGATGGAATCTTCATAGGGCGGCTGTCTTCCGAAGCCCGTGAAGGCCGTGCTGATCGACAAAGCAGCATCGAGCTGTCGGGGCTTGTGAATCCCTCGGCCTCGGGTCTGTCGTAGAGCGATCAACTCGCCGGCGACGGAGAAGTGAGCAGTCTGTTCCCACGAGAGATTCCCATCGTTGGACTGGGCCACCATCTCATCGAGATACTCGAACATGGCTTCCCGGATCGCAAGCTCCCGCAGATGATCCACGGGGAGAGCCTGCCAGATTGCCGTGTCTGCCGGGATGAACCTGGACCATTCGGAAGGAGCGCATCGTCGGCGTCACCACTCTCTGCGACACCGGGAGCCGACCAGGTCAAGTCTTCCAGGGCTGTAGCGCCTGTTGCAGTACCGAAAAGCGAACCCTTTCCTGCTCGAGCCGAATCGCAGGACCAAACCGGCCCTCGATGAGATCGCCGTAGAGAGCCTCCTCGGCCTTCGTGAGGTTCGAAAGCGCACGATTGGTCGGGCTGGGCTCGGTAACCCATTGTCCGCGGTGGGCCAGCAGAGTTGCGCGGTCCATAAGCACCGAGCGCACCCCGTCGAACCGCGCCCGCAGTCGACTGAGGATGTCGAAGCCATGTGTGTCGATGTCACCCCAGTACACGATCTCTTTGTCATCCAGCCAGGGAAATGGACGCAAGGAAGCAAGGCCGAATCCCGATCCAAACACGGCGATCGCACTACATACGCGAGGAAATGCCAGAAAGGTAATTTCATTCTCGATGATGAACAGGGTCCGGGAAGTAATCTTGAGGGAAGCAAGCTCCTCTGTGCGCAGGGTGAACTCACTGAGCACTTCGGGCAATGCCGGTTCAGACTCAAGTATGCGGAGGCGCGTGTATTCGGGCTTTGGTCGAAAGTGATAACGCCGAGCGAAATCGCCGGCGGTGTATCGAGTATCGATGCGGCCCTCCGGAAGGACCGTAACGAGAAGCTCGTCGAGGAGCCTCCTATGGCGGTCCACAAACTTGGTGTCGACTCCCTGGATGTCAATCTGACGCAGGTACAGACCCTCGGTGGGCGTCGCCGAGATCCAGACGACGGTCGCCAACAGCTCGCTCCATATCTCGGCGTGCTCAATTGCCTTCAGAGGATGCGCCACCACCCAGGGGGTGAGTTCGGGCATCGCCTCAGTCGTCTGCTCGAGAATCCGATCGAGGCTCTGCACCTCGTTGGTCGTTCCCAAAAGCGTGCGTAGGTGATCGAAGCTCTCGATCCGAACCCGTACAGGCACCGAATTCGATCCGAGGCTTCTCCCCTTGATGGTCCGGTACTCCACAGCGAAGCACGGTGAGCCACCCGAGGTGCGACTCTCATGTTGGAAGCGTTCGACCCACTTCACCACGTCATCGAATCGATCAAGTAACTCGCCGGCCGACGGCGCCTTGATGGGTAATTCGATCGGGACCCACTTTACGTCTCTGCCATAGTCAATCAAGTAGCGACCCGATCGCCATCGCTTCCGCAACGTGGCGACCAGGTCAGCCACGTTCGTCCACGGTCCCATCAGGTCTCGATCATCACCGAGGCGTCGGGTCCCTGGATGTCAGTTCGGTCGCCGTGCTCGCTGCGGCGCTGACGGAACTCGGCAATGGTGAGGCCCTGGAGTCGCGAGCAATTGCCAGTCGGATTGTCGACGAAGCCGACGGCGGAAACGTGCGGCTCGATCACGTGGATCTTCTGGAGAGGAGTGACAATCAACAATTGGAGCCCGAGTCGGGTGAACAGATTGAGGGCGTACCTGGTTGAAACCTCGGATCCCCGGTTGAAGGCCTCATCGATCACGACGAACCTGAACGCCTTCGATCGTGCGGCGCCCCAGTCGAGTTTGAACTGGTATGCCAGCGAAGCGGCCAGAACCGTGTACGCCAACTTCTCCTTCTGCCCTCCGGACTTGCCACCTGAGTCTGCGTAGTTCTCGTATTCGGAATCGTCCGCCCGCCAACGTTCGGACGCAGAAAATACGAACCACTGGCGGACGTCAGTCACCCTGCGGGTCCACGCCCGGTCCTGATCGGTCGTGCCCTCACGGCCCTTGAACCGCTCGATGATTCTCCTGACCTGAAGGAATTTCTCTTCCGAGTACTGGTCAGTGGTCACCGCACCGACCACGTTGTCCGTGCACGCCCGCAACTCAGCCCGAAATTCCCGCACATCGGTATTCGGTGTCTGGTCGGGCACGAGCCGGATATATCGTCGGTCGTTGTAATCGATGGACGTCAATGATTCGTTAATAGTCTCGACGCGGTCGCGAATGACCCGCTCGTGCTTGTTCAACTGGGCGGAGAATCCGGCAATGTCTCGGATCGTGTTCTGATTCAGATAGTTCTTGAACTCACGCTCGAAACGAGGCAGATCATCTGTCGCCACCCTCAGATGGAGTTCACGATATTCTCGGGCGGAACCCATGGAGTCGTCGAACTCCGACGTCTCTGTCGGGTACTTCGTACGGAATGCGCTCATCGACCGGACGATGCGCTGGGTGAGAGTCTCACGCTGCCTGCCGATATCGTTGAGTTGGTGGCTGAGGGAGGTCCCAACGTCTCGCTGTGCCGAAGAGAGTGTCACGACGTCCGGCGCACGCCCCTCGAGATGGGTGGTCACCAACTGGTCGATCGACTCGAACGATAGAGAGGCGGCCCCGAGCGCCTCGCCGTCAGACAGGATCTGCGCCAAACGATCTCGCTCCGTCTCCACGGTCCGTTGGCGCCCTTCGACCGCACCTCGCTCTCGCTGAAGCCCGCTCCGTTTCCCCTCGTCCGTTTCGATTTGCCCTCGGACCCGCTCGAGTTCGCCGGTCAGATGGGTCAGCGTGTCCGACGACGCTGTTATGCGATCCCGCTCGGCCTGAAGGGAGGCGATCTCCTTGACCAGCGATTTCCAGTCCAGTTCGTCCCAGCGCACATATTCGGCCAACCCAGCCAGCGATCGGAGCTGGGATGAGGTCGCCCCGACGCGCTCGACAAGACCGGCGATGATATTCGAGGCTGAGGACAGTCGCTGCTGAAGAGAGGCGGCGTGAGCCACGAGCGCATCGACCTTGGCCTGATTGGTCCAGCCCAGGACGTACTCCCGACGATCGTCGATCCGTTTGCGATCGTCCTTCTCATGCCGCTCCCTGTCCTTGATCTGCCCCGTCCGAGTCACCGCCTTCTGAGCGGACCGGAACTCGGCTACGGAGTCCACGCACACATGGTCGGCGCGACGTCCAAGCTCATTCCCCAACCATTGCTGGAACCCCGAATCGGGCTTGAGCTCGAGCACGTCCACGAGGAGGGGTTGGGCTGATCGCCGCTCGGGAGGATTCATCGGCGCAAGACGGGCCGGTACCCGGTAGTAGACGATCCGTGCACCGAGGTGATGGTCGTTGATCCAACTGGCGACGGCTTCGTAGTGAACGTCTGGGACCAGCAAGGACAGCGCGAACGAGTGGAGCACCCGCTCGGCCACGCCCTCCCACTCGCTCGCATCTTCGTGAACCTGGATCAACTCGCCGGCGAAGGGAAGATCATCGGGATCGATACCGAGGTCTTCGCCCAAGCGCTGACGTAACTCAAGACTCACACGAGGAACGTTGCTCCGACGAGACTGAAGACTATGCAGCTCGTCATTGACCTGGCTCGACTCCTCTTCGATCGAGCGTAGGTCGAACCGTCGTTCGTTCATTTCGTTTTGGATGCCGGCGTGTTCCCCCTCCAGCTCGACCCTTCGAACTTCGGCCCGCTCACGGCTGGAGAGGAACTGCTCCACCTCCGAAACCATCGCCATTCCCACCTCTGCCAAGCGCTTGTTGAAGCGGTCGAACTTGCCTTGGCGAATGGGCTTGTCGCGCTGGTGACGCCCGATCTCGGCCGCGATGGCCGCAAGCCGATCCCCCCCGCTCCCGGCGATCTGGACGCTCAACTGGCTTTCTGCTTGGCGCAAGGTTCTGATGTTTCTCTCGACCGAATCGAGGGACTCATCCAGCTCGTGGATATCGCTGACCAGCTCTTCGAGCTCGTTCTCCAGTACATTCCGCATCCTGTCGGCGAAGTAGAAGGGCAACGCCTCCTGTTGGTGCTCGAGTGCAGATCGTTGCTCCGAAAGCTGGTCATAGATGTCGATATCGATCACCAGTGGTTCGAGGAGTTCCAGCTGGGCGCGGGCTTGCACCACTGCGTCGTGGGCCCGCGTGAGGTTGTCGAAGTGTTCGATCAGCTCGGAGATCTTGGCGTTCGTGTCAAATGGTTCGAGCATGTGGCTGCGAACGAAATCGTTCAGATTGTCAACCGCCTTCATCGACACGGTCTGATGGAAGAGCTCCATAGCCTGCTCAGATTCGATGCCGAGATGTCGTCGAAAATCCCGCCCATACTCGGGGAAGGTGTCGTAGAGACGCCCCCCGAGATCTCGTAGTCGTCGCTTCAGGACGGAGAACTCGGAGCCGAATTCGGTGAACTCCTTAAGGATCGACAGCTCGGTGTCGGCGACAACGAAGAACCGCTCGGGCTGGCCGACATCCCTGGTGCGGAACACTTGGGCCAGCGTGACGGTCGTAGCGAAATCGGCGTTGGCGAAAACACCGAGGATCACGGAGAACTGGCGGTCGTCGCGCAGTCCGACCGGTCGCGAAGCCCCGGTCGTCTCGTTACGTTCCGACTTGTAATGACCCTGCACGTACGAACGTAGATCTCGCTCTCGAATCTCTGCCCCAGCCGCGTTGTTGTAGGAGATCCTGTTCGCTGGCAATAACAGTGTGGTGACAGCATCGACCAGGGTCGACTTACCCGAGCCGATGTCGCCAGTGAGGAGAGCGTTGCGACCTGCGAGCTCGAATGACCAGATTTTCCCGTCGAAGGTTCCCCAGTTGTAGACTTCAAGGCGTTGCAAGCGGCACCCGGGAAGACGGTCGGAGTGTGGATCCTCGAGCTCGATTGGACTGAACAGCGAAGGCGTCACGCAGACTCCTCCGCCGGATCCAGGTCGGCCAGGTACTCGTCCAGTCTTGCGTCGAATTCCGAGAGCCACTGCCCGTCGATGTAGGCCTTCAGAATCCGACGGACCTCGAACTTTCCCTGCTCGCCTCGGAGCTGGTGCAGGAAGCCCAGATCGCACACCTTCTTGATGGTGGCGTCGATGCTGTCCACCAGGAGCGCTTCGTTTGTGGAGTCGGGCATGAATAAGCGGAGCATCTCGATGATCTGGTCGCGACTGAGCACAAGCCGGACATCGGAGCTGCTGGCATCGAACTCCGCCAGGCGCTTGCGTAACAGGGCCAGGAGCACACTCACCTTGAAGGAAAGGGTGTGTCTGGCCACGAGTCGTGGAAACTCGGGTGCGTCGCGGTCGGTGAACTGACTGCGTACGTAGGCATACCCCTCGGCTTCATCGACGACGACGTTCAGTCCGAGGACCGACACAAAGTCACTTACGTGGCTCCGTAAGCCGAGGAGGAGACTCCACAGCTTTTCGTGCGTGTCCCGATAAAGGGGACCCTTCATCAGGTGGACCAGCACCTGTGACAGTTCTGTAGGTTCGTTCAGCGCGCCGCTAAGGTTCTCGGTCATCTCGACTCCGAACGGTCTCGACTGAACGAAACTGCGGGTAGATCGGCCACACGTTCGACTTCCCCGGCACTCCACCGGATCTGGTCGCGGCGCTCCTCGTCGAACACAACAGCAAGGCCGGGTTCCTGCAGTGACAGGTACCCGACTAGTTCGGCCAGACCTTGCTCTAGGGGGTCGCTACTGACCACGTCGGTGAGTCCCACTTGGTCATTTCTTCCGAGCGAGCTGAGTACCCGTCTCATCAGTGCATCCCGGTCGACATACAACTGGCTCAGCATGGCCGAGGAATCGAAGTCGTCGTTCCCGTGCTCCATGGATTCGGTCTCGAGTGAGTGACGGCGCGAACGGCGATAGAGGGGACGCTCCATAGGTAGGTTGATGGAGACGCCCGAGTCGTCCAGCTCCATGACCACGATCCGGTCGGGCCGGCTACGGACCCGCAGCGCCTTGGCCTCGATCGAACGGAGTAAGTCGAAGACACGCCGGTTCTCCAGCCACACCTGATCATCGAGAAAGCGCCGGAGTTGTTCGGAGAGGAGACGGACGGTGGCCTGCGTACGTTCGCTGGCATCGATCCAATCGAAATGGATGCGGAGGAGTCGCCTGTCTTGATCACCGAGCTCCTGGATGTGCTGGAGCCGATCGAGCAGGTCAGTGAGTTCCGTCTGCTTGTGATGAGACAGCAAGAAGTCGTAGAAAGCCTGGAAGCTGCGGCCCTGATCGGATTCGGCGATATTTGTACGGCTACCGAGTGCCTCGTCGAGCAAAGCGCCCTTCGATCCTGACCAGCCGGCGATCTGCTCTCGGAGCGTCCGGTCGAGTCCTCGGAAGTTCTCCTCTACCTGGCGGAAGTCGGCGAGAAGCTCCCGTGATGTGCGGGCAAACTGCTGATACCGGTCGCGCTGGCTCACCGCGTCCAGCATCGATAGTTCTCCTTGCTTAGCGCGGGCGATCTCCTCGTCGATCTCCGCCCGCCGCCGGCGGAGCTCTGCAAGTCGGCGCTCGGGGTCGTCATCGGCGCCGAACACCATCTGTCGGAGCAGCTCGAAGACGGTGTTCAGTCGTGACTCCGTCCCGATAAAGTCACGGCTGGGAAGATCTTGCACCCACAGAAGCGCCTTCTCGACTGCGGGGGCCAGGTCGAAGTGTGCTTCGTCGGCTCCGGCCGGATAGTACTTTCGGAGCCAGGCGTGGTCGGGAGAAGCCCAGTCGTCAAGATAGGCGGCCGCGGGTCTCGGAAAGGCGTCCTCACCGAAGCGCTGGTTGAGTGCGTAGAGCGCCTCATCCAACTCGGCGGCAAGCGTGGTCGCCGGAATGCCACTGGCGTTGCCATCGACGAACATCCGGCCGAGGAAGCTGAGCACCAGAGCGACGTTATTCGAGCGCAGAAGAGCCCAGGCCGGGTGTTGGTTCCTCAGGAGGACGATCTCGTCGTAGTTCATCGGCGCGGTGCTCTCCCGTCCTCGGATGCGGGAAGTCCCCAAAAACGGGACGTCTGGCAACGAGAGAATCGTAGGCCGTGGGTGTGACGTCAATCATCAGTCTGGCGGCTTCAGCGTCGGTCGTTGGCTACGCCGACAACTTCCACCAGGGGAACCAATATCCAGGCCTGTTGTCAACTGTCACGTCCGGCGCGAGGGGCGTTCGAGACAACCCGACGACACCACCAGCTTCAGGGACGACAAACATGTCCCCGACTGTTTCGCCCCGTCCCGCAGAGGATCAATCTAATTGTTGGCTTTTGTTCAGGGGGATCTGCAATGCCTTCATGCCCCCTGAAGTGGGCTTTCGCTCCGGGCAATGGGTTAGCTGCAGGAAATTGTTGGCTCTGTTGCTTACGCAACTACTTTCCTAAAGCTCTCTGACCTGGACTTTTCAGCGCGCTTGGAGGGACTCGAACCCCCAACCTTCTGATCCGTAGTCAGATGCTCTATCCAATTGAGCTACAAGCGCTGGGCGGCGTCAGTGCCGGATGTCCCAGGGGGCCGACCGGCAGGACGACAGCCGATGATCCTATCTGCACCGGCCGCCAGCCCTCATCCGATCAGTCCCGGCCGGGGGTCATCTCGGTCTCGGTCCGCAAACCGATGGGGTTGGGCACCGGGACGACGCCCAGATCAGCGATGCGGCCCGCCATGGGCTTGAGCAGCGCCCTCAGTTCTGCGGTCGCCTCCTCGCCCATCCGCTCCCACGGCTCCGCTGCCAACCGGTCGGTGGTTTCCTCGATCTTCTGCCGGGCCGTAGCGCCGAGAGGTGTCAATTTTTCGGGATCCGACGGGTCCAACCACCCACGCTCCACCATGGACCTCTCGGCCTCCTGCCACTCCTCGTCGTTCCACCCCCGGGCGGGCTGGAGTACCGACCGGGAGATGGCGCCGGTACCCACGAAGGAGACGTGGGACTGCAACCCGTCGAGTCCGGCATCGACGAGCGCGGCCACGTGGCCGTCGCCGCGATGCTCCCGCAGGATCGTCGTCGCCTGCCACAGAACGAGCAGAGGATCACTCGGCCACGCCAAGGCGGCGTTGGCCGCCGCCAATGGGCGGCCGACCACGGTCACGGCTTCGGCCGCTCGGCGGGCGATGTCCGCTGCCGATGAGACCTCCGGTGATGACCCCTCGGGTCCGAGGATCCGCCCCAGTGCCCGCTGGGCACCGGCCAGCCGTGCGTCGAGAACCTTGGCCGGAGATGCGAACCCCCAGGCATCGGGCAGGGCCCGGGCCGCCATCTTGGGGGCGAAGTTGTAGAACGTCGCTGTCACCACCGCCGGCTCCACCGCGCCCATGGGGGCGCCGCGACCGGCGAAATACCCCATCCAGAATCCCTTCAACCCGCAGGCCCGGAACTCTTCGTCGCACTCGGGGGCGAAATACGTCACGGCGTGGATCGGATCGAAGACCCGCCACATCCGCCTGGCCGTGGTCGGACTGCTCATGGTCCCCATGTTCGCATCAGACGATCATGTGCACCTTCGAAACCGTGACCGCCTGACCTCCGAGAACCACCCGGTCGCCGGCCAGCCGCATCCGGACGATGCCGCCGCGGGCCGATGCCTGTTCGCCCACCAACTTCGTCCGGCCGAGCCGTTCGGCCCAGAACGGCGCCAGGGTGCAGTGGGCGGAGCCTGTCACCGGATCCTCCGGTATGCCGACCGCCGGTGCGAAAACCCGGCTGACGCAGTCGATACCGGCCACGTCTGCCTCCGCCGTCACGATGATGCAACGGACACTGGGGATCACCATGGCCGCCAGGTTCGGCCGCAACGACCGGACGGCGGCGGCATCGGCCAGCTCCACCACGATGTCGGAGCGACCGCGCCCACTCCATTTCACGCCGGGGATTCCCAGGCCGACCGGCGGATCGGCGGCGACAGGGGGATCGGCCGGGAAATCCATCTCGATCCAGTCCTCCTCGCCCGTCGTGCACGTGAGCAGGCCGCTGCGGGTGACGAAGCGAGCCGTTCCCCCGAGGACATGAGCGGCGGCGAGCGTGGCGTGACCGCACAGATCGACCTCGACGGCGGGGGTGAACCACCGCAGGTCGTAGGACCCGTCTGGTCGGGACACGGCGAAGGCAGTCTCGGAGAGGTTCATCTCCCGGGCGATCGACTGCATCTCTGCGTCGTCAGGGAAGCTTTCGACGACGGTCACCGCCGCCGGGTTCCCGGCGAAAGGACGGTCGGTAAAGGAGTCGACCACCGTGAGCTCGTAGGGCATGGCGCGACTTTACGATCACGGTCACCGGTCCCAGGACGGCGCCGCTCACGACCCGCGATCCGCCCCGGGGCCGGGATCTGACGGTCCGTTAGACTTGGTCGATGGCCCCCACCAAGAGCGCGATCCCCGCCATCGACGGCTGGTTCACCACAGAAGGATCGCCCACCCTCCTGGGCAGCCGCTGCCGAACCTGCGGGACCTACGCCTTCCCCCGCGAGACCTATTTCTGCCGCAACCCTGAGTGTGACGGCATGGAGTTCGAGGAGGTCCCCCTCAGCCGGCGGGGCAAGATCTGGTCCTACACCGATGCCCGCTACCAGCCTCCGCCGCCCTACCGGGCGGCTGAGCCCTACGTCGCGTTCTGCATCGCCGCCGTCGAGCTCACGGCCGAGAAGATGGTGGTCATGGGGCAGGTCGTTCCCGGGGTCGGCGTCGACGACCTGTCGATCGGCACCGAGGTCGAGCTCGTCACCGACGTCCTCTACGAGGACGACGACCACGAATACCTCGTCTGGAAATGGCGCCCGCTGGCGTCGGGCGACCTCACGGGAGACGCACATGGCTGATGACAAGAAGGTGGCGGTCCTCGGTGTGGGCATGCACCCCTGGGGAAAGTGGGGCCGCAACTTCGTCGAGTACGGATTGACGGCGGCGCGCGCGGCGCTGGCCGACGCCGGCCTGGCCTGGCGCGACATCCAGTTCGTCTCGGGAGCCGACACCATCCGCAACGGCTATCCGGGGTTCGTGGCCGGAGCCACCTTCGCCCAGGCCCTCGGCTGGACCGGCGCCCGCGTGGCGAGCTCGTACGCGGCGTGCGCGTCGGGGGCGACGGCTGTGGCCGCCGCCCGGGCCCAGATCCTGGCCGGACTCTGTGACGTGGCCCTGGTGGTGGGAGCCGATACGACACCCAAGGGGTTCTTCACCCCTGTCGGCGGCGACCGCAAGGACGATCCCGACTGGCTCCGCTTCCATCTGCTCGGAGCGACCAATCCCACCTACTTCGCCCTCTACGCCCGGCGGCGCATGGAGCTCTTCGGCGCCACCGAACAGGACTTCGCCGCCGTCAAGGTGAAGAACGCCCGCCACGGCCTGGCCAACCCCAACGCCCGCTACCGCGCCGAGGTCACCGTCGAGGAGGTCCTCGCCTCACCGATGGTGGCCGACCCTCTGCGTCTCCTCGAGATCTGTGCCACCTCGGACGGGGGGGCGGCCCTCGTACTCACGAGCACCGATTTCGCCCGTCGTCATGCCGGCGGCTCCGGCTTCGTCACCATCCCGGCCGTCTCCACCGTCACCCCCCGGTTTCCCCAGACCGTGATCGAGATGCCCAACTTCGCCACCGATTCCGCTGTCGCCGCCGACGGTGGCATCGGACCGGGATTCAAGCGGTCCATCGCCCATGCCGCCTACGAAGAGGCGGGCATCTCCCCCGAGGACGTCGACGTGGCCGAGGTCTACGACCTCTCCTCGGCGCTCGAGCTCGACTGGTACGAGGACATCGGCCTCTGCAAGGAAGGAGAAGCCGAGAGACTTCTGCGTGACGGTGACACGGCCGTCGGTGGGCGCATCCCCGTCAACCCCAGCGGCGGCCTCTCCTGTTTCGGTGAAGCCATCCCCGCCCAGGCCATCGCCCAGGTCTGCGAGCTCGTCTGGCAGCTCCGGGGCCAGGCCGACGGGCGCCAGGTCGAGGGGGCGCGCGTCGGAGTGACGGCCAACCAGGGCCTCTTCGGCCACGGCTCCAGCGTCGTCGTCACCAAGTAGCCGGCGCTCCCGAGCACCTCCCGTGCCCGACGTCGTTCTCCTCGAGGTGGCCGACCGGGTGGCCACCGTCACCCTCAATCGTCCCGAGGCCCGCAATGCCATGTCGGGGGCGCTGGTGGAGCGGCTCCGCCACCTCGTCGCTCAGGCCGACGCCGACCACGACGTCGACGTGCTCATCCTCACCGGTGCCGATCCGGCCTTCTGTGCCGGCCTCGATCTGAAGGAGCTCGGGAGAGACGGCGGCATCTTGAAGCGCCAGGCCGGTGAGACCGAGTCGAGTGCGGTCTCGCGCCGGGGTCGGGGGACCACTCTTCCCACCACTAAGCCGATCATCGGCGCCATCAACGGGGTGGCCGTCACCGGTGGGCTCGAACTCGCTCTCAACTGTGACCTCCTGGTGGCCTCGGAACACGCCCGCTTCGCCGACACCCACGCCCGCGTGGGCGTCCACCCGCTGTGGGGCCTGACCGTGCTTCTCCCCGAGGCCATCGGCATCCGCCGGGCCCGCGAGATGTCGGCCACCGGAAACTTCGTCGACGCCCACCTCGCCCTCGAATGGGGCCTCGTCAACCACGTCGTCGCCCACGATGAGCTCCTGCCCCTGGCCCGCCGCCTGGCGCGCGACATCGTCTCCTCCGATCAACGCGCCGTGCGCGCCATCCTCGCCACCTATGAAGAGGCCAGCCGCGTCACCGGTGGAGAGGCCTGGGACGTCGAAGCCCGTGCCGCGGCGATCTTCCAACGTGGTGGCGTCGACCCCGCCGACATCGAACGCCGCCGGCGTGGCGTCGTCGACCGGGGCCGCGCCCAGGTCTGAGGCGATGACTCCCGGGGTGGGTACTGAGGGCGGGGAAGCGCACGACTGGGTGTCGCGTGACGCGGCGGTCGTCTGGCACGGCTTCACCCAGATGTCCAGCTATGCCGACAACTCCCCCGTCATCGTCGACCATGCTGAAGGCCGTGAGCTGATCGACGTCGACGGCCGGCATTATCTCGACGCCATATCGTCGCTCTGGGTCACCACCCTCGGCCACCGGGTCCCCGAACTCGACGATGCGCTTCGCCGTCAGCTCGACCGCGTGGCCCACTCCACCCTGCTCGGCAACGGCAACACCGTCGTCATCGAGTTGGCCGAAGCCCTGGCCGCCGTGGTCCCCGTCGATGCCCCCCACATCCTGTTCGCCTCCGACGGGGCCTCGGCCGTGGAGCAGGCGCTCAAGATCGCCTTCCAGTACTGGACCAACAAGGGCGTTCGTGGCCGCCACCGCTATCTCGCTCTCGGCAACGCCTACCACGGTGACACGGTGGGGGGGCTCTCACTGGGCGACGGGGGATTCGGCACCGACGTCTTCGACCCCTTGCGCTTCTCCGTCGTCCGCACCCCCGGTTACGACGATCCCGGTTGGGCCGACAAAGCGGTGGCCGCCGTCGAAAGCCACGCCGGGGAGTTGGCGGCGGCGGTCGTCGAACCACTGGTCCAGGGCGCCGCGGGCATGCTCGTCACCGATCCGGCCGAGGTGGCCCGGCTGGCCGAGGCCTGCCGGCGCGCCGGCGTCTTACTCATCGCCGACGAGGTGGCCACCGGCTTCGGCCGCACGGGCCGGTTGTTCGCCTGCGAGTGGAGCGACACCCGTCCGGACCTGCTCTGTCTGGGCAAGGGACTCACGGGGGGCTATCTCCCCATGTCGGCGACGGTGGCCGCCGGCCACGTCTACGACGCTTTTCTGGGCGAGGACCTCGGTGCGCGCACCTTCTACCACGGCCACTCATTCGCCGGGAACGCGCTGGCGGCGGCCGTCGCCCTCGAACACCTCGGTCTAATCGAACGGGGCGACGTCCTCACCAACGTCGGAGCGCGCGCCGGTCAGCTCGAGGGCCTGCTCACGCGCGAGGTGGCCCCGCTGCCGGCCGTCCGAGCCGTGCGCCAACGCGGCCTCATGGTGGGAGTGGAACTGGCACCGCCCGCCGCCGGTCTCAAGTGGGGTCGGCGCGTCTGCGCCGGCGCCGTGCGCCGCGGCGTTCTGCTGCGTCCCCTGGGCGACGTCGTCGTCGTCATGCCGCCGCTCACCATCACCGCCGACGAGATCGAACGGATCACGGCCACGCTGGCCGAGGCCATCGTCGAAGTGGCCGAGGAGTCACACGCCGGTGCACCGCCCGAGGCACCGTGAGCGGCACGCCACCGCGGCCGACGACGTGGTCGTCTCTGGTCGAGGCCAGAAACGAGCGCCTGGCCGCCGAGGGCCGCTGGCGCGTTCCTCTGACCTTCGACGCCCAGGGCCCCGAAGGTGTGCTCACCGCCGACGGCACCAAGGTGGTGGCCTTTGCCTCCAACGACTACCTGGGACTGTCGCTCCACCCGGCCGTCGTTGCCGCCGCCCACGAGGCCCTCGACCTCTGGGGCACCGGGGCCGGGGCCAGCCGCCTGGTCACCGGGAGCCGACCCTGCCACGAAGAACTGGAAGCGGCCCTGGCGCACTGGAAAGGCACCGAACGCGCCACCGTCTTTCCCACCGGCTTCGCCGCCAACCTGGGCGTGCTCGGCGCCTTCGGTGACAGAGGTGTCCTCATCTGTTCCGACGAACTCAACCACGCCTCGATCATCGACGGAGCCCGCCTCTCGCACGCCGAAACGGCGGTCTTTCGCCACCGCGACGTCGATCACCTCGAGTCACTTCTGTCCGGGTCCCCCGGTCCGGCCCTGGTCGTCACCGACGTCGTGTTCTCCATGGACGGCGACGTCGCCCCGGTCACCGAGATCGCCGAACTCTGCCGCCGTCACGGCGCGCTCCTCGTCCTCGACGAAGCCCACGCCGTCCTCGGACCCGACCTCGGCCCTGATCTGCTCGATCTGGACGTCCTGCGGGTGGGCACGCTGTCGAAGACCCTCGGCGCCCTGGGCGGCTTCGTGGCCGGCCCCCGACCCTTCATCGAACTGCTCGAGAACCGCGCCCGCTCCTACATCTTCACCACGGCACTCACCCCACCCGACACCGCCGCCGCCCTGGCCGCGCTGCGCCTTCTGTCCACGCCCGAAGGGGCCGCTCTGCGCCGCCGCCTGGCCGGTCATATCGAACGGGTGGCGCCGGGGCACCCGAGTCCCATCATCCCCATCGTCCTCGGATCAGACGAACGGGCGGTGGCGGCGTCGGCCACCTTGCGCGCCCACGGTGTCTGGGTGCCCGCCATCCGGCCCCCGACGGTGCCGGCGGGCACCGCCCGCCTGCGCGTCACCCTGTCGGCCGCCCACACCGACGACCACGTCTCGCTGCTCCTCGAGGCGCTGGCCGCCATTTCGGCGACCGCCGGGACCGACACCGACGCCACGTCCCCGGCTCCGTGAGAGGGACCAGGCCGGCCGTCGTCGTCCTGGTGGCCGGCACCGGAACCGACGTCGGAAAGACCTGGGTCTCGGCCCGCCTGCTCGAGGCCTGGCGCTCGGCCGGTGTCTCGGTGGCGGCCCGCAAGCCGGCCCAGTCCTTCGCTCCCGGATCGGGACCCACCGATGCCGACGTCCTGGGCGCCGCCAGTGACGAGGACCCCGACACCGTCTGCCATCCGGCGCGTTCGTATCGCATTCCGCTCGCCCCACCCATGGCCGCCGATGCCCTCGGCCTGCGCGGCCCCACGATCGCCGAATTCATGGATGAGCTGCACTGGCCCGAACCGGCCGTGGACGTGGGCCTGGTGGAGACAGCGGGCGGCGTCCGCTCCCCGCAGGCCGACGACGGTGACGTCCTCGACATGGTCTCGGCCATAGCCCCCGACGCCATCGTCCTCGTGGCCGACGCCGGCCTCGGCACCGTCAACGCCGTCCGTCTCAGCGCCACTGCCCTCACCGACGAGTGGCGTACGGGGCGGCCCACCCTCATCCCCATCGTCGTCCTCAACCGCTACAACGCGTCGTCCGACCTCCACCGACGGAACCTGGCCTGGCTCCGCCACAGAGACGGCTTCTCGGTGGTGGAGCAGACAGACGACGGCCTGGTCGCACTGGCGGGGCGCCTGGCGGCCACCGTCCCCGGGCTCGCCCGCTAGTTCGCAGTCCGACAGCGAACGCCGTCGCCTACGACGGCCAAACGAGAACGATCTTCCCGAGCTTGCCGGCGGCGGCGAAGGCCTCGTAGGCGTCAGCGGCGCGGTCCATGGGATACGTGGCGTGCACGGGCACCCGGATCCGTCCCGAGGCGAAGTGGGGCAGCACATGCGCCTCGACCGCCGTCGCCACCGACGCCTTGCCGAGAAGCGGGCGGGCCCGCAACGTCGACGCGCTGATCCGCGCCCGTCGGTGCATCAGCGTCATCAGGTCGAGCTCGGCCCGTGCCCCTCCACCACTGACACCGATCACCACGATCCGTCCACCGGTGGCCAGGACATCGAGGACACCGGGGATGCTCGAGGCGCCGACCAGCTCCAATGCCACGTCGAAAGGCCCGAGCCTCAGCGCTTCCTCGGGATCGACCGCCGCCGTGGCCCCCAGCGAGACCACGGCCGGGCGCCGATCGGCCGACCGCACCGATGCCACCACCGTCGCACCGGCAATGGCGGCGATCTGCACGCCGGCCGTTCCCACCCCGCCGGCGGCGGCCGTCACGAGCAGCCGTTCGCCCATGGCCAGCTCGCACTGCGTGAACAACGCATCGTGGGCCGTCGAGAACGCTTCGGGGAAGCCCCCCGCCTCTTCCCACGAGACACCGTCGGGCACGGCCATCGCGCATCGCTCGTCGATCGCCGCCATCTCCGCTTGGCCCCCACCGCCCACGACGGCCATCACTTGGTCGCCGAGGGCGAAACGCGATGTCTTGGCCCCGACGGCCACCACCTCTCCGGCCAACTCGAGTCCGGGGATATCGGCCGGCACCCCGGGCGGAGCGGGATAGAAACCGGCCCGTTGCATCAGATCGGCGGCGTTCAGACCGGCGGCCCGCACGGCGACGACGATCTCGTTGTCCCCGGGTCGAGGATCGGGGTGACTGGCCCACTCGAGCTTCCTATCGACGATCGTCACGGCCCGCATGGGGCCGCAGGGTAGTGGCGTCAGTCGGACCCGGCACGTCGCCGGCGCCGGCGCCGTCGCCCGCGACCGCTCAGCAGCAGCCCGAAGGCGCCACCGACCACGGCGCTCACCACGATGACCCAGATGAGTCGGACGTGACCGGTGATGAACCAGAAACGAAGGGTCACTTTCTGCGAGTTCTGGAAGACGAGGATGACGATGGCGCCCACGATGACAGCAGCGGCCACCACCCGGGCGGGGGCCGGCCGCCGCCGGACCGAGCGCTCCTCGGATCCCGCCGCCCCGCCGGGCATCTCCTCCATATCCGGCAGCGTAGTGACAGAAACCCTGCACGACAGAGACGACTGCTACAGAGACAGCTGCCGGCTCCCCCACAGCTTGATCCCGCCCAGGATCCCGGCGGTATTGTCCACGATGGAGACGTCGTCGGCCAGATCTCCGGCCAGGTGCTTGGAGTTGCCCCCGCCGATGTAGCAGTGATCGAAGAAGCTCAGCGCCCGCAACGCGTCGACGGCCCGACGCACCCGCTTATTCCACCGTCCGTTGCCGATCTCCTTACGCGCCGCGTCACCGAGTTGCTCGTTGTACGTCTCTCCCTTGCGGAACTGGTGATGGGCGAACTCGAGGTGCGGCATAAGGCGCCCGTCGTAGAACAAGGCGGTCCCCACCCCGGTGCCGAGGGTGATCACCAACTCGAGACCCTTGCCGCTCACGACGGCAGCGCCCTGCAGGTCAGCGTCATTGGCCACCCGGGTGGGCTTGCCCAGACGCTTGCGCAGAACACCGGCCAGATCGAACTGGTCCCACTGCTTCACCAGGTCGTCGTCCACCTTCGTCCCCGGCCCCGCCTCGGTCACAAAGTGCGGTGCCGAGAGCACCCGGCCCTTGCGCACCATCCCCGGGAAACCGGCCGATACCCGGGCGGCGGCAGGCAGAGGCGCCACCAGAGCGACCAGGTCGTCGACCATCTTCGTCGGGGGCAACGGATATATCGTCTTCACGATGACCCGATCGGCCACCATGGCACCGTTGGCGTCGAGCACCGACGCCTTCAATCCCGTCCCGCCGATATCGATGGCCAAGGTCAGGGGCCCCACCGGAGTGCCCGGACCCTCGGCCGGGGCGGGCGCCGCCGTCACCGCAGCGGGGGGAGCGACAGGGGCGGTAATGCCTTTCGGGTCCTCTGACATTCCCCCACGCTTCCGCGGACCCCGACGACAGTCAAGGCAGCGTCATCCGAACGCATGCGAATGTGCCTCATTCGAGAGCGGTTTCATTCGAGAATTGTCCCCTCGTCGATCCCGGACCCGATGGCGTAGCCTTCGCTCATGACCGACCAGCCGTGGCAGGGCGACGCATGCTCGCTCGTCGACGCCTTCCGCAAGGGCGAGATATCGCCTCCCGAGGCACTCGAACTCTCACTCTCCGCCATCGAGCGGTCCGAGCTCAATGCCTTCAGTCATGTCGCCGCCGAAGAAGCCCGCGCCGCCGCGGCCAGCGCTGACACCTCTCTGCCTTTCGGAGGACTCCCCGTCGGTGTGAAGGAGCTCGACATCGTCCACGGATGGCCCGACACCGAGGCCTCCCTCGTCTTCGCCGACCGCAAAGCGACGCGCAGTTCGACCGTGGTCAACCGGCTGACCGCTGCCGGTGCCGTGCTCACGGCGCAGACCACGGCGAGCGAATTCGGTGGCGTCAACTACACCCACACCCGGCTCCACGGCTCGACCCGTAACCCCTGGAATCCCGAGCGCACCCCCGGTGGTTCCTCGGGAGGAACGGCGGCCGCCGTCTCGGGCGGACTCCTCACTCTCGGCACCGCCGGTGACGGTGGCGGCTCCATCCGCATTCCGGCCGGCTTCACCGGCACCTTCGGACTGAAATCGACCTTCGGCCGCATCCCGCGGGGCCCGCGCACCCACCACACGCCGCTCACCGTCGTCTTGGGTTGCATCAGCCGGTCCGTCCGTGACACGGCTCGCTGGTTCGACGTCTGCAACGGCTTCGACGCCGGCGACACCCTGAGCCTGCCCCGCGTCTCGGGCTGGGAACGCGACCTCGGCACCCACGTGGACGACCTCCGAGCCAAGCGCGCCGCCATCGTCATCGACATCGGCGACGCCATCGTCCGTCCCGAGGTGGTCGACCGCGTGACGGCCGGCGCCGAGGCGCTCATGGCCGACGTGGGACTCTCCCGCGTCGACCTGGTCATGAAACTGCCCGAGGCCGGCTTCGAATGGGCCATGGGTAACCTCGTCACCTTGATCGGCGATCTCGGTGACCGCTACCCGGACTGCGAGGAGCTCTTCACCCCCGAGATCCAGTTCGCCGTCAACATCGCTTTCAGCCGCTTCGACCTGAAGATGGCGGGAGCCAACGAGATGTTCCGCGTGGCGTTCAACGAATCCATGGCGGACGCCTTCAACCAGGTGGACTTCATCTTCGCCGCCACCAACCCCGACGTCGCCTTCAACGCGGCCGGCCCCATGGCCACGACCGTCGGCGAGCGCGACCTCATCGCCGAGTTCGGATTCGAACGCGCTCTCGGCAACAACGGTGCCCTCACCATGCCGGCCAACCTCGCCGGCAACCCGGCCGTCTCCATCCCCGTCGGCACCGTCGACGGCCTACCGGTGGGCATGCAGATCATCGGACGCCACCATGAGGAGCAGCTGCTGCTCGACCTGGCCCTGGTGGCCGAGCGGGAGCGTCCCTGGCCGCTCGTCGCCCCCGGCTCTCCTCACTGAGCGCGCCACCCAGTTCTAGCCCGGCGGCGGGTCAGCCCGAAGCGGGTCAGCCCGACGGTGAGCGGCATTTAGGCCGGACTGAGAATCAGCCCGCGAGCTGGACGGGCAAGGCGGAGAGGCCGCGCAGAACGATGTTCTCTTTGTAAGAGAGCTCGTCTGTGGCCGGCTCCAGAACCCGGGCTCTCTGCACCAGAGTGGCCAGTGCCACCTGCGCCTCCAGCCGGGCCAGGGCGGCGCCCAGGCAATGGTGGATCCCGAAGCCGAGACCGAGGTGGTTATTGTCGGCCCGGCCGACGTCGAAGGTGTCGGGATCGCTGAATGCCTCGGGGTCGCGGTTGGCCGACCCGATCAGCAGCATGGAGAACTCTCCCGGTCCGACGACGACACCGCCCACCTCGATGGGCTCCAGCGCCACCCTCCCGGTGAGCTGCACAGGACCTACGTAGCGCAGCATCTCCTCGATCCCGCTGCGCCGCACGCCGGCATCGTCACGAAAGCGCGCCAGCTGCTCCGGGTGCTCCATCAGCGCCAGAGCCCCGCCGGCGATGAGATTCACACTCGTCTCGTGCCCGGCGACCAGCAACAAGATGCACGTCGAGAGAAGCTCACCCTGGGTCAGGACGTCTCCCTGCTCTTCGGCCTGGATGAGCCGGCTCAGCAGGTCGTCGCCGGGATGCGCCCGGCGCTGCTCGATGAGAGAGGCGAAGTACTGGACGAACGACAAGATGCCGGCCAGACGCTCTTGCACCGCTTCGGGAGGCAGCAAGAAGTCGGGGTCGAGGCCCCGGGCGAGGGCGTTGGACCATACCCGGAACTGCTCGTGGTCCTCGGCCGGCACACCGAGCATCTCCACGATGACCTGCACCGGCAGCGGATAGGCGAAGTCACCGACGAGATCGCACTCCCCGCGCTCGAGGGCGCTGTCCATCAGTTCGTTGCAGATCTCCTCGACCCGCGGCCGCAAACCTTCGACCACCCGGGGGGTGAACGCCTTCTGCACCAGCCCCCGCAGCCGCGTGTGGTCGGGGGGATCACGGAAGATGAAGGGCGCCATCTCGGCCAACATCTCGCCGGCGCCGGTTCCTTCGATGAATTCGCGGTCGCGCATGGCCGGAAAATCGGTGGCGTCGATGTTCCGGCCGTCGCTGCTCGCCCGTTTGTCGCGCAACATGGCCAGGCAGTCGGCGTGCCGGGTGAAGACCCAGAACCCGAACGGGCTCCGATGCACAGGGTTTGTCTCCCGGAGAGCGGCGTAGACGGGGTAGGGGTCCCGGGCCCAGGCGGGGTCGAAGGGATCCCAGACGAGCGTGCCGGCGGCTTCGGCCCGGTCGCGCGCGGCGCGTGCCACCTCGGTGAGAGATGCGTTGTGCTCGGCCACGAGCGTGGCCAGCTCCGCCTCCCGGGCTTCCCCGTTGCCCCGCTGGGCGCCATCGGTCACGGGGCCATCGGTCACGGGGCCATCGGTCACGGGCCGTCGGTCACGGGGCCATTGGGTCACGGGGCCGGTGTTTTCGGACCGAGCAGTTCGCCCACGCCGTCACGCAGCATCTCGCCCGGACGTGCCACGTGACTGATGCTACTTGACGACCGCTAAGGAGCTTCCGTCGCCATGCGGCCGCCCAAGTCCCGTCGAGCGCCAGGGGTGTCATGTCGCACCGACTCACGATCGAGGCCGAGGACCTGAGCTACCCGGCCGCCCGCTTCCGTTCGTCGCCCGTGAAGGCGCCGGCCTCGACGATCCGGGCCGACAGGGTCGATGCCGTGGTCACGGCCCACTCGAGGCGTTCGCCCAGGGCGGTCATCAGCTCGTGCTGCGCCACGTCGGTGGCCACTTCGATGGCGTCGCGCACCGCCGCCCCCGCGTCGGAGAGCTCGTCGCCTTCCAGCCAGCCCCGCCGCCGGAGACCGCCGATCGCCGCGTCGATCGCCTCGGGCGAGTGCCCGCGGGTGGGCGTGTAGCCACGCAGGGGATACCCCACCCAGAGTTCGGTCAGGACGTTCATCTCGACCGGTTCGAGACCGGCGGCGATGCAGGCGCCCAGATGCCCGTCGCCGCGGTGCTCGCGCACGAGATCGGCGGTCCGCCACAGCCGACCGTGCGGCGTCTCAGGCAAAGGCGTTTCGCGTAACCCGCTGAATAGCGGCCGGGCCGTGCCCGAGATGCCCTCCAGGGCCGAGAATAAGAGGTCGCCCAGCTCTCCGATGTCGCCGTCGTCGCCCAGGACGTCCTCCAGCTGCTGCGTGGCGCCGGCCGTGCGGGCGGCGAGCACCTCCTGGCGCGACGCCGTCGCCTTCCCGGCCAGGTACGCCTCGGCCAGGAACGTCGGCTCGAAGACCCCGAAGCACGAGACCACCACGGCCGCCGACGGTTCGCCGAGAGCGGCGGCTCGGCTCCACACGTAGCCGGGGATGAAACTCAGACCGAGGGCCTCGAGAGGCTGGCGGGCGGACGTAAAGCCCTGGGCGGCGAGCGGTTCGAGCGCGTCTCGCAGGCGTCGGGCGGGGGTGTGGGGAGCTCTGCTCATGGTGGTCATGCCCCGAAGTACAGCACCGGTCGAGAGATTGGGCAGGGCGTGAGAAGAGCCCGAAAGGCCGACCATCAGCCGGCCGGCCGGGATCTGGGTGCCCACGTCGTGTCGCGGCGGGCTTGTCCGAAGATCTCGTCCACGATATGCGGTGCGAGCACGGCGTGCCGCTTCGACAGCCACCGGGCAATGCGTCGGCCGCCGACCACGTGAACGCCCAGCGGGGGCACCTTGATCTTGAGCGCGCCGGCCATGACGACGATGACAGGCTCGACGAGGACATCGAATCCGCACGAGCCGGACAGGAGCTTCGCGGCGCGCTCCGCTTCGAATCGGGACTTCTGCAGGTACTCGGTCTTCTTGCCGTTCACCATGAACGTGTTCTCCGCCACCCAGACACTGCTCCGACCATGATTCTTCGTGTTGAGTGTGAACACTCCGGCCGGGCCGATTACGACATGGTCGATGTCGCTCTCTCTCGTGCCGACGGGCACGGCGTGGATGACGTGCCAACCGGGGCCCAGCTTCCGTAACTGCCGGCCCACCTCCATCTCGCCGTCGGCCCCGACCTTCCATGCCCGCTGCTCGGTTCTGATACCGAGGGCCCGGGCGATGAGCGCCCTCACCGGTGCCACCTGCTTGGCTTCGAGCGCCTTGGCCCGGACGGCGTCCCCGGGCCGGTTCAACGAAAGGTCGCGCCACCCGGGCGCCCCATTACTCGGATCGAGCTCACTCGGATCGAAGGAGCCCGCCCCTGACGAGCCGGGCGGCGGCGGGGGCGATGGCGCGCTCATCGACTCGGTAAGCGCCTTTTGCTACCGGAGACGCCAGTCGGCGGCCGACAGCCGGTACAGGACGTGGGGCCGCAGCACGTGACCCTCGGTCACAAAAGGGTGCTCGAAGTCGTCCTCGGGACGACGGGCCATCCCCAGCCGCTCCATCACCCGCCGGGAGCGCAGGTTCACCACCGACGTGAACGAGACGATCTCGTCGAGGCCGAGGGCATAGAAACCGAAGCGCAGGGCGCCCTGGGCGCCCTCGGTGGCAAATCCTCGGCCCCAGAAGGGCCGGGCCAGACGCCACCCCACCTCGATTGCCGGTGCGAACGGCACGGAGTCCGGTGCCCCGTGGAGCCCGATGAATCCGATGAACGTGCCGGACTCACGGAGCTCGACGGCCCAGGGACAGAAACCGCGTGCGACCCGTTCCTGCTCGAACCGGTCGACCAGACCATCGCTGTCGGCCCGGGTGAGGACGGAGGGGAAGAACTCCATCACGACCGGATCGGCGTTCATCGCCGCGAACGGCACTTTGTCCCCCTCCCGCCAGGGGCGAAGGGTCAGCTGCTCGGTGTGGAGCCCGGATTCGGCCACATCTTCAAAGGTAGACCGAGGGTGGGTTGGCCGCCGTCACCCTTCGGCCGCTCCGATGAAGCTTGGGATGAGTGCCTCCCATCCGCCCCTGTTGGCCTCCCGCCACACGGGACCTTCGGACCCGAGGCGCTCCCAGCCACTGTGCACAACATCGAGCCGGGTGGTGCCGTCACCAAGATCCACGAAACGCAGCTCCACATCGGTGGCGTCGCGGCGGTGGCGCGCGATGTGCCAGAGGTAGCCCAGCCGGTGCGGTGGCTCCCACAGGGTGATCTCCCCCCAGTCGACCTCGGCGCCGTCCGGAGTCCGTTCGAAGATGCGCCCGCCGAGGCGCGGTTCGAATACGACCGTGGTATCGGGATTCCCCGAGGCCGAATGGCCCTTCGGCCACCAGCTCGACAAGCGGGTGGTCCACACATCGAACGCGTGTTGCGGCGACGACCGGATCTCGAAGCTCAACCGCAGCGGCGCCATCATCTACTCCGCTTACCTTTCCCGGGCGGCCGCGTCGGTTTCTTCGCTCCTGGGCTGCCCGGGGCCACCTCGGCTGTGTTCTCTGCCATCAACCGGAATCTGGTGGCCACATCTCCCCAGACCTGGACGAGGTAGGCCTCCACAGCCTCGACGCCTTGCCCGTGCAGGCTGTAGAGGCGCCGCGTTCCCTGTGCCTCCTCCACGACCAGACCCGCCTCCTTCAACAGCCGCAGATGACGCGACACGGCCGGCCGGCTGATGGGCAGGGCGTCGGCCAGCTCACCGACGGAGCGGCCGCCGGAGCCGAGCAACTCGACGATCGCCCGTCGGTTCGGATCGCCGAGGGCTTCAAAGGGATCGCCGACCGGGGCGCTGGCGGTCATGTGGTGTCAGTCCGGCGAAACGGCACGCATGCGGTTGTTCCGGGCGTTGTGCTCGACCTCGGCCAGTCCGAGCTTCTCCAGAACGGGGGGCACGTAGTTGGCGAATCGCCCCCGCAGGCCCATTTTGATCCCGTACCAACCGCCCACCGGATTGTCCGGCGCCCGGCCCCAGGCCTCCACCGTTCCAACGGCTGCCGGCTTCTGCTCGTCGGCGTTGCCCAGCAGAACCCAGTCACGGCGCGTCGCGAGCATGGCGTGCAGATCGTCGATGCAACGGAGTTGGTAGCGCAGTTGCGTCTTGCCCACCTGTACCACCAGTGACGGTGGATCGAGAGTCTCATCACGGTAGGCCGTGAACTCAGAGCCCCCACTCGGCGTCTCGAGCACCCACGGGTGCGCGTGACCCCCGTCTTCAGCGGTCACGAGCATCCTCCCGGTGTCGAGGGTAGAGAAAACGCCGGCATCAGTGGGCCGGGGTCCCGGGCTCACCGGGCCAGAATCGGTACGAGCCGACGACGGTGGCCCCCGACGCCACCGGCCCGTCCTCCACGCGGTCGCTGATCTCGCGTTGGAACTCGGCGAAGGCCGGCGACGCGTTTAGCGGATTCGTTCCGTCGGCGGTCTCGACCGACGCCACGTGCACGAAGCTCACCCCGTCGGCCAACCGGAAGCTGGCGTACCGCAACCCGTCGGGACCGTCGGCATTGAGCTCCCCGAACACCTTCTCGATCAGCGCCTGGTTCTCATCGGCCCGGTCTGCCTTCGTCTGATACCGCACTACGACCACGCTCACGACGACCTCCTTAGTAACTGAATCGTTACGGTAACATGTTCGTTACCATAAGGAAAGCGCCGACGGAACCCGGACGGCTGACGGCGGTGACGCCGCCGAGACGGCGGTGAGGTCGCCGAGACGGCGGTGACGGCGGTGACGGCGGTGAGGTCGCCACGACGGCGGTGACATCGCCAGGAGCGGGGCGCGACGGGCAGACTCTCGCTCGATGACGGGGACTTGAACGCCGGAGGAGGCCGCCGCCCTCGTCCGTCCCCGTGACACCATCGGCTTCGGGCTCGGCCCGGGAAATCCCGACGCCTTCTTGACGGCTCTGGGCGGACGCGACGACTGGGAGGACCTGGTGCTCGGCGGCGCGCTGCTGCTCGGCTATTACACCGTGCTCACCAAGCCCGGCGTCTCGTACCGTTCGGGGTTCTTCGGGCCGGCCGAACGCATCTTGTTGGCCGAGGGCCACAACATCGAGCTCGTTCCCGGGGAAGCTTCCGCCAGTTCGCCCCCATCCTCGCCCCCTTCGCCCCCCGGATCATGACGGCCCAGGCAGCACCGCCCGACGCCGACGGCAGGGTCAACCTGTCGTTGCACCTGGGAGCGACGAGAGACGAGCTGAGCAGGGCCGGGACTCACCCCGACCGGGTCCTGCTGGTCGAGGTGAACCCGCACCTGCCCCGCACCCACAGCCTGGCCCCGCAGTTCGACAACACTCTTCCCGTCGAGTTGATCGATGTGCTGGTCGAGGCGGACGGCGATCCCTACGTCCTCGAAGACCCCGCACCGTCGGAGGCCGACATCGCCGTCGCCGGTCACGCCCTGGCCTTCGTCACCGACGGCAGCACCTTGCAGACGGCATGGGTGCCGTGCCCAACATCGTGGCCGCGGCGTTGGCGCAGGGACCGGGTGGCGGGTACGGCGTGCACTCGGAGATGTTCACCACCGGCCTCATGCATCTGCACCAGGCGGGCAAGGTGACGAATGACGCCAAGGGCGTCTTCGACGGCGTGTCGGTCACCACCTTTGCCCTCGGAACGGCTGATCTCTACCACTGGCTCGATGCCAACGCCGGGGTGGCCTTCGTTCCCGTCGACATCGTCAACGACCCCACCGTCATCGGACAGAACCACAAGCTGGTGTCGATCAACGGGGCGCTGTGCCTCGATCTGTACGGACAGGTGGTGGCCGACAGCATCGACGGCAAGCAGATCTCCGGTGTCGGCGGCCACGAGGATTTCGTGGCCGGAGCCGAGCTCCATCCCGACGCCCACTCTCTGATCTGCCTGAACGCCACGGCCACGGTGGGCGGCGCCGTGCGCTCGCGCATCGTGCCCTTTCCCCCCGAGGGGGCGGTGGTCTCGACGCCGCGCCACCACACCGGCGTGGTGGTGACCGAATTCGGCGCCGCCGACCTGTATGGCCTCACCGTGCGCGAACGGGCGCGGGCACTGGCCGATATCGCCCATCCCGACTTTCGGGGCCGGCTGCACGAGGTGGCCGAGACTCTGGGGCGCCGGTAGCGGCTCACGTCTCCCCCTTCGACCGGCGGCGCAGCTCGGGGTCCCGATACCAGGGGCGCAGGCGCAGACGCGCCGGAGGAAGGTGCCCGGAGATGAGCACCCCGGTCCCCGGAGCCATCCGACGCAGCGCGTCGGCCGGTGCCAGCCGGCGGTAGCCGGCGGTCATGGTGGTCGAACCAGCGGCGCGGCCACGGTCGACGGTGGTGGAGGACACCGGGTGCTCACCCTCGCCGATGAGGGTGCTGGCGTGTTCGAGGGTTCCCGGGTCGGCGATCCCGGACAGGAACAGCTTGGCCCGGTGATTGTTCACCACCGTGCCCGCCCGGGCCCCGTAGCGGGCGGTGAGCTGGGCCAGGTCCTGCCAGACGGTGACGAGTTGGATCCCGTAGCCGGCGGCCGTCGAGGCCAACACGTCGAGCTCGGCCAGCGGGGCCACGTTGGCCGCTTCGTCGAGCACGACGAGCAGCGGTGGGTCGAGGGCCCGGCCCTGGCGCGCCGCGCTGTCGTAGGCGGCGTCGATGACCCGGGTGACGAGTCCGGAGAACAGCGGTCGGAGCCGGCGTTGCTCGTGGGCGGGGGCGCAGAGATACAAGGTGTTGCTCGACTCGAGCAGGGCCACGGGATCGACGTCGCTGCGCCCGGGCACGGCCGACGCCGCCACGGCCGGGTCGGCGAAGACCTCGACCACGGTCTCGGCCGTGGTGTAGACGGCACTGCGTTGCCGTTCGTCACGACCCCACGTTGCCCGCAGCGCTTGGAGGGCCTGCCACTCCCCCGAACTGTCGAGCGCGTCCACCACCTCGTCGGTCTCCTGCTCGTCCACCCAGCGCACCACATCCGACATGGTGCGCCCCGTTGCGGCGGCGGCCAGCAGGAGAGGGGCGAGCAGTTTGGCGGCGGTGGCGTACCAGAAGTCGCCATCGGTGAGCCCACCCGGTGATGTCCGTCCCGCTTCGACGAGACCATCGGCCACGCGCCGCGCTCCGGTCCACGTCACCGCCGCGGCCAAAGGCGACCAGCGCGCCGTCTCGAGGTCCGTCGACGCCGAGGGATCGTAGATCCACACCTTCCCCTGGCTTCGTCTCCAGGCGACAGTGTCGTGGACGAGGTCGCCTTTGACCGAGGCGGCCAGTACGGGACCCTTCCATTCGAGCAGGGCGGGAACGGCCAGCCCCGTCGTCTTGTAGCTCTGCGTGGGACCGACCACCAGGAGCGAATGCCCGGCATCGGCCGCCATCAGCCTTTTGCCGGCCACTCCGAGAGTGAGACGGCCCGCCACCGGTGCCTTCACTTCCAGAGACCGGAGGTCTCCTCGACGCGCCCAACGAGCGGACTCGTGGCCGGCACCGCGACCAGCGGCGTGGCGCGTCCAGGGCCACCAGCGGGCGGCGCCGGATCCGGCCCCGGTGCGTTGCGCCCCCGCCCGACCGACCCCACCGGTCGCTGCGGACGCACCGGCGGCCAACCAGGCCGAGGCCAGGATCGAGACGGCGAAGAAGAAAAGGACCGAACCCACAGCGGCGGACCTCAGCCGGGACCGGTGAGGGCGGGCCCGGTATCGCCGGTACCGGGGACGCCCGTACCGGGGACGCCGGTTGCCATCATGCGTGCGTCGGTGTCGACGAAGGCCGCCTCGATGTCAGACAGCCGGTGCTGGACGAGAAATGACCGTGCACCGACCTTCCACAGCGCTACGCCCCGCCTTAGATGGGGGACGAGCTCGGTCTCGGTGGATGACAGGCCCAGGAGCTCTCCGGCGCGTTCTACCTCACCGGGTGGCTGAGCGTAGACGACACGGGTCTCAGAGTCGGCCAGGAGCCCCTGCGCCAGGCCGACCTGCTCGGAGCCCGAAGCCCCGGCCGAAGTGAGATCGGACAACCGGTGGAGAACGGCGATGTTCGACACACCCCAGGCCCGTGACAGCTTCCAGCTGGACTGGAGCCACCGGGCCACGGCGACGTTGGCCAGAATGGCCCAGGCCTCGTCGACGACCACCACGACACCGGCTGTCAGTTCGAGCCCGGCGACGGCCGCCTGCAGCCAGGCGGCGGCGCACGTCATGATCACCCCGAGAGCGGCCGAGTGGTAGACGGCGGAGAGATCGAGGACCACGAGGGGACCGCTCAAATTGATGCCCGGCGAAGTGGCGGCGTCGAACATGCCCTGGAGGTCTCCGGCCACGAGGCGACGCAGTTCGAGCGCCACATGACGGCCGTCGGCCGCCAGCGCGTCCACCGTGGTGCGTATGGCGGCCGCCGAGGACGCTTTCGGCATGAGAAGGGCGTCGACAACCTGGGGCAAGGTCGGCGCCGGCGCGGCGCCGCCCGCGGCCGCCCTGCCGTCGGGACCGGACACGTCGGCCACGGCCAACTCGACGGCGGTCCGTTCGGTCGGGGCCAACGATCGGCCGAGGCTGCCGGCGGCCAGCGATGCCAACAGCTCGGCTCTGCGACGGGTCCCGTCGTCGTCGGCACCCGCTCGGGCCGGTGGTGCGTCCAGAGGATTTAGCCGCACATGACCCCCGGGCCGCAGGGCCACGGGTTCGACTCCCCAGGCCTGGGCGAGCGCCGTGTACTCCCCTTTCGGATCCACCACCCAAGACCGGCGGCCGAATACCGCCTGACGCCACAGGTACGTCTTCACAAAGGCGCTCTTGCCCCGACCGATCTGGCCGAAGACGACCATGTTGGGATTCGTCAGGAGCCCACTTCGATACAACTCGAAGGGGTCGTAGACGAAGGCGCCACCGAGCAGGTCACGTCCGATGAGGACGCCGCGCCCACCGAGCCCGGCTTCGGACGCGAAGGGGTAGGCGGCACCGAGATGCCGGGTGGTGGCCTGGTGTGCGGGGACGCCCATGAACGGAAGATGGTCCGGTCACCTTGCGGGGCTCCTTGCGACGGTCCTCCCACGCTCCGACGGCCGATGGGTTGACCAACCATCGCACTCAATGGCCGGGCGGTCCCTAATGACGGAGGGACGCCAACGTGGGCTCTTCAGGCGCCGCGCCGCGGGCGGCGTTCGACGGAAGGCTGCGGGCCTGTCGAATTGGTGACCTTCGGCTCTTGCGGTGCAGGGCCGGCCGGGGCGATGGTGAGGGAGTGGACACGATCGCCACGGCCCCTGTTCTCGCCGCCCGGCGCGCCCGCACCGACATGGTGCGGCGCCTCGTGGCGGGTGGCGGCCGATTCTCGACGGCCTTGGGCGTCGACGTCGAGGCCGGTGAAGCCGAAGTCGACCGGTGGTTCATGGCGGCAACATTGTTCGGGGCCCGGATTCCCACCGCCATCGCCGAGCGCACCTTTCACGTGCTCGACGAGGCGGGGGTGACGGTGGCCACCGCCAGGGCGTTTGGATGGGACTACCTCGTGGCCCTGCTCGACCGTGGCGGGTACGCACGATACGACTACAAGACGGCCACCCGGCTGCACGCGCTGTGCGACGTGCTCGGCGAGCACTACGGCGGGCGTGTGTGCGCCATCCCCGACAACGCGCGCACACCGGCCGAGCTCGAGGAGGCACTCGACGAGCTACCCGGCTGGGGGCCGGTCACCGTCGGCATCTTCCTGCGCGAGCTACGCGGCGTGTGGACCCTGGCGACGCCCGCACTCGACCCCCGGACGGTGACCTGTGCCCACCACCTCGGCCTCATCGGCGAACGTGCCCGTGACCCGCTGGGCCACCTGCGATCTCTGTCGGTGGCAGCCGGTGTCGATTTACGCGACCTCGAAGGCGCTCTCGTACGGACCGCGCTGGCCCACCGCTCCGATCTGGGAACCTGTCCCGGTGGACGGAAGTGCTCCGCCTTGGCACATCTGGCACCAGGGGCACCGGCTCCGGCGCGGACGGGCGTCCGCTGATGGAAACGGGACACGAGCCAGATGATCTACCCGGCGATCGCGGATTCCGGCTCACGCCCCAGACGGCGGGCCCCGTCATCGAAGCGTGGGGACCGGATCGGATCACCTGCATGGCGGAGGCTGTCGGCGCCCTGGTGAGCGAGTTTGCCGACCTCCGTGACACCGCCACGACGACGATGCTCCCGATGGTCCTGGAGTCTGCCCCCACTCCCGACCTCCTCGTCGGACTGCTCGAAGAGGTCATCGACACGGTCGACGTGTTCGAGAAGGTGCCCGTGCACGTCCATCTGGCCGAGGCCGAGGACGGTGGGATGGCCGGCGACCTGGAAGTCGTCGACGTCGCCGAGGTGGCCCTTATCGGGCCGGTCCCCAAAGCCGTGTCCTGGCACGGCCTCGAGGTCGGTGAACACGGGGGGACCTGGCGGTGTCGGGTCGTCCTGGAGGTATGAGCCCGCAGGAGGCGTCGTAGCCTCTTACGCCCCGGCTGAATACTCACCTTCGTCAGGAGTCCGCTTCGATAGAGCTCGAAGGGGTCGTAGACGAAAGCGCCGCCGAGCAGATCGCGCCCGATGAGGACACCACGCCCGCCGAGTCCAGCTTCGGACGCAAACGGATACGCAGCGCCGAGATGCCGGGTAGTGGCCTGATGTGCGGGAACGCCCATGGACCGAGCGTGAACGAGTCACCTTGCGGCATTCCTGTCCACGTACCTATCACCAGCACATCAGACCTACGCGTTCGGGCTTGGCCATGGGTGGGGTGGGTGACGCTACGTTGGTGCAGATCCGTCTTTTCGGAGGTAAACAGAGATGACACACGCTGTCCTGATCCAAGTGAAGCTCGACCCGAACTCGGACATCGAACACCGACACTCGATCCTGAGCGACTTTGTCATTCCGGAGGCGAAGGCGCTGCCGGGTTTCGAGAAGGGGACGTGGATGAACGATGGCGTTGGAACCGGCACGTGCGTGGTCATGTTCGACTCCGAAGACAATGCCAAATCAGCGGTCACCGCGCTGACGCCCGCTGTTGGCCCCCCTGTGATCAGCAGCGCGGTCTACGAGGTGGAGATCGAGGTCTAGCGGCATCGAGGATTGTGGGCTGATGGTCGTAACGCTCACGACCATCACACGTCATGCCAGCAGCGCCCTGGCACCCCAACTTGATACTCACCTTGGTCAGCACCCCGGCCCGGTAGAGCTCGAAGGGTCGTGGACTAAGGCACCACCGTGCAGGTCGCGCCCGATGAGCACGCCACGCCCGCCGAGCCCCGCTTCCGACGCGAACGGATAGACGGCACCGAGATGGCGGGGTGGTGGCCTGGTGGCCGGGGACACTCATAGGCGAAATGTGACCCAGTCACCTTGTCGATTTCCTGGCACCGTCCTCACATGACGCTTGGGTGACGGAAAAACGACAGCGTCATGCTGTCGCTACTCAGAGCAGACTGGTGGAATAGTGCACGGACCGGGGACCGATCGACATACTGGAAAGTCCCGTTCGAATGGGGACCAGGCCAGGTGCTCGTCGATGAAGACGAACTGGACGGCGCGTCCTGGCTGCCCGCCGAAGATGACGAGCATCTATCGGAGTCGTCGCCGGAGTACTGGCGGCGTCACCCGATGCCTCTGATGTTGCCCTTGTTGCCGCTTTGGGTCCCTCGGACGCCGCTCGTCGCCTCCTGGAAGTGGCCCCGAGCTGGGGCTTCAGTCGAGAAGGTGGTTGGTGGACGTTGCTGAGGGTTCGTGGTGAGGCAGCCGCTTTCGTTCTCCCCGTGACGTACGACAACTGCGGACGCGACGCCTGGGACGAGGCGACCATCTTCCACATGGGCGTTCTTCCCGGCCACCGAGGTCGGGGGCTCGGCCGGGCGCTTCTCCGCCAGGCCACCCGGACACTGCTTGCCCATGGCGTGTGGCGCATCTCCTGCGACTCGGCGGCGAACAACGCCCCCATGATCCACTTGTTCGAATCGGAGCAGTGGCTCCGTCCGGCTCACGAGCGGCAGGTTTGGGACGGATCAGATGCGCCTCCTCTCGAGGTCTGACGTCCGAAGAGACTCCTGCGATTCGCCGCAACGGCAGGTCGTTGCGGGTACGTCTCAGGCGAGCCCGCGTCCCAAGGGCAGGGTGCAGGTGAAGGCCATGGCCTGGTCCCCGTAGCAGCGACGCAATTCGACGCCGGCCTGTCCCGACGCCTGCTCGATCCGGCCGCACGCCGTTTCGAGCATCTCGGCATCGGTGGCGCTCACGGTGACGTAGCCCGAGAAGCGAAACGATGCATGTCCGTCGGCCAGTTCCCCCTCACGCTGCACGAGCACTTCTTCTTCGCGTCGGCGCCGGACCGTGGCCAGGAAGCCGCCGCGCCGTCGAAGCTCGGCGTCGGCGATATCGGCCGTGCGGGCCTGTTCGATCCGGCGCGCGGCGCGCAGGGCGCCCACCGGCTCCATCACGACCGCTATCGAACGCCGGACATCGGATGCCAGCAGGAGGGGACTGAGGAAGTCGGCGGCGACATCGGTACGCGGCCATTCGGCGATCCAGTAGGTGCTGTGCCACGTGGCGTCGGTCCGGACGCAGCCCCATTGCGGGAGCATCCCCATCGGCCCCGGCCAGGGAGGACCGGCGGGAAGCGACTCCGACGCCCCGACGTCGCCATGCTCGAGGCGGATCGGCGTTTCCGTGTCGGCCGCGAATCCGCCTCGGACGGCGACCGACAGCGCATCGGGGTCGAGGATGCCGGCCACATCGAGGCCCGCTTCGCCGAGTCGGCGGGCCAACGACGCCGTTTCGCGCAGCAGAACGGTGCAGGCGCCGTGCTGGCCACCGCCGGCGACGCGTACAGCGCGCCTGGCGTGACCGCCATGCACGGTCACGGCCAGCATCACCTCGTGGCGGTGCACAGCGGCCACTTCACCGTCGACCAGACCGGCATAGGAACGATGCGGGGTGCTGGCGGGATCGAGCACGGCGCGCGCCGCCAGATGGCGACGGACCTCGGCGCCGTCGTCGGGCAGACTCCGTTCGATCCACTGCACCCGGTGAACGGCCGTCGCCTCGCGGGCGAGCGATGCGAGAACACCGGACCATCCGCCCACGCGTCGGGCTTTGTCCGAAGCGCCCAGCAGAACGAAGCCGTGACCGGACACTTTGAGAACGGCCGTGAAGGTGTTGGCCGCGATGTCGTGGATCACGCCGGCGCCGGGCTCATCCCCCGGTCGCCGCTCCCGGCCCACCTCGGTTCGGCGACGCCGCTGCACCGTCTGTGTCCGCCCGAGATCGACATGAAGGAAGCGGAGAGTGGCGAAGGGTTGGCGCCGGCTTACCTTTTTCTGGCGCCGGATGGTGTCGACATGGCGAGCGGCATCAGGTGCCCACTCCTCTGCCGTGCGGCCGGCCACGGGCCACGTGGCCGCCACCACCCCGGCGGCAACGGCGAGAAAGGCCCCGGCCACCCCGGCCGCCGAAGCTCGGGCGCGCAGGATGCCGACGGCCACGACAAGGCCCAGAGCGACAGCCGCGATCTGTCCGCCACGCCATCCCGCCACCAGGCCGCGACGCTCGAGCGGTCCGAAGCGGTAACGGGGCGCCGTCTCGTTCTCAGCCACCGCTGCCCCACCCGCCCGAGGGCGGTGGCGTTTCTCCGCCGGTTGACGCGGGGGACCGCGGCCCAGACGACGAAGGACCGCCGGAGCCGGAGCGCGAAGAGCCGGAACTGGAATCGGAGGGGCCAGAGCCCGAGTCCGGGAAGCCCAGGTCCGAAGAGGCGAAATCGGCAATGCCACGGACGCCAGACTCGCCGGTGTTGTCTTGACCCGTCGTGGCACCGAAGCCGTGGTCATCGCTGTCTTGCTCGGTCGCGGCACCGCCGACTCCACCGCCGACTCCACCCCCGACTCCGGCGTCGGCTGTTGCCTCTCCCGACACCATGGCCGTAACGGGCGGCGCACTGCCGACCGCACTCTGAAGAGCGAGACGGGCGGCACCGGAACCGCCACCCGAACCTCCGCCACCCGAACCTCCGCCACCCGAACCTCCGCCACCGGAGGAACCGCCACCGGAGGAACCGCCCGCCATTTCCGCTCCCACACTGCGGGCGTACTCGAGAGCCCAGTTGGCTGGTTTCGAAGGGGCCTGGGCCGTGGCCGCCAGGCGATGGCGGGTCGACTCGAGATGAGAGGTAGCTCCCGCCTCGATGGCCGGGATCAGCTTGAGGAGGGTGAACGGGGAGAAGGTGGCGATGGCGAGGAGGGCGATGCCGGTGATGACAGCGGCGAAGCCGCCGCCGTTGCCGCCGCTCGCACCCACGCCGAGACCGCCGGCCAGCGCGCCGGCGGCCAGGGAGAGGACGGCGGCGATGACCAGCTTCGAGAGGATAAGCGCCGCCAGGGTGTCGGCCAGACGCCGGCACCAGTGCGAGACAGCCGGCCAGACGAGAGCGGCCAGGGCCAGGGGGAGAAAGAGGACGGCGACAGAGACAGCGGCGGCGCGCACGACCAGTTCGAGCCACAGGACGAGACACGAGACGGCGACCAGGAGCCCGCCGATGAAGACGACGAAGGCCGGTACACCGGTGGAGATCACGGCGGACCCGGCCAGGAAGTCCGACACCGGGGCGAGGACGTTCGTGGTGTCCACGCCGGAGCCGGCGAGGACCTGGGACGACAGCGTGTCGGTGATGGCCAACGCCATCTGGACCAGCTCCACAGCCACGCCGGTGAAAAGCAGTGCCAGCGGGAGGTTGACGAGAAACGAGCGCGCCAGCATCGACGCGCTCTGTCGGTACAGGGCCTGGAAGGCCGCGCACAGGACCATGGGGAGCACGACGGCGGCGGCCAGGGCGACCATGACCGACTCGTGGGCCGAGAACCATCCCGACGTCAGGTTGACGGAGGTCGTGGCCGACAAGGCGTGACCCACCTGGCCGAGCAACCAGACCGCACCCGACGCCACCCACTGGCCGGCGCCGGAGAAGACGGCGTCGACCCCGGCACCGATCACGCCGCCCACGACGTGCTGGGCGGCGCCGGTCACGGCCGATCCCACCGAGCTGATAGGGCCGATCGGGACGGGGAGAAACGGAACGGGGAACAGCATGTCAGTGGACGCCCTGTCCGGCGTGGAAGAAGAAGTTGATGATGGCGGGGGCGGCACCGATCAGGAGCGCGGCGAGGGCGGCCACGAGGACAGTCTTCCGACCGGTGAAGGACTGCTGGTAGTTCTGCGAGTGCGATCCGAGCGCCCACGCCGACGCCCCGATGAGGAGAGCCACCAGGGCGCCGATGAGGGCCCATCCCCCGAGCCCGTTGGTCAGGTGCTGGAGCAGCGCCCCGCCGGGCAGGTTCCCCGGGTCGGGGGTCATGGTCACGTCGGCCGGAATCATGCTCCGCACCCTACGGAACCCCTAAGTCCTTTTCAAGATGTTTCATTATATTTCATGTCTAGTGGGACGATCGGACCAGGTCAGGGTCCCGGCCTGCCATGCTGGAGGCCGATGGTCTTGCGAGTGATGGGGGTCGGTACGGCCGGAGTAGTCTCCGACAGCCTGGCCATCGCGGGCTTCGTCGCTCTGGGGGCGTTGGCCCTGGTGGGGATCATCGTGGCCACCGTTCTGGGCCGGAGATCGGGTCGCAGCTCCCTCGAGCAGCGGTTATCGGCCCTGGCCACCCGGCTCGGGGTGGAGACCCCGCAGGAGGACCCGGCCGGTGTGGAGCCCGCCCTGCACCATCTCGAGCAGGTCACCGACCGCGCCGCCGAGGCGGTTGCCGAATCCTCGGCCGACGCCATCAGGCTGCGCCATGCCCTCGACACGCTGCCCCAAGGGGTGATCGTGTGCGAGGAGAACGGTGAGGTCGTCTTCCGAAACGCCCGGGCCATCGGTCTGATGGGCGGTCGGCACGGCGACGCCCTGGCCGCCACCGCCGTCGTCGAGCTCCTGGCCGACGCCTGGAAGACGGGGGCGGCGGACAAGACCCTCGATCTCTACGGCCCCCCGCGCCGGACACTGGCCGTGCGGACGCAGTTGATCGACGACGGCCGGCGGACCCTCGGTGTGATCGCCGTGATCGACGACATCTCCGAACGGCGGCGGCTGGAGGAGATCCGACGCGACTTCGTGGCCAACGTGAGCCACGAGCTGAAGACACCGATGGGCGCGCTGGGACTTCTGGCCGAGACCCTGGTGGCCGAGACCGACGCGGCGGTGGCGCAGCGTCTGGCCAGCCGGATCCACACCGAAGCCTTCCGGGTCAGCCGGATCATCGACGACCTGCTCGACCTGTCGCGGATCGAATCCGAAGAAGCGCCGCCGCGCGAGCCCGTGCTCGTGAACCTGCTGATGGCCGAAGCGGTCGAGCGGATGCGCGCCGCGGCAGAGCAGCGCGACGTGAAGATCGAGATGAGCGAGCCCACGCCTCCGGTGGCCGTCCTCGGCGACCGCAGGCAGCTCGTCTCGGCTCTCTACAACCTTCTCGAGAACGCCGTGAAGTTCTCCTACGACGGCAACCTGGTCACGTTCACCGGCACGGTCGGCGACGGCGAGGTGCAGCTCGAGGTGGAGGACCACGGGGTGGGAATCCCGGCGCGCGATCTCGACCGGATCTTCGAGCGCTTCTATCGGGTCGACCAGGGCCGGAGCCGCACGACGGGCGGAACCGGGCTTGGGTTGTCTATCGTCCGGCACGTGGCCGCCAACCATCAGGGACGTGTCGAGGTCGAATCGCGCGAGGGCGAGGGATCGACATTCCGGTTGATCCTGCCCACCCAGTCCGAAGTGGCGTGAGTCGTGTCCGAGACGTCTGACGGAACACGGGTGAATGTCTTGTTGGCCGAGGACGAGGAGTCCTTCGTCGACGCCCTGGCCATCGGACTGTCGCGCGAGGGCTTCGACGTGGTGGTGGCCCGCGACGGCAACGAGGCCCTCGAGATGTTCAACCGGTTGGAGCCCGACCTGGTGCTGCTCGACATCATGCTGCCCAAGCTCTCGGGTATCGACGTCTGCCGGGCCATCCGGTCGCGTTCGTCGGTGCCCATCATCATGGTGACGGCCAAGGGCACCGAGATCGACACGGTGGTCGGTCTCGAGATGGGAGCCGACGACTACGTCACCAAGCCCTACCGGCTGCGGGAGCTGGTGGCCCGGATGCACGCCGTGCTCCGTCGGGCGCCGCGTGCCGGTCCCGGCGATGGACCCGGCGGCACCGACGTGAGCCTGGCCGCTGACGCCGGCGCCCGCGACGTGGGCGACGTCAGGGTGGACTCCGACCGGCACCGTGTCTTCGTCCGCGGTGAGGAGGTCCACCTCCGGCGCAAGGAGTTCGAGCTCCTGGCCCTGCTCATCGAGAACCCGGGACGCGTCCTCACCCGGGACACCCTGATCGACCGCGTCTGGGGTACCGACTACGTCGGCGACACGAAGACGCTCGACGTCCATATCAAACGGCTCCGCACCCACGTGGAACGCGATCCGTCCGCCCCGACCATCATCACCACCGTGCGCGGAGTGGGCTACCGCTTCGAGGTCCCCGCCGAGGCCTGATCAGCGCGGCCGCCGTCGACCGGCCGTCAACTCGCCGATGCCGGAATCAGCGCCGCCGGAATCAGCACCGCCCCGAATCAACCCCGGGCCGGCACCAGCGTGTGGCCCCCGAGATAGGGGGCGAGGGCGTCGGGGAGGACGACCGAGCCGTCGGGTTGGCGTCCCGTCTCCATGAGCGCCGCCCAGATGCGGGCCCAGGCCAGCGCCGAGCCGTTCAGGGTGTGGACGAAGACGGGGGGACCGCCGGCGGCGGGCCGGTAGCGGATGTTGGCCCGGCGGGCCTGGTACTCGCGGAACCACGAGACCGAGGAGACCTCCAGCCACATGTCCGAACCCGGCGCGTAGACCTCGAGGTCGAAGGTCCGGGCCGAGGAGTTGCCGAGGTCGCCGGTGCAGAGGTCGAGGACCCGGTACTCGAGGTCCAGGGCACGGAGCAGGATCTCCACCCGCTCGACCATGTCGGCGTGGACATCGGTGGCCTGGTCGGCGGTGGCGTAGGCGAAGAGCTCCACCTTGTCGAACTCGTGGACCCGGAGAAGACCGCGGGTGTCGCGTCCCGCCGCTCCTGCTTCGCGCCGGAAGCAGGCCGTGGCGGCGGTGAGCCGGAGCGGCAGGGCGACCTCGTCGAGGATGTCGTCTCGGTACATCGAGGTGAGCGGTACTTCGGCCGTGGGGATGGCCCAGAGGTCGTCGCGCTCCAAGTGGTAGGCCTCGTCGGCGAATTTCGGGAGGTGGCCGGTGGAGACCATGGTGTCGGTGCGGACCAGGGTGGGGGGCCGGATCTCCTCGAAGGCATCGGCGTGGTGGTCGAGGGCGAAGGCGGTGAGGGCCCGCAGAAGCTTGGCCCCCGTTCCCCGGTAGAGCGGGAACATCGATCCCGAGAGCTTGGCGCCGCGCTCCATGTCCAAGATGCCGAGGGCTTCACCGATGTCCCAGTGCGGGACCCTCTGGTGCTCGGGGTAGGAGCGCGGTACGTCCGGCCAGCGGCGGATGGTGCGGTTGTCCTCGGGACCGACGCCGTCGGGGGCGTCGGCGGCGGGCAGGTTGGGCAGCCAGAGCAGGCGATCGCGGACTTCGGCCTGGGCGCCGTCAGCCTCGGCACCGAGCTTCGTGACCTCGGCACCGAGCTGGCGGCTCTCATCGGAGAGGCGGACGACGAGGCCGTCGTCACCGGCGCGGCGGGCCTCGGCCACCTGGCGGGAGAGGTCCTTCACCCGGGCCCGGAGCTCGTCGCGCCGTCCCACGGCGTTTCTGGCCCGGGCGTCGGCATCGAGCAGGCTGTCGAGCTCGGCCGGGTCGACGGCGCGCCGTGCCAGCGCCGCTTTCACGGCGGTCGGATCCTCCCTGGCCAGACGGATGTCGATCATGGTGCGCCAACGGTAGCCTCGCCGTTCGTGCCCGCTATCTCTTGCCACGATCTCGTCGTGCGCTACGGCACGCGGACGGCCGTCGACGGGCTGAGCCTGCAAGCCGAGCACGGACAGGTCCTGGCCTTGCTCGGTCCGAACGGCGCCGGCAAGACCTCGACGGTCGAGACCTTGGAGGGCTACCGGCGACCGGCCTCGGGAACGGTGCGGGTGCTCGGGCTCGATCCCACCGCCGAGCACCGGGCCCTCGTGGCCCGGATGGGGGTGATGCTCCAGCGCGGCGGCGTCTACCCGGTGATGGGGGCGCGCCGGGCGCTGCGGCTCTTCGCCCGTTACTACTCCGATCCCGAGGATCCCGACGCCTTGCTCGAGTTGGTCGGGCTCGGCGCCGTGGCGAGCACCCCGTGGCGGAGATTGTCGGGGGGCGAACAGCAGCGGCTTTCACTGGCGCTGGCGCTGGTGGGCCGGCCCGAGGTGGTCTTCCTGGACGAGCCCACCGCCGGGGTCGACCCCGAGGGACGGCTGGCCATCCGCGAGGTGATCGGCGCGCTGAAAGCTCGGGGGGTCTGCGTGGTGCTGACCACCCACGAGCTACCCGAGGCCGAGCGGCTGGCCGACGAGGTGGTCATCTTGGCCGGGGGCCGGGCCGTGGCCCGGGGGACGGTGGCGGAGCTGGCCGCCGCCGGTCCGGGACCGGCCATCCGCTTCGGCGCCCCCGCCGGAGTCGACGTCGCCGCCCTGGCCATCGCCGTCGGTGCCGCCCCGGGCGACGTGACCGAGGAACGGCCCGGGCAGTACACCGTGAAGGGCGAGAGCAGTGCGGGCCGGGTCGCCGCCGTGGCCGCCTGGCTCGACGCGCAGAAGCTGCCGCTGGCCGACCTGCGGACCGGTTCGGGATCGCTGGAGGACGCCTACCTGGAAGCGATGAGGGCGGAGAAGCCGTGAGGCTGCAACGGCTGCTGGCCCAGACCGGGGCCGAGGTGGGGATGACGTTGCGGCGCGGTGAATCGCTGCTGCTGACCGTGGCTATCCCCGTGATCCTGCTGGTCTTTCTGTCCAAGATCCATCTGGTGCCGAGCGCGGTGAGCGACTCGATTAGCTTCCTCGCCCCGGGGATCCTGGCCTTGGCCGTGATGGGGACCTCTCTCGTGAACCTGAGCATCGCCACCGGCTTCGAGCGGGGCTACGGGGTGCTGAAGCGACTGGGTTCCACCCCGCTCGGCCGGCCCTCGCTGCTCGGGGCCAAGATCGCCGCCGTCGTGGTGGTCGAAGTCCTGCAGGTGATCGTGCTCGTTCCCGTGTCACTGGCTCTCGGCTGGCATCCGACGGCCGGCGGGGCGGGGGTGGCGGTGGCCGTGGTGCTGCTCGCCACGGCCGGCTTCGGCGGGCTCGGTCTGTTGCTCGCCGGGGTGCTGCGGGCCGAGGTGAACCTGGCCGCCGCCAACGGCCTGTGGCTGCTGCTGCTGCTCGTATCCGGGATGGTCTCGCCGCTGGCCAAGCTGCCGCGCTGGCTGGAGGAGGTGGCGAAGGTCTTTCCCGCCGCCGCGCTGTCCCAGGCGCTGCACGACGCGCTCGGACTCGGTCACGCAGTACCCGGTTGGGCGTGGCTGGCCCTCGTGCTCTGGGCCGTGCTCGCCCCGGCGGCGGCCATCGCCACCTTCAAATGGGAGTGACGTGGCCGATGGGAGTGATCCGGTGATGGAAGGAACAGGCCGCGACCGGCTGCACATAGCCGTGATCGGAGCGGCGCGCGCACCCGAGGCGCAGTACGCCGACGCCGTCCGGATCGGCCGGCGGCTGGCCGAGGCGGGCGCCGTGGTCGTCTGCGGTGGCCTCGGCGGGGTGATGGAGGCGGCCTGCCGCGGGGCCAAGGAGGCGGGCGGGACGACCGTCGGCATACTGCCCGGGAACGATCGTTCCGAGGCCAATGACTTTGTGGACGTGGCCATCGCCACCGGCATCGGTGAGGCGAGAAACGTGTCGGTGGTGGCCACGGCCGACGCCGTGCTGGCCGTGGGCGGGGAGTTCGGCACCTTGAGCGAGATCGCCCTGGCGCTGAAGGCGGGGACGCCGGTCATCGGGCTCGACAGCTGGGAGCTCGGCCGGGCCGGCAGAGCCGTCGACGCCGTGGAAGCGGCCAGTGACGCCGATGAAGCGGCGGCCATGGCTCTCGAGCGCGGCGCCAGCCACCTGGCGGCGCGATTGGCGAAGCGCCCCGGCTACGCCTGATCGATGGGGCCTGATCGATGGGGCCTGATCGATGGGGCCTGATCGATCAGGTCCGGTCGATCTTGGCGATCTCGGCCAGCAAGGTGGACTGCTTGATGGAGCCGAGCACGGTCTTCGTGACGTTGCCGTGGCCGTCGATGAAGACGGTGGCCGGGTTGCCGGGGACCTCGAAGGTGGGCGCCACCTGAGAAAACGAGTCCCGGCCCACGGGGAACTCGACGCCGCTCTTGCGGGCGAAGGCCAGGCCGCTCGCCGCCGCGTCGTTGTCGTCGACACCGATGAAGCGGACCTTGTCCCCCGCCGCCTGGGCCTGGCGCGCCACCTTGGCCACGGTGGGGAGCTCGGTGTGACAGGGCCCGCACCAGGAGGCGAAGAAGGTCACCACCACCGGGTCATGGGCACCCTCACCGACGAGAGGCACCCTCACCCGAGGCCCCGCGCCCAGGCGGGGCAAGGAAAACGGATGCGCTTTTTGCTGGGGCGCGGCGGTGAAGGAGGTCAGGACCAGCCAGAGGCCGCCGGCCAGCAACAGACCGATGGCCAGCGAGACCGACCGTCGCCGTCCGGGCCGGCGGGCCGGGGCGACCGGCGGATCAGTGGAAACGGACGAGGACATCGCCGGCCATGGCGGCGAAGAGAAGCGTCAGGTACGTGATCGAGTAACTGAAGAGCTTCATGGCCGCCTTCGGTGTGGCCTGCTGTCGGAGCCGGACGGCGAAGAAGAGGAAGGCGGCGCCGAGCACGAGCGCCGAGACCAGGTAGAGCAGGCCCATGTGGCCGACGGCCGCGAATGCGACGGAGATGGCGACCAGCAGCACCGTGTAGATGATGATCTGGCCCGCCGTCCGCTTCAAGGTGGCCACCACCGGCATCATCGGCACCCCGGCCGCTTCGTAATCGTCGCGGTACTTGATGGCCAGGGCCCAGAAATGCGGCGGGGTCCAGATGAAGATGACCCCGAAGAGCACGATCGGCGCCCAGCCCAGGCTGTTCGTCACCGCCGCCCAACCGACGAGGACGGGCACGGCACCGGCGGCGCCGCCGATCACGATGTTCTGCGACGAGATCCGCTTGAGCCAGAGGGTGTAGACGAAGACGTAGAAAGCGGTGGCGGAGACGGCGAGGACGGCCGAGAGCAGGTTTACCCATCGCCAGAGCTCGACGAAGGCGATCACCTCGAGGCTGAGGGCGAAGATCAGCGCCGCGCGCGGGGTCATCGCCCCGGTGACGAGGGGCCGGTTCCGGGTCCGGTGCATCAGCTTGTCGATGTCGCGGTCCACCACCATGTTGATGGCGTTGGCCCCACCCGCGGCCAGGGCCCCGCCGAGCACGGTGGCCACCATCAGCCAGACCGGGGGCACCCCGCGCCGGGCCACGAACATGGTGGGCAGGGTGGTGACGAGCAGCAGCTCGATGATCCGCGGCTTGGTCAGCGCCACGTAGGAGCGGATCTTCCCCGTTCCGACAACCGGCAGCGGGGCAGATAGCGAGACCATCGCCGCCGAGCCTACGGGCCGGGGCCGGACAAAGTCATTTCCATTTCCACCGGTACGATTCGGGCGGTGCTTCCCCACGTCGGACCCCGGGCTTTTCTGCGCGCCAGCCAGGTCGCCCTCGGCCTGGTGGTCCTGAACATCGTCTCGGGGGCGGCCGTCCGGCTGTCGGACTCGGGCCTCGGCTGTCCCGACTGGCCCAACTGCTCGCAGCACCACCTCACCCCGCCGCTGTCGCTCCACCCGGCCATCGAATTCTCGAACCGGCTGGTGGTGGTGGCCCTGTGCATCGTGGCCGCCGCCGTCTTGGTGCTGGCTCTCGCCCAGCGGCCCCGCCGGCGCGACCTCTCCTGGCTCTCGGCCGGCCTGATCGCCGGCATCCTGGCCGAGGCGGTCCTCGGCGGGGTGGTCGTCTATTCGAAGCTCAACCCCTACGTGGTCATGACCCATTTCATGGTCGGTATCGGACTTCTGACCGTGGCCGTCGTCCTCGCCCTGCGGGCGGGCCGGGCACCGGGGGCGGGCGTGACCATGGTCGGCACCGGCATCCGCCGGCTCGGCCGGTTCATGATCGGCGTCCTTCTTCTCGCCATCGCGGCCGGGACAGCCACCACCGGGGCCGGGCCCCACGCCGGGGGCAAGGGGGCCAAGCGGATCCCGGTGCCCCTGACCGACATGGCCCGGACCCACGCCGAGATCGTCCTCGTCCTGGCGGCCATGACGCTGGCCCTTCTCTATCTGCTCGAGCACAGAAAGGCCCCGGCCAAGGTGACCGAGCGCGGTCGGCTGCTGCTCGTGGCCATGGTGGCCCAGGGGGTCATCGGCTACACCCAGTACTTCTCGCACCTTCCCCCTCTGCTCGTCGGGGTCCACGTCTTCGGGGTGACCGTTGTCTGGACGGCCATGCTCTGGTTCTACGACGGCCTTTCCCATCACCCGGTACTCGGGACAGCCGAACCGGCGCTCGCACCGGCCGTCGGGGGCGTTGTCGGGAATGTCGGCGATGTCGGGGGCGCCAGCGCTCCGGCGGAGGTGGGCGCGTCCGGATTCGTGCCGTCGGGGCCCGGTCGTTGACCTCCCAACCGGTCGAGGTCGAGAAGCCCACGGGGGAGACCGATGTCCGGCCCGACCGACCGTGGCTGGTGATCGTCTGGAACGACCCGATCAACCTGATGTCGTATGTGACCTATGTCTTTCAGAAGCTCTTCGGCTACTCGAAGGAGAAGGCGTCGCGGCTGATGCTCGACGTGCACCACAAGGGCCGGGCCGTGGTTTCCTCGGGACCGCGCGAGCGGGCCGAGCTCGACGTCTTCCGGCTGCACGAGCACGGGCTCTGGGCCACCATGGAACAGACCTCGTAGTGGCCCGGGGCCGTTTCCGCCGTGACCGTCAGGGACGCTTCAAGGTGGGCCTCGAGGGGCCCGAGCAGCAGCTGCTGGCCATGCTGCCCGGCCAGGTTCTGGAGCTGCTCGAGCAGGAGGACGCCTCGACGGCTCGGGTCTTCCCCGTCGCCTACACCGACGATGCCCGGGCCGAGGCCGACTACCGGGAGATGATGGGTGGGCAGTTGTTGCAGCAGCATCAGCGGGCCCTCGACACCCTGGCCAGCACGGCGGCGGCGGCCAGCATCGACGAGAGCGAGATCCATCAGTGGCTCGACGCCGTGGAGGTGCTCCGGCTGGTGCTCGGCACCCAGCTCGACGTCTCCGAAGGCGCCCTCGACGTCGACGTGGATGATCCCCGGATCGACCAGTTCACCATCTACCACTACCTCTCCATGCTCCAGGAGGAGATCGTCGGCGCGCTGGCGGCGGCTCTTCCCGATGAGGGGACTCTTGGCGGCGAGGGGACCCTTCCCGGCGAGGGGATGGCGTGACGGCGTCTTCTGCCGCCGGCGGGCTGCCCCGGCTGCTGACGATCATGGGCTCGGGGGAGACGGCGCCGACGATGATCAAGGTGCACCGGGCCGTGGTCGAGCGGCTCGGTCCGGGGCCGGTGCACGGGGTATTGCTCGACACGCCCTTCGGCTTCCAGACGAACGCCCCCGACATCGCGGCGCGGGCCGTCGACTACTTCCGCGACAGCGTGGGGGCCACCTTGGATGTGGCCGGCATCCGCTCGGCCGCCGACCTGGAGCCTCCGGGGGGCGACGCCGTGATCGCCCGGATCGCCGCCGCGCCATTCATCTTCTCGGGACCGGGCAGCCCCACCTACGCGCTCCGGCAGTGGCGGGGGACGCTGGTGCCCGCCGTGCTGGCCGAGAAGTTGGCCCTCGGCGGAGCCGTCACCTTCGCCTCGGCCGCGGCGCTGACACTCGGGGTTGTCTCGGTCCCCGTCTACGAGGTCTACAAGGTGGGCGAGGACGCCCGCTGGGTGGAGGGGCTCGATCTTCTCGGTGCCCTCGGGCTGCACGTGGCGCTGATCCCCCACTACGACAACGCCGAGGGCGGGACCCACGACACCCGGTTCTCCTATCTGGGCGAGCAGCGTCTGGCCGGGCTCGAAGAGGAGCTGCCCGAGGGGGTCTTCGTGCTGGGGGTCGACGAGCACACCGCGCTCTGCCTCGATCTCGATGCCGGGACGGCCGTCGTGGCCGGCAACGGCGGGGTCACCGTCCGGGCCCGGGGCCACTCGGCCCGGATCGAGACGGGAGCGACCCTGCGCATCGATCAGCTGGCCGAGATGGCCGACGACCTCGCCCATTCGACGGCCGGGGCGGGCGGTTCCGCCGCCGCCGGGGTTTCCGACGGTACGGGACAGCCGCCGACGGATGGCGCCGCAACAGGTTCTCCAGGGGGCGGACCTGCCGCCAGCGGCCCCGCAGTGGGCGGACCAGCGCCGGTCGGACGTGGGTCCCCTCTGCTCGTGGCCATCCGTGCCCACGAAGCGACGTTTCGGGCCGGTCGGGAGGGCGGGGACGCTCCGGCCATGGTGGGCGCCATCCTGGCGCTGGAAGAGGAGATGTGGTCGTGGCGGGCCGACACCCAGCAATCCGACGAGATGGACCGCGGACGCGCCGCCCTGCGGGCCATGGTGTCCGAGCTGGGTCAGGTAGCCGAAGCAGGTACTCAAGATCCGGCCAGCGTCGTCGGTCCATTCGTGGATCTGGCACTGTCGCTGCGGGCCGAGGCCCGGGCCGCAGGGCGCTACGCCGATGCCGATGCCGTGCGTGATCGGCTGCTGGCCCTGGCCGTCGAGATCCACGACAGGCCCGATGGGGTGTCGTGGGAGCTGTCCGGACCCTGATCCCGAGGGTCGACGGCCCAGGCTGGGGCAACGAGTGGACCTGATAACCTGCGGACGCCCTGATTGGTCCTAGCCCCCATCGTCTAGCGGCCGAGGACGCCGCCCTTTCAAGGCGGTAACACGGGTTCGAATCCCGTTGGGGGTGCACCCGATGGGGGGCGAAAGCTAACCGGGGTCCTGTGGTGCAGCTTGGAGTGCACGCCGGCCTGTCAAGCCGGAGGTCGCGGGTTCAAATCCCGTCAGGACCGCAAGACCCGCTGTTCGGGGTCGAGAGATTTCGGTCGGGTAGCTCAGTTGGTAGAGCGCGCGCCTGAAAAGCGTGAGGTCACCGGATCGACGCCGGTCCCGACCACCGAAATGGTCACGGTCAGAAGTCTTCGGCCTGCAGTCAGGGCTTTTTATCCAAGGATCTCATGACCCACTGCAGCTCGTTCAGGACGACTAAAAGTAGCGCGGCCACTCGGTAGTGACCTCGGTTCATCCGAAGCGACGCTGTGAGACTCAAACCCTCAGACCTGATCGATGGGCGCCTCCGAACCGACCAGCGTGCCTAGCTCCCAGGCGTCTTACTATGACGACTGTGGCCGAAGATCCGCTGGACACGAGCAACTCGGCGATTGTCACTGTTGATGTTCTTCTAGACGCATCACGGCTTCTACGGCCTGATCACCAAGCCAGCCCAGCGGATTACCATGCACTCAATTCTCTTGTCGAAGCTGCAGTACTCCATAACGAGCTCTTCGTTCCGTGGCCGAGTACTGAAGATCTCGACAACGCCTTGATTGCTCCGCTCGTCGCTGAGGAAATACTGATTCCTGCGGGTATCGACAGGATCCAGACTGAACTCATGGACCGCGGTCGCTGGGATGACGAGATCTTGGCGGATCTTGTCTGGGGTCGGGCTGTTGGCGCCGATAATGGTTCTGGCGCTGCTCATCTCCTCGAGGAATTCGTTCGGTTTGACGAACGAATTGGTCTCTTGCACGTCATTGAAATGGACGAACTGCTACTAGGCCCGGATCTTCTCTCGCCGGCTCCTCCCGGTACCGAAGAGCTACTGGATACCGCAGAGAAGGCCGGCTATACCGAAGAGGACATTACGAACCTCGCCAGTACCAGTCGCCATCTCCGGGGTGCATCGAAAATCGTCGAGGAGCTCGGCTTCGAGATTTACACCGGACTGTTATTTCGTCCATTTCTACTCAGCCATTGGTCAGCCAAACGGCGCGAAGCTCGCAAACTGTTTGACACGATGAAGGACAAACTTAATCTGGCTGATCTGATAGCAATACCAGCCTGGAGCCGCATTGAGATTCCGGAAATGACGGGAGCCTTGCTGCGGCGAATCGAAGGCGATCCAGAGAGGCTCGGCGAAGAGTTGCTGCACCTCCGTGAGAAGCACTCCGGATACCGATTGTGGATGTCCCAGTATCAGTCCGCTCTTCAGTCAGCCTCAACGCCGGGAGAATTGCTTCGTCAAGATGCGAAGCTGAAACAAAGTTGGGCAGCGACACTCCAGCACGAGATACCCCGGAAGAGCCGATTGCTGCATTGGGGACGACGGGCGCGGAACATCGCCAGTCACCCCACCCCAGTGGGTGCCGCGGGCGAGGTATTTGACGAGTTTATTGAACGATGCGCCGATTCTGCGGCCCGGAATTGGGTAGCAGGACTGACCGATCTTTGGCGAGAGCTGGCCAATGCGCCGACGATTCGGATGAACATTGGTCTCATCACGGATGCATTCGGCTCAGAACCTGACTACGAGATCTGGGAAAGGACGAGGGGTTTGAGTGAACGACTAGAACGGCTGATGAATGAAGAGCGGGTGTATGTCGCGCCTTGATGATGCGGATCGGATCTCAGACGGAGACATTGATCTCCGACGTCAATGTTCCGAGTTGTGTTTTCCCCGACCGGCATTCCGACGAGACGCTGCAGGCCGCGTCTAAACCAACCTCTGGTTTGCTAGCGCTTATTCGTGCTCCACCATGCCTACCGACGAACATCCTCGGTCAGCAGGGTGATAAGTGTGACTCCCAAAATTAGGCCTTCGACTGGATTTTGCCCAGATCGCTTTGGCTGCCCTGGGTCATCGCAACAGCCGAGGCGCACCTGCCTAACCCCACTGGATCGACGCCGGTCCCGGCCACCGAAATGCTCAAGAGTCAGGGGTCCAAGGGTCCTTGATCGGCGCCTGGCCGCTAGCCGGCGCTGCTTGCAATCGAGATTGTCGTCGACACACTGGGCGTGCCCTTGGAGTTGAGAGCGAACAACATGTATGGCCCGGGCAGGGCGATCCCGGGATCAGAGGGGATGGCCAGATGGTAGCTGTCACCACTGTGCGACACGATCGGGAGCGGGATGCGCCGCTGATCGTTGTCCACCGAGTGCGTCGATTCTCCGTAGCGGACCATGGAGAAGTGCGAGATCGGACCCCCCGTGGTGACGGTGATCGTTTGACCCGTGGTGGCCGAGGTCGGAGCAGAGGAGATGGTCGGGCGGGGGCGGAGGGTGCCGTCGGGATTGAGTAGGTAGGGAGGGGTGAAGATCTGCCCGTCAGGATGGTTGGTGGCGCAGGGCCCGCACAACCCTCCGCCTCCGGAGAAGACCCGGCCGTCGGGCAGAAGGACGGCCACCGAGTGATAGTTGCGAGGCTCCGCCTCCGGCGCCATGACGGAGAACCGGCCGGTGCGCGGGTTCCACAGTTCCGGGGTCAGCACCGAGTTGTCGTCGCTGTAGGGCACGGCGTACGTCTGGCCGCCCACGGTGAGGACCTGGCCGTTGGGCAGGACCACGCTGTTGGCGAAAGCGCGGGCATTCTGCATCGAACCGACCTGGGTGACCTTGACCTTTCCCTTCTTGATGTCAATCTTGTACGCCTTGTTGGTGGCGTTCGAGTCCTGATAAGCGGGGGCGCCGCCCATGGTGATGATCTTGTCGACGTCGTAATAGACGGCGTTTCCGTTCATGGCGTCGTCACTGGTGCCCCGCAATCCGGCCGGGGTGATGCTTCCCTGTCCGCTCGTGGTGATCCAGTTCATCTGCTTCGACGGGCCCGCCTGGAGGACCATGGCACCGGAGGTGGCGATGAACCATCCGTGGTTGTCGGCCCGGTACACCCCCTGGGGATCAGCCGTGTACATCGGCGTGGCCGGGACGTTGGTCAGCTCCTGCCACCCCCCGGCGGCCGACCACACCTCGCCCAGCTTGCCCCCGAGCGCCCCCGACCATGACCCGCCGAGGGTGAAGACGTCTCCGTTCGACAGCAAGGTCATGCCCTGATAGCCGCGCCCGATGTTCATCGGCGGCCCCGCGCTCCATGAATTCGTCCCCGGGTCGTAAATGCTGGTCTTGTTGTCGTTGTCGCCGCCCGTGACCATGATGTCGCCGTTGGACAAGATGGCCACGCCGGGACAGAACATGTTGTGGTCGGTGTTGCTGACCGTCACTTGGCTGACCACCCCGGTGGTGAGATTCAGAATGGCGGTCTGCGTCGTGGTGTCGTCCGATCCGTTCACCAGGTCCTGGTCGGCGGACCACGTCAGCAGCTCGTTGTTGGGCAGCAGGGCCGCCGCCACGGGGACGATGGGGAAGCCGATCGTGGGTCCCCACTCGCCCACCACGGCCGGATCGGTGCTGGCGACGCCCGCCTTGACCGGTGTCGCCGCCGGCCGAGGTGCCACGTGGGGGGTGCCCAACAGGTAGATCTCGGCCGCGGCCACGTCGGAATCGGATCCATCGGCGTCGGACAGCGCCGTCAGCCTCACAAAACGGGTCTTCACGGGATCGATGCCCACCTCTTTGATGGCCGTTGTGTCGGCCCACGTCCCCGACGCAACCGGATCGAAATGGACGCCGTCACCACTGACGCTGACCCCGAACCGGCCTATGGCGCCCGCCGGCGAGGCATCTTGTCGTGGTTCGTAGATGACGCCCGACACGACCTGGGGCGCGCGCATATCGATGGTGATCGACGGCGGCAGGGCCGTCGGTGGCGACGGGGACGGGGCGTCCCAGTAGCTCGAGGCGCTGTCGTCGAGCACGGCGTCGGCGCCATGCCCCGCCGATTGGTCGCTGGCGGTTGCCGTCCATCCCTCGCGCTCCAAGGCGACGGCATCGGGGACGTACGCCGCCGCCGTGGCGATCACGTTGGCGGACCCGCCCGCGGGGGTCGTCGTGTCCGAGCTCGCCGAACCGGGGTTCGCTGAGCTCGGTTGCACCGCAAGCAGGAGACCGACAAGCGAGACAGCAGCGCCGGCGACCAGCACCGCCGATCGGGTGCCGTGCGACGAGTGCCGACCTGGACTCACGGATGGACTCTCTTCAGACTGTTGGCCCGTGCCCGCTCTTAGAGGAGCCAGACGACAAAGTCTACGTTCGGAGCAAGGAATAGTCGAGCGCTGTTGGCCGCTTGGGTGGTCGGATCCACGAAGCCAGCTCCGGCCTCGGCCCCGCCGGGCGCCTGACTGTTCGAGGTCCGATGTCGGCTTCGGACAGGTCTTCGTAGAACCGCAGAGTCAGAACGGCCCGTTGGCGAAACGGCAGGCGGCAGACGACCGCCCAGGTCTCGTCGATCTCCGGGTCGCCCGAGGAGATCCGATCCGGTGGCAGGCTGAAGCCATGAACGCCGGAGCCGCCCACGCCGGAGCCACCCACGCCGGAGCCACCCACGCCGGAGCCACCCAGGTCGGAGCCACCCAGGCCGGAGCCACGCCGTGACCGAAACCGTCGAAACTGTCGATGTTGTCGTGCTCGGGATGGGGCCCGGCGGTGAGGACGCCGCCGGACGGCTGGCCGAAGCCGGACTCGAGGTCGTCGGGGTCGACGGGAACCTGGTGGGCGGCGAATGCCCCTACTGGGGATGTGTGCCCTCGAAGATGATGATCAGGGCCGCCAACCTGCTGGCCGAGGGGCGGCGTATCCCGGGCATGGCCGGAAGCTCCATGATCACCGCCGACTGGGCGCCGGTGGCCAAGCGGATACGAGACGAGGCCACCGACAACTGGGACGACAAGGCCGCCGTCGATCGCTTCGAGGGAAGGGGTGGCCGCTTCGTCCGCGGCTACGGACGGCTCGACGGGCGCAAGCGCGTCGTGGTGGGCGACCGGGTCTTCGAGACCCGCACAGCCATCGTCGTGAACACGGGGACGAAAGCCTTCATCCCCCCCATCGACGGGTTGGCGGGGACCCCCTACTGGACCAACCGCGAGGCGATCGAGACCGAAGAGGTGCCCGGTTCCCTGGTGGTGCTCGGCGGCGGGGCCATCGGGGCCGAGCTGGGCCAGGTCTTCGCCCGCTTCGGCGCCTCGGTGTCGGTCGTCGAAGGAGCCGAGCGGCTGCTTCCCCCCGAAGAGCCCGAGGCCGGACGGCTGATCGGCGACATCTTCGCCCGCGAGGACATCGCCGTGTACACCTCCGCCCATGTCACCGCCGTCCGCCACGACGCGGGACGCTTCGAGGTAATGACGGACACGGGAGAGCACGTGACCGGCGAGAGGCTGCTCGTGGCCACCGGCCGGCATGTCGATCTGGCCGCCATCGGCGCCAGTTCCATCGGGATCGACGAGAAGGAACGGGCCCTTCGGACCGATGACCGTCTCCGGGTGTGCGACGGGGTGTGGGCCATCGGCGACATCACCGGCAAGGGCGCCTTCACCCACATGTCGATGTACCAGGCCGACATCGTGGTCCGGCAGATCCTCGGACAGGCCGTCACCGCGGCCGACTACCGGGCCGTGCCCCGGGTCACCTTCACCGATCCCGAGGTGGGTTCGGTCGGTCTGAGCGAGGAGGCGGCGCGCCGGGCCGGGCTCACGGTGCGGACGGGAATCGGCCAGGCGGCGACGTCGACCCGGGGCTGGATCCACAAGGTGGGCAACGACGGCTTCATCAAGCTGGTCGAGGACGCCGGCCGTGGTGTCCTCGTCGGCGCCACCTCGGCCGGGCCCATGGGGGGCGAGGTGCTCGGGCTCCTCACCCTGGCCGTGCACGCCGAGGTCCCCACCGAGCAGCTCCGTCACATGATCTACGCCTATCCCACCTTCCACCGCGGCATGCTGGATGCACTGGCCGACCTGACGGAGTGATACCAGTGGACGAAGACAGCTCCCTGAGCGAACGGGCCCAGCGGCACCTGTGGATGCACTTCACCCGGATGGGGAGCTTCGACTCTGTTCACGAGGTGCCCGTGATGGTGCGGGGCGAAGGGGCCTACGTCTGGGACCAGCACGGCAAGCGCTACTTGGACGGTCTGGCCGGTCTCTTCACCAGCCAGATCGGACACGGACGGACCGAGCTGGCCGAAGCGGCGTCGAAGCAGGCGAGCGAGCTGGCCTACTTCCCGCTGTGGACCTACGCCCATCCCCGGGCCATCGAGCTGGCCGAACGGATCGCCTCGCTCGCCCCGGGAGATCTGAACCGGGTGTTCTTCACCACCGGTGGTTCCGAGGCCGTCGAGTCGGCGTGGAAGTTGGCCCGGCAGTACTTCCGGGTGATCGGACAGCCGTCGCGGACGAAGGTGATCAGCCGGGACGTCTCCTACCACGGCACGACCATGGGAGCGCTCGCCATCACCGGGGTGCCGTCGCTGAAGACGCCGTTCGAACCGCTCGTGCCCGGCTCGGTCAAGGTGCCGAACACCAACTTCTACCGGGCCCCCGAACACGGCGACGACCTCGTCGCCTTCGGACGCTGGGCGGCCGATGAGATCGACCGGGCCATCGAGCGCGAGGGTCCCGACACGGTGGCGGCCGTTTTCTTGGAGCCCATGCAGAACGCCGGCGGCTGTCTGGCGCCGCCGCCCGGTTACTTCCAGCGGGTACGGGAGATCTGCGACCGGCACGGGGTCCTTCTCGTTTCCGACGAGGTGATCTGCGCCTTCGGCCGGTTGGGCGAGTGGTTCGGGGCCATCCGCTACGACTACCAGCCCGACATCATCACCGTGGCCAAGGGTCTGACCTCTGGCTACGCGCCGCTCGGGGCGATGATCGCCAGCGACCGGCTGGCCGAGCCCTTCCTGCACGCGGAGAAGAGCTTCTCCCACGGCTTCACCTTCGCGGGCCATCCGGTGAGCTGCGCCGTGGCCATGGCCAACCTCGACGTCTTCGAGGGTGACGACATCCTCGGCCACGTGCGGTCGACCGAAGGTGCCTTCCGGGCCGGTCTCGAGACCCTCGAGGACCTTCCCATCGTGGGAGACGTGCGCGGCGACGGATTCTTCTACGCCATCGAGCTCGTGCGGGACAAGGTGACGCGCGAGTCCTTCGACGACGAGGCGGGCGAGGCCCTACTGCGCGGCTACATGTCGGGCGCGCTGTTCGAGGCGGGGCTGATCTGCCGGGCCGACGACCGCGGCGATCCCGTCGTGCAGCTCTCGCCCCCGCTCATCTGCGGCCAGCCCGAGATCGACTTCATCGTCGAGGTCCTGCGCGACGTCCTCTCCGAGGCCTGGCGCCGCATCTGACGCCCGGAGTCAGCAGTAAGGAGTGGCGAGAGTAAGCAGGAACTCGCCCTCGGGCGCCTCCCACATGGCGTCGACAATGAATCCGGCTTCGAAGAGCTCGGCCTCGACGCCCTCGCGGGTGAACTTGGTGCTGATCTCGGTGAGCAGATCCTCACCGACCGGGAAACTCACCTCGAGATCGAGATCGGCGATGGGGACACGCTGATCCTCGAGCGAGCGCAGGCGCATCTCGATCCGGTGCTCCTCTTCGTTCCAGAGCGCCACATGTTGGAAGCGCTCGGGCCGGAAGTCGGCGTGCAGCTCGCGGTTGAGGACATGCAGGACGTTGCGGTTGAACTCGGCCGTCACCCCGGCGGCGTCGTCGTAGGCGGCGATCAGTTTCTTCTCGTCTTTGATCAGGTCGGTGCCGAGTAAGAAGCTGTCGCCGTGGGCCATGGTGCAGTCGAGGTCGAAGAGAAAGCGCCGGCGATGCTCGGGGTAGAAGTTGCCGATGGTGCTTCCCAAGAAGGCCACCATCCGGCGGCCCTCGGAGGGGATGAGACCGATATGGCGGTCGAAGTCCCCCACCACGGCGTGGACTTCCAGGCCCGGGTACTCCCGGACGAGCTCGTTGGCCGCCGTCCATAAGGTGCCGTCGGAGACGTCGAGTGGGACGTAACGGCGCAGGCTGCCGGCGGCCAGGAAAGCGTCGAGCAGCACCCGCGACTTGTCCGAAGTCCCCGAGCCCAACTCGACCAGGGTGTCCGCGCCTGAGCGGGCGGCGATCTCGGCGGCATGGGCCTCGAGAAGCGCACGCTCGGCGCGCGTCGGGTAGTACTCCTCCAAGCGGGTGATCTCGTCGAACAGCGCGCTCCCCCGGTCGTCGTAGAACCAGACGGGGGGCAGCCACTTGGCCTCGGCCGTGAGCCCCACCCGGACATCGTTCTCGAGCGCGGCCCGCAGGTCGTCGGCGGTCAGGTGGACATCGATCGTGGGGGTGGCGGTGCCCGTCATGGCGAACTCGGCTCCAGGCAGTCGGAGTACAAGGCAGTCGGAGTAGCAGTCGGAAGTGTCGGGACTCAGTTTCTTACGGGCTCGGGATTCTCGTCGACTGAGCCGGACGTCGGCGGTCCGGCGTCAGAGGTCGCGCGCCAGGCGGAGCCCGGAGAAGGCCCAGCGCGCCGAGGGGGGGAAGAAGTTCCGGTAGGTGGCCCGGATGTGGTCGGCCGAGGTCACGCAGCAGCCCCCCCGCAGCACGTACTGGTTGACCATGAACTTGCCGTTGTACTCGCCCACCGCCCCCGGGGCGGGCTGGAAACCGGGGTAGGGGCTGTAGGCACTCGACGTCCACTGCCAGACATCGCCGTACAGGGACTCGGTGGTGCCGGCGGGCCGGGGGTGAAGGACCGACGTGTCGAGGAACTTGGCCATGCGCAGGTCTGCGGGGCGGCGGGCGGCCACCGCCTCCCACTCGGCCTCGGTCGGCAGCCGGGCTCCGGACCAGCGGGCGAAGGCGTCGGCCTCGTAGTAACTGACGTGGCAGACGGGCTCGGCCGGGTCGACCAGCTGGGGGCCGCCCAGGGTGAAGAGCCACCAGTCGTCGACCACCCGGAACCAGTAGAGGGGGGACTCCCAGCCGTCGGCCTGGGAGGTGGCCCAGCCGTCGGAGAGCCAGAGATCGGGCCGCTCGTAGCCGCCGTCGGCCATGAAGGCCATCCACTCCCCGCAGGTGACGGCCCGGCCGGCCAGGGCGAAGGGCTCGAGATGGACGGCGTGGCGCGGTGATTCGTTGTCGAAGGCGAAGCCGGCACCTGGCTCTCCCGGGCCCTCGTGGCCGGTCTCGACCAGTCCGCCTTCGTGCTCGATGAAGTGCAGCGGGGCCTCCACCGACGGTTCGGCCACGGTGACCGTGGCGTAGGCCGGTTGCATGGGATTGCAGGAGAGGACGTGCTTGATGTCCATGAGCAGAAGCTCCTGATGCTGCTGCTCGTGGTGGAGGCCCAGTTCGACCAGATCGGCCACCTCGGTGGTGAGCCCACCGGCCAACCCCCCCGTCAACAGGGCCCCCATGGCCTCATCGACGTGGTCCCGGTATTTCGCCACCTCCGTCACACCGGGCCGCGAGACCACGCCCCGGCGCGGCCGCGGGTAACGGGCACCCACGCCTTCGTAATAGGAGTTGAAGAGGTAGGCGAAGGCCGGGTGAAAGGAGCGGTAGCCGGCCAGCTGGGGTTCTAAGAGAAAGGTCTCGAAGAACCAGGAGGTATGGGCCCGGTGCCACTTGGTGGGGCTCACGTCGGGCATGGACTGGACCGTCTGGTCCTCGGGGGTGAGGGGGGTGGCCAGGACCTCGGTCGTCTCGCGGACGTGGCCGTAGCGGGTCGCCAGTAGGTCGGCGCGCTGTGCTGTGGTGGTCAGATCGGCCATGGCGGAGTTCCCCCCACGCAGTCGTTCCCGGCTCAGGGACGGATGAGACGTCGTCTTGCGGACCACGCTACCGGGAGGTTGTGACGGCCGGTACGCAGCGGTCAGGGCTCGTCGAACTCGAAGCCCAGGTCGGGTGCGCCCAGAAGGGCCCGAAAAGAGACGTCGTGGGAGCCCAGCAGCGCCTCGGCCGCACCTCCCCGGTCGACCACGGCCAGGGCCAGGATCACCTCCGCCCCCGCCTCCCGGACAGCCCTGACGGCCTCCAGCAGCGATGTCCCCCGGGTGACGGTGTCCTCGGTGACGACCACCAGGTCCCCCGGGTCGAGAGCTCCCGCGATCCGGCCCCCGCCGCCGTGGCCCTTGGCTTCTTTCCGAACGCTGAAGGCCTTCAGCTCACGGCCCCGGTCGGCCGCCACCCCGGCGGTGATGAAGGCGACGGGGTCGGCCCCCATGGTGAGGCCCCCGATGGCGCTGGCCTCGTCGGGGATCTCCGCCAGCATGGCCTCGGCCACGAGCAGCGTCCCCCCGGGCCGGCAGACGGTCTGCTTGGAGTCGATGAACCAGGTCGACTGCCGGCCGGATTTCAGCACGAAGTCACCGGTCCGCACCGAATGGGCGAGCACATGGGCCCGCAGGGCTTCGAGCCCGCCGGCGGCGCCGCCGGGACCGTCGGAGTCGGTGAGGGCACTCATGGGCGCGTTCTCATCTGGAGGCGGTCGATCGGCACAGGGGTCATGCGGACCCGCTCATCTGGACGCGGCCGGTGCCGGCGGCGATCCGGCCGATGACCGATGCCTTTTGGCCGGCGGCGGCGAGAGCGGCCAAGACACCTTCGGCGGTGTCGGGGGCGACGACGAGGACCATGCCGATGCCGAGGTTGAAGACCCGGGCCATCTCGTCGTCGTCGACGTCGCCCAGACGCTGGATCTCGGTGAAGATCTCCGGCGTCCGCCAGCTGCTCCGCTCTACGACGGCGTCGCAGTCCGCCGGCAGAGCGCGGGGCAGGTTGCCGGTGATCCCCCCGCCGGTGATGTGGGCAGCGGCATGGACGGCCCCCGCGGCCAGAGCGGCCAGGACGCAGCGGGCGTAGACGACCGACGGCCGGAGGAGCTCGTCGGCCAGGCTGTGGTCGGCCCCCGGCCAGGCCGGGTCATCGAGGCTCCGACCGGCCCGCTCGAGCAGGACGTGCCGGGCCAGGGTGTAACCGTTCGACCGCAGGCCCGGCGAGGCCAGTCCCACGAGAGCGTCACCGGCGGCCACCCGGTCGGCGCCGAGCATGGCGTCGCGTTCGACCACCCCGACGGCGAAACCGGCCAGGTCGAATTCACCGGGGCCCATGGCTCCGGGGTGCTCGGCCATCTCCCCGCCGAGAAGGGCACAGCCCGCCTGCCGGCAACCGTCGGCCACGCCCGAGACGAGGGCTTCCATCTGGTCGGGGACGAGCTTGCCGCTGACCACGTAGTCGAGCAGGAACAGCGGCTCGGCCCCGGTGCAGACGAGATCGTCGACGCACATGGCCACCAGGTCGATGCCGACGCTGTCGAAGCGGCCGGTCTCGCGGGCCACGAAGACCTTGGTCCCCACGCCGTCGGTGGAGGAGACGAGGACGGGACTGCGGTAGCGGTCGGGCTCGAAGGCGAAGCAGCCGCCGAAGCCGCCGATGCTGCCGAGGACTTCGGGCCGCGCCGTCGAGGCCACCAGATCCTTGATCCGCTCCACGGCGCGCTCACCGGCGGCGATGTCGACCCCGGCCGACGCGTAGGTGGCGGGTTCTTTCCGGTCGGCGCCGGTGGCCGTCACGTCAGGCGGGGGCCGGGGCGGCGTGGCGCGGCGTGGAGGTGGAGACGGTGGCGCTCAGCGCGACGGGCACCGGGGCCGGGTAGCTCCCCGTCAGACAAGCCGAGCAGAATCCGGCGCCGGGGGCGTCGATGGCGGCGATCAGATTCTCGAGCGAGAGATAGGCGAGGGAGTCGACGCCGAGGTACTCCTCCAACTCGGAAATGGTGCTGTCGGCGGCGATCAGCTCGTCGCGGCGGGGGATGTCGATGCCGTAGAAGCAGGGCCAGGTGACAGGGGGGCACGAGATCCGCAGGTGCACTTCGCGCGCGCCCGCCTCGCGGAGCATCTTGGCCACGGCCCTCTGCGTCGTGCCCCGGACGATGGTGTCGTCCACCACCACGATTCTCTTGCCGTCGATGTTCTCGCGCAGCGGGTTGAGCTTGCGCCGGACGCTGTCCTCCCGCGCCCCTTGGCCGGGGGTGATGAAGGTCCGGCCGATGTAGCGGTTCTTCACCAGGGCCTGGCCGTGGGGGATGCCGGTGGCGGTGGCGAAACCCTCGGCGGCGGGCACGCCCGACTCGGGGACACCCATCACGAGGTCGGCCTCGACCGGGGCCTGGGCGGCGAGGCGCTCGCCCATCCGACGGCGGGCGGCGTGGATCTCCTTGCCGTAGAGGTGGCTGTCGGGCCGGGCGAAGTAGACGAACTCGAAGATGCAGAGGTGGGGATCGGTGAGGTCGGTGGCGATGGCCTGCTCCGAACGCACCCCGCTGTCGTCGATGATGACCAGTTCGCCGGGTTCGATCTCTCGGACGAAGGTGGCCCCCACGATGTCGAGCGCCGGTGTCTCGGAGGCCAGCACCCAGCCCTCGGGCTGGTCGGCCGGACCGAGCCGCCCGAGACACAGGGGCCGGAAACCGTGGGCGTCGCGCACACCCATCACGTGGCTGGCGTCGAGCACGACAAAGGAGAAGGCCCCTTCGAGAAGCGGCAGAACCGTCTTCAACGCCGACTCGAGCGCTCCCTCGGGTGCCGACTCGCCGTCGACCGAGGCCGGGAACTCCGCCGCCAGGAGCTCGGCCACGAAGTCGCTGTCGGAGGCCACCACTCCGGGGAACATGCCGGCCTTCTCGGCCAGCTCGTCCGTGTTGGTCAGGTTGCCGTTGTGGCCCAGGGCGAAACCCGATCCGCCCACGGAGCGGTAGACGGGTTGGGCGTTGCGCCATTCCGAGGCGCCGGTGGTGGAGTAACGGGTATGGCCCATGGCCAGATCCCCGGGCAGGCAGGCGATGGTCCGCTCGTCGAAGACGGTGGTGACGAGGCCCATGTCCTTCACCACGGTGATGGCCTCGCCGTCGCTGACGGCCATCCCGGCTGATTCCTGGCCCCGGTGCTGCAGGGCGTAGATGCCGTCGAAGGTGAGCTGCGCCACCCCCTTACCGGGGGCGTAGACGCCGAAGACGCCACAGGCTTCTTTCACTCGGCCTTCACCTGCACCGCCCTCATCGCGTCGTCTGCCGAAACAGCATCGCGCTCCGCCACCTCCCTCGAGCCTACCGCCCCCCCGCCTCGCCGCCGTCTAACCGGCGGCCGGCGGGCGGCCTGATCGGCCGGTGGACGGCGACTCGACCGCCGGGGGTGGCCGACCAGCCTGCCGATAGGGTCGCCGTTGTGATCGACCTCCATACCCATTCGACCGTGTCGGACGGGTCCGATCCACCCCGGTCGATTGTCGAGATGGCAGCCGGGGCCGGCTGCTCGGCGGTCGCCCTCACCGACCACGACAGCCTCGACGGCCTGGCCGAGGCCCGCGCCGCGGCGCAACAGGCGGGAGTGACCCTGGTGCCGGGCTGCGAGGTCTCGTGCCGGAAGCCGCCACCGCCGGCGGGTCAGCCTGCCATCAGCGGCTCGGTCCACGTTCTCGCCTACTTCATCGAACCCGGCGAGGGGCCCCTACAGGACGAGCTGGTGAAGCTCCGCCAGGACCGGGCCGAGCGCAACATCGGGCTCCGGGCCCGGCTCGACGAGCTCGGGGTGCCCATCGACTACGAGGCCATGGTGTCCGAGGCGGGGGGCGAGGCAGGCCTCGGCCGGCCCCACTTCGCCCGGGCCCTCGTCCGGGCCGGGGCAGCCGAGGATATCGACGACGCCTTCGACCGCTTCCTGGCCGACGGCCGGGCCGCCTATGTACCCAAGTCCCGGCTCTCCCCGGCCGACGTGGCCCGGCTGGCCCGGGCGTCGGGCGGGGTGGCCGTCCTGGCCCACCCCCTGACCCTCGGTCTCGACCCGTCGGCGCTCGAGAGGTTGGTCAGGGAGCTGGCCGAGACGGGGCTCGGGGGGATCGAGGCCGTCTACGGCCGCTACACCACCGACCAGCGCCGGGCCCTCAAACGGATGGCGGCCCGTTGCGCAGTGGTGGCCACCGGAGGCTCCGACTACCACGGCAGCTTCAAGCCCGACCTCCAGGTGGGAACGGGCATGGGGGACCTGGACGTCCCCGACTCGGCTCTGGAGGAGCTGGCCGCCCGCTGCCGCTGAACCCGGGCTGCTCCCGCCGCCGCCGGTGAGCCCCGCCGACCGCGACCGCTGATCAGGCGGCCGGGGGCTGACCGAGGGCGTCGGGGAGAGCGTCACGCCAGGCGGCGGTGGCCTCGGCCACGGACAGATCGAGAAGACCGTCGACCACCAGGCGATCTCCACCGGGGTGGCCCATGATCCGGGCATGGATCCCGGCGGCGGCCGCCCGGGCCAGCACCTCGTGGGGATCGGTGGTGCCGACCACCACGCGACCGGGGGACTCCGAGAAGAGCTCGCCGTGGCCGTCGACACCGTGGACGAGACATCCCACCCCCGATTGCACGGCGCACTCGGCCAGGGCCAGGCCGAGGCCGCCGTCCGATACATCGTGGACACCGACCACGAGGTCAGGGTCGTTCACCAGGTCGGCCACCAGTCGGAGCAGAGCCCCGTGAGCGACGAGATCGAAGGCGGGGAGCGCACCGCCGCGGTGTCCGTGGAGATCGACGGCCCAGCGCGAGCCGGCCAGTGACCGGTCCGGGGTCCCGAGCAGAACCAGAGCGGTGCCGTCCACGAAGACCGGTCCGGGGGGCCGGCGGGCCAGGTCGTCGATGACACCCAGGACGGCCACCACCGGGGTGGGGTCGATGTCGGTGCCGCCGCTCTCGTTGTAGAGGCTGACGTTTCCGCCGACGACGGGGATGTCGAGGGCCCGGCAGGCCTCGGCCATGCCGTCGATCGACTCCGACAGCTGCCACATGACTTCGGGGTGCTCGGGGTTGCCGAAGTTGAGGCAGTTGACGAGGGCCACCGGTCGGGCCCCGGAACAGGCGACGTTGAGCGCCGATTCGGCCACCGTCATGGCCGTGCCCGCCCGGGGGTCGACGGCGCACCAACGCGGATTCGAATCGGTGGACAGTGAGAGGCCCCGGCGACTGGGGGGAAGTCCGGGGGCGGCCAGCCGCAACACCGCCGCGTCACCGCCCGGTCCGACCACGGTGTTCAGGAAGAGCTGGTGGTCGTACTGCCGCCAGACCCACGACGAGTCGGCCAGCATCCCGAGGACATCGGCTCCACAGTCGGCCGGCGGGGCCAGGGCAGTGGGGTCGTTCGCCCGGCGGCGGTCGAGATCGGCCGGCGGGGCCAGGGGCCGGTCATAGAGAGGGGCATCGTCGGACAAAGAGGCGGCGGGGACATCGGCCAGCACCTCGCCGCCGGGCCGGTCGTAGATCCGCAGCCGGCCCCCGGCGTCTGTGCCATCGCCGCCCCCACCCCCGTCGGCCGGCACACCCAACGGGGCGGTGACGGTGCCGATGACGGTGGCCCGGACTTCCCAGCGGCGGCAGACGGCCTCCACCTCGGCCCGGTCGGCCGGGGTGACGATGGCCAGCATCCGCTCCTGGCTCTCGGAGGTCATGACCTCGAAGGGCTCCATACCGGGCTCGCGCCGGGGGACGGCCGAGACGTCCACGTCCATGCCCATGCCGGCGCGGCCGGCCGTCTCCGAGGTGGCACAGGCCAGGCCGGCGCCGCCCAGGTCCTGGATGCCCACCACCAGGCCCCGGCCGAGCAGCTCCAGACAGGCCTCGATGAGCCGCTTCTCCTCGAAGGGGTCGCCCACCTGGACCGAGGGCCTCTTCTCTTCGTCGGCCCCGGCGTCGGAGAAGCCGGACGAGGCGAGGACGCTCACCCCGCCGATCCCGTCGCGGCCGGTGGTCGAGCCCAGGAGGATGGCCAGGTTCCCCTCGCCGTGGGCGCCGGAGAGGACGAGATGTTCCTTCCTGAGCACCCCCAGGCACAGCACGTTCACCAGGGGGTTCCGCTCGTAGCAGGGGGAGAAGGTGAGCTCGCCGCCGACGGTGGGGACCCCCACGGCGTTTCCGTAACCCGAGATGCCCGACACCACCCCCTCGACCAGCCAACGGGACCGGGCGTCGTCGGGGGGACCGAAGAAGAGGGGGTCCATCAGGGCGATGGGACGGGCCCCCATGGTGAAGATGTCACGGAGGATCCCGCCCACCCCGGTGGCCGCCCCCTGGTAGGGCTCGACGGCCGACGGGTGGTTGTGGGACTCGATCCGAAGGGCCACGGCGATGCCGTCGCCGACGTCGACCACGCCGGCGTTCTCCCCCGGCCCCACCATGACCTGCGGCGCAACGGTCGGGAGCCGACCGAGGTGGCGGCGCGACGACTTGTACGAGCAGTGTTCGGACCACATCACGGCGTAGAGGGCGAGCTCGAGATGGTTCGGCGGGCGGCCGAGGATCTCGGCGATACGCGCCGCTTCTTCGTCGGTCAGACCGAGAGCGCGGTGCAGGGTGTCGGCGGCCGTACGGCTGTCGGCGTCGGCGTCGGCGTCGGCGTCGGCGGTGTCTCTCTCGGCCATCTGTCGTCACCGTACCGGCTTCCGCTCCATTGCAGGTGCGGCGGACGACCGGCATGATGGCCCCATGGCACCCCCCGAAGAGCAGTCCAAGCGGCCGATGACGGCCGAACACAAAGAAGCACTCGCCCGCGGCCGCGAGGAGGGACGGGCCGTCCGGCTCTACCTCGAAGCCATCGAGGAGCAGAAGCCCCGGCCCGGGCGGCGGCGGACGAGCGAGTCGATCAGCCGCCGGCTCGGCGTGGTGAACGACAAGCTGTCGGGAGCCGACGCGCTGACCCGGCTGCACCTGCTGCAGGAGAAGACCGATCTGGAAGCCGAGTTGGCGCGCGCCGACGGCGGCGACGACATGGCGGAGCTCGAGTCCAAGTTCCTGAAGGTGGCCAAGTCCTACGGGGACCGGAAGTCCATCGGCTACACCGCCTGGCGGGCCGCCGGGGTGGAGGCCGACGTCCTCGAGCGTGCCGGCATCGGCCGCGGCAAGAGCACAAGAGCCTGACCCGACCGGGCGGCCCGACTCAACCGGGCGGCCCGACTCGGCCGAAGAGCTGAATCAGGCGGGCGCCAACGCCGAGCGGAGCGCAGCCCGGGCGTGGGAGGCCGCCAGCAGTCCCTGCAGAAGCGGCGCGCCGTCCATGGCACCGGTGAGGGCGTCGCAGGCGCGCTCGGGGTGCGGCATCAGACCGACGACGTTTCCTTCGGCGTTGCAGATGCCGGCGATGTCGTCGATGGAGCCGTTCGGGTTCTCGGCGTAACGCAGGACGATCCGGTCCTCGTCGCGCAGGCGCTCCAGGGTGGCGGCGTCGCAGATGTAGTTGCCCTCGAAGTGGTTGACGGGGAGCCGGAGAACGGAGCCGACGTCGACGGCGCCCGTCAACGCGGTGCGGTCGGTCGTCACCACCACGGGCACCGTGGTGCACAGAAAACGGAGGCCGCTGTTCTTCTGCAGCGCCCCGGGTAAGAGACCGGCTTCGGTCAGGACCTGGAAGCCGTTGCAGATGCCGATGACAGGGCCGCCGTCGGAGGCGAAACGGGTCACCGCCTCCATGACGGGGGAGAAGCGGGCGAGTGCTCCGGGCCGGAGATAGTCGCCGTGGGCGAAGCCGCCGGGCAATACCAACGCGTCGAAACCGGTGACCGACGTCTCGCCGTGCCAGACGAGCTCGACCTCGACGCCGGACTCGCCCGCCACCGTGCCCAGGCCGCGCACGACATCGTGCTCGCAGTTGGTGCCGGGGAAGACGACCACGCCGATCCTGGTGCTCACAGCGCCATCCTCACAGCGCCATCCTCACTGGGCGGCCCTCACTGGGCGGCCCTCACGGTCGCCGGCCCTCACAGGGCTCCCACGACAGCGCTGACCTCCACGTCGGAGTCCTCGATGACGGGATTGGCGAGCAGCCGGAGGCTCATCTCGGTGGCCTCTTGGCGCGCCGTCTTCTCGTCGGGGGCTTCCACCGTGAAGCGGATGGCCTTACCCACCCGGACCCCCTCGACACCTCCGAAACCGAGAGCGGGGAGGGCCCGTTCGATGGTGGCCCCCTCGGGATCGGCGATACCGGGACGGAGCCGGACCTCGACGCGGACCTCGAATTTCACGGCGTTGATCTCGTTGATCTCACTGCGCAGCTCACCTTTTTGCACCGTACCAGTCGGAAAGGGATTTCCCCGAGATCCGCTCGTATGCGGTGACGTAGCGCTCGCTGGTGGCGGTGACCACCTCTGGCGGAAGTGGGGGTGGCGGCGGCTTCTTGTCCCAGCCGGTGCCGGCCAGCCAGTCGCGGACGGGCTGCTTGTCGAACGAAGGGGGATTGGTGCCCGGCTTCCATTCGTCGGCCGGCCAGAAGCGCGAGGAGTCGGGGGTGAGGACCTCGTCGCAGAGCGAGAGCTTGCCGTCGATGACACCGAGCTCGAACTTGGTGTCGGCCACGATGATGCCGTTGCGTTCCGCCGCGGCGGCGGCACGACGGTAGGCCTCGACGGAGATGTCGCGCGCTTGGCTGGCCAGTTCCTTGCCCACCAGATCGACGGCCTCGTCGAAGGAGATGTTCTCGTCATGGCCCTCGGTGGCCTTGGTCGAGGGGGTGAAGAGCGGCTCGGGCAACCGCTGCGCTTGTTGCAGCCCCGAAGGCAGCGGCGCGCCGTGCAGGGTGCCCGACTTCTCGTACTCGGCCCAGCCCGAGCCGACCAGATAGCCCCGGACGATGCACTCGAGCGGGAGCATCTCGGCCTTGCGCACCAGCATGGCCCGGCCCGCTACCCCGTCGAGGCCGGCGTCACCACCGAGGAGGGCGGCACCGGTGGGGAGATCGGCGGGGTCGACCGAGACCAGGTGGCTCGGGGCCACGTCGGCCAGGAGACCAAGCCAGTGGATGGTCATGGCCGTGAGGACCCGGCCCTTGTCGGGGATGGGCTCGGCCAGGATCACGTCGAAGGCCGAGATCCGGTCCGAGGCCACCATCAGCAAGAGGTCGTCTCCGGCGTCGTAGAGCTCACGGACCTTGCCGGCATGGACGAGCTCCAGACTCACGGCTCCACCTCCTTGAGCGCCTCGGCGAACCGACCGACATGGCGCAACGAACGGCTGACGGAGAACGCCTCGTCCAACACCGACGCGTCGACGGTCACCTCGGGGTCATCTTCCAAGACCGACCGGAAAGGCCGCCTCTCCTCCCACGACCGACGCGCGTCACGTTGGACGACACGATACGCCGAGTCGCGGCTCATGCCCGACGCCACCAGCGCGAGCAGAACGGGTTGGCTGAAGACCAGGCCGAACGAACCCTCCACCACGTTGGCCATCATCCGCTCGCGATGGACGACGAGGTTCTCGATCAGCCCGGTGGCCTTGCGCAGGACGTAATAGGTGACAAGACAAGCGTCGGGGAGGATGACGCGCTCCACCGAGGAGTGGCTGATGTCACGTTCGTGCCACAACGCCACGTCCTCGAGTCCCGCCCCCAGATAGCCGCGGAGCACCCGGGCCAGACCGCTCAGGCGTTCGGAGAGGATGGGGTTGCGCTTGTGGGGCATGGCCGAGCTGCCCTTCTGGCCGGACCCGAAGGCTTCTTCGACCTCACCCACCTCGGTCCGGGCCAGATGCCGGATCTCGGTGCCCATCATCTCGATGCTGGCGCCTACCGAGGCGCAGGCCCAGAGCAGCTCGGCGTGCCGGTCCCGGGCGATCACCTGGGTGGCCGGCACCGGGGTGAGCCCGAGGGCCCGGCAGACGAAGGCTTCCACCTCGGGGTCGATGTTCGAGTAGGTCCCCACCGCCCCCGACAGCTTCCCCACCGCCACCTTCTGCCGGGCCTGGCGCAGTCTCTGCCGGTCGCGGTCGGCCTGCAGGCACCAGAGGCTGAGCTTGGCCCCGAAGGTCGTCGGCTCGGCGTGCATCCCGTGGGTCCGGCCTGCCATGGGCGTGTCCATGAATTCGAGGGCCCGCGCTTTCAGCACCGCCACCAGCGCGTCGGAGGCGTCGATCAGCAGATCGGCGGCCTGGGTCAGGATGGCGCAGAGGGCGGTGTCGACCACGTCGGACGAGGTGAGCCCGTGGTGGATCAGTGAGCCGTCGGGTTGACCGATGGCGGCCTGGACCACGTCGACGAAAGCGGCCACGTCGTGGTCGGTCACCCTCTCGCGTTCGGAGATGGCGTCGACGAGATCGGTCGTCACCTTGGGGGCCCGTCCGCGCACCGTCTCCGCCGCCGCCGCCCTTATCTCGCCCACGGCGGCACGGCCTTCGACGGCCAGCAGCTCCACCTCGAGCCACTTCTCGAAGCGGGCCACATCGGTGAAGAGAGCGGCCATCTCGGGCAGTGAGTAGCGGGGGATCACGGTCTCGGGTCTCCCGCTCCGCGCGACAGCGCCCCGGCCCCGACCGAGGCGCCGGCGGCCGGGCCGGCGCCGGCGGCGATGTCGCTCCGGTACTGCACGCCATCCCAGCCGATCACCTCGACCCCGGCGTAGGCGCGGGCCCGGGCCTCGGCCACACCGGCGCCGGTCCCGCAGACCCCGAGCACCCGGCCGCCGGCCGTCACCAGCCGGCCCTGGTCGTCGAGGCCCGTCCCGGCGTGGAGCACCGTCACACCGGCCAACACCCCGGCGGCGTCGAGTCCCTCGATGGGGTCGCCGTGACGGGGGTCGGTGGGGTAACCGGCCGAGGCCATCACCACGCAGACCCCGGCCTCGGTCGTCGGATGGGGATCGGACCGCAGGTGACCGGCGGCCGCCTCGGCCAGCAGGCCGGTGACGTCCTCGTTCACCCGGGGCAGCACCACCTGGGTCTCGGGGTCGCCGAAGCGGACGTTGTACTCGAGCACCTTGGGCCCGTCGGCCGTCAGGATCAGCCCGGCGTAGAGCACGCCCCGGTAGTTGATCCCCCGCCGCCGCAGCGCGGCGACCAGAGGCTCGACGGCTTCGTCCAGGATCTTGTCGACGAGCGCGTCGTCGAGCAGGCCGTCGGCCGACCAGGCCCCCATCCCGCCCGTGTTCGGCCCCTCGTCGTCGTCCTCCAGCCGCTTGTAGTCCTGAGCCACCGGTAGTGCGGCGATGCGAGTGCCATCACAGAGCACGAGCAGCGAGCACTCGGCCCCCACCAAACCTTCTTCCACCACCACGCGGCGGCCGGCGTCACCGAAGGCGTCGCCCGAGAGCTTGGCGATGATGTCGGCCTCGGCCTGGGCGATGTCGTCGGTCACGAGGACCCCCTTGCCCGAGGCCAGCCCGTCGGTCTTCACCACCCAGGGACCGGGCAGCTGCCGGAGGAAGTCGTGGGCGGCCCGGACCTCGTCGAAGGCCCCGTAGCGGGCCGTCGCCACCCGGGCCTCGTCGAGCATCTCCTTCATGAAGGCCTTGGAGCCCTCCAGCCGGGCCCCGTCGGCCCCGGGCCCGAAGACCAGCTTCCCCTCGGCCCGCAGCTGGTCGGCCAGCCCGTCGACCAGGGGCTGCTCGGGCCCGATCACCCACAGATCGGCCGCCACCTTCTCGGGGGGGATCTCGCTGCTGCTGATGGGGTAGCCGCCCACCGGCGTCCCTCGCATCCCCGGGTTCCCCGGCGTCACCACCACCTCGGCCGTCCGGGCCAGCGCCAGTGCCAGCGCGTGCTCGCGTCCACCGGATCCGACGACGCAGACTCTCATGGGGCGACCTGCACGGCGCTGGTGGCCGGCGCGGCGCGGCAGGCTCCGGGGGCCGTCATGCGGCGAAGCGGACGAACTGTTCGCGGCCCGGTCCCACGCCCACCAACTTGATCGGCACCCCGATCTGGGCGGCCAGGAACGAGACGTACTGCCGGGCCGCCGTGGGCAGGTCGGCCAGCTCGGTGGCCCCCGAGAGATCCTCCCGCCAACCGGGCAGCTCCTCGTAAACGGGGACCACCTGGTGGAAGGTCGACTGGTGATACGGCGGGTGGATGAAGCGCTCGCCGTCGGATTCGTAGGCCACGCAGACCTTCACCGTGTCGAAGGTATCGAGCACGTCGAGCTTCGTGAGCGCCACCTCGGACAGCGAGTTCACGCGCACCGCCTGGCGCATCATCACGGCGTCGAACCAGCCGCAGCGACGACGCCGCCCGGTGTTGGTCCCGAACTCGTGGCCCCGTTCGACCATCAGCTCGCCCACCTCGTCCAGGCATTCGGTGGGGAAGGGGCCCGCCCCCACCCGGGTCACGTAGGCCTTGGCGATNNCCCGTGGTCGAGATCGAGGAAGGTGGCCTGGGCCCCTTCGAGAAGCACGTTCCGGCCGGCGTCGAGGGCGTCGTGGACGAGGGCAACGGTGTCTCCCACCATGGGCCCGATCCGCGGCGCGTACTCGTCGAGGTAGCGCTCGCAGATGGAGGCGGCGGTGATGGGAAGGCGGTTGTACACCTTGGCCAGGACGGCGTTCTTCTCCTTGAGCGCCACGTCGAGCTTCTGCCGGAAGATCTTCTCGTCCAGCAGGTCCTGCACCCGCAGCCCCACCCGCGACGCCTTGTCGGCGTAGGCGGGGCCGATCCCGCGCCGGGTCGTCCCGAGCGAATTCTTCCCCAGGTAGCGCTCGGTCACCCGGTCGAGCTCCTGGTGGTACGGCATGATCAGATGGGCGTTGCCGCTCACCACCATCCGGCCCACCTCGACACCCTTGGCCGACAGCGTGTCCAGCTCGGCCAGCAGCACCCCGGGGTCCACCACCACGCCGTTTCCGATCACGGGCGTGATGTGGGGGTAGAGCACCCCGCTCGGAACCAGCTGCAGGGCGAAGGACTCGCCGTCCACCACCACGGTGTGCCCGGCGTTGTGGCCGCCCTGGTAGCGGACGACCATCTGCATGTCACGGGCCAGCAGGTCGGTGAGCTTGCCCTTGCCCTCGTCGCCCCACTGGGTCCCCACGACCACGGTTGCGGGCACGCGTTTCTCCTGGCTGTAAAGACTCCGGATTACGTTGCAGTGTACCTCTGGAGCTGGGGGATCTCCCCCAGCCGGGCGACGGCGCTCTCCCTCGCCCCCGTGAGGGGGAACCGGTGAGGACCCTGTCCCGGGTGGGGTGAGGTGGCTCAGCTGAGCACGAGCGAGCCGCCCTCGCCCACGTCGACGGTCACGGTGTCGCCTTCGGAGTAACCGCCCTTCAGAAGGGTCAGCGCCAGGGGGTCCTCGATGGTCCGCTGGATGACCCGGCGCAGCGGCCGCGCCCCCAGATCGGGGTCGTAGCCGGCGTTGGCCAGCCAGTCCCGCGCCCCGTCGGTGGCCACCAGCTCGAGCCGGCGCTCGGCCAGACGGCGGCGCAGCCGGTCGAGCTGGATGTCCACGATCCTCCGTAGGTCGTCGCGGTCGAGGCTCCGGAAGCGGACAACCTCGTCGATCCGGTTGAAGAACTCGGGCTTGAAGAAGTCCTGGGGATCGCCGGGCAGGTTGGAGGTCATGATCAGCACCGTGTTGGTGAAGTCCACCGTCCGGCCCTGGCCGTCGGTCAGCCGGCCGTCCTCCAGCACCTGCAGCAGGATGTTGAAGACATCGGGGTGGGCCTTCTCGATCTCGTCCAGCAGCACCACGGCGTAGGGCCGGCGCCGGACGAGCTCGGTCAGCTGCCCGCCCTCCTCGTAGCCGACGTAGCCCGGCGGGGCCCCGACGAGGCGCGAGACGTTGTGCTTCTCCTGGTACTCGGCCATGTCGATCCGGGTCATGGCCCGGTCGTCGTCGAAGAGGAACTCGGCCAGGGCCCGGGCGAGCTCGGTCTTGCCCACCCCCGTGGGGCCGAGGAAGAGAAAAGATCCGATGGGCCGGTTCGGGTCCGACAGGCCGGCCCGGCTGCGCCGGATGGCGTTGGCCACGGCCCGCACCGCCTCGTCCTGGCCCACCACCCGGGCGTCGAGGTCCTGCTCCATATGGACCAGCTTCTGCAGCTCCGACTCGAGCAGCCGGGTGACCGGCACCCCGGTCCAGCGGCTCACCACCTCGGCCACGTCCTCGGCGTCGACCTCCTCCTTCAGCATGGCCCCGTCGGCCTGCAGACGGGCCAGGGCCTCGGTGGCGGCGTCGATCCGCCGCTCGATCTCGGGGATCTGCCCGTAGCGGATCTCCGACGCCCGGGTCAGGTCGCCGTCGCGGGTGAAGCGCTCGGCCTCGCCCTTACGCACTTCGAGCTCTTCTTTGAGCGTCCGGATCGATGCGATGGCGTCCTTCTCGGCCTGCCAGCGCGCCGTCATGGCGTCGGCCTGCTCTTTAAGGTTGGCCAGCTCCTCCTCGAGCCGGCTGAGCCGCTCGGCCGAGGCGGGGTCGGTCTCCTTGGCCAGCGCCATCCGCTCGATCTCGAGCTGCCGCATCCGGCGGGTGACGACGTCGATCTCGGTGGGCAGCGAGTCGATCTCGATCCGCAGCCGGCTGGCCGCCTCGTCCACCAGGTCGATGGCCTTGTCGGGCAGGAACCGCCCCGTCACGTAGCGGTCCGACAGCACGGCCGCCGCCACCAGCGCGGCGTCTTGGATCCGCACCCCGTGGTGGACCTCGTAGCGCTCCTTCAGCCCCCGCAGGATGGCGATGGTGTCCTGCACCGACGGCTCGCCCACCACCACGGGCTGGAACCGCCGCTCGAGCGCGGCGTCCTTCTCGATGTACTTCCGGTACTCGTCGAGGGTGGTGGCCCCGATCAGCCGGAGCTCGCCGCGCGCCAGCATGGGCTTGATCATGTTGCCGGCGTCCATGGCCCCTTCGGCCCCGCCGGCACCGACGATGGTGTGCAGCTCGTCGATGAAAGTGATCACCTCGCCCTCGGCATCGGTGATCTCCTTCAGCACCGCCTTCAGCCGCTCCTCGAACTCCCCGCGGTACTTGGCCCCCGCCACCATGGAGGAGAGGTCGAGGGCGATCACCTTCTTGTCGCGCAGTCCCTCGGGGACATCGCCCTCCACGATCCGGTTGGCCAGTCCCTCCACGATGGCGGTCTTGCCCACCCCGGGCTCGCCGATGAGGACGGGGTTGTTCTTCGTCCGCCGGCTGAGCACCTGGATCACCCGGCGGATCTCCTCGTCGCGTCCGATGACGGGATCGAGCTTTCCTTGCCGGGCCGCCTCGGTCAGGTCCCGGCCGTAGCGCTCGAGGGCCTGGTACTGCTCCTCGGGATTTTGCGACTTCACCCGGTGGCTGCCCCGGATCTGCCGCAGCGCCACCAGCAACTGGTCCCGGCTGATCCCGATCTTGTCGGCCAGCGCCAGCAGCAGATGCTCGACCGAGAGGTACTCGTCGCCCATGTCGCGGCGCAGGGTGTCGGCCTCGTCGAGCACCCGGCTCGTCTCGCGCGACATGGCGGGCGCAGCGCTGCCGTAGGCCTTGGCCATGGAGGCCAGTCGCTCGTTCACCTGTTGGCCGAGCGCGGCGGGCTCCACCCCGGCCCGCCCGAGCAGAGGCACGGCCAGGCCTTCGGGCTGGGCCACCAGGGCGGCCAGCAGATGGTCGGGGGTGATCTCGGCGTGGTCCCCCGTGCGCGCCATGTCGGCGGCGGCGGCCCAGGCCTCCTGGGTCTTTACCGTCCAGCGGTTCGGATCGATGGCCATGGCATTACCTTCTCCGGCGGTCGGGGGCGGACTTCGAACGGGCCAGCACGATCGACTGGCTTACGGGCACGAGGTCGCGGCGGTAGTGGCGGTGGGTCTTCTCGACGGCGTCGTGGGCTTCGGCCCGGACGCGGTCGATCTCGGCCTGCAGCCGGGCCACGTCGGCCTCGAGCTCGAGCACCCGACGGACGCCTTCCAGGTTGAGCCCGGCTGCCGTCAGGTCCTGGATACGGCGGAGCTGCTCGATGTCGCGCTGCGAGTACCGCCGGTTGCCGCCGCCCGTGCGCGACGGGTCGACCAGGCCGCGGCGTTCGTAGACGCGCAGTGTCTGGGGGTGCATCCCGGCCAACTCGGCCGCCACCGAGATCACGTAGACAGCGCGGGTGGGTGATTCGGGTCCTGTGCGGGCGTGGATGGGGTCGGTCATGGCGTTGCTTCCAGATGGTCACTCAGATGATCACGGGGGGCCGCCTCGGAGACGCGGGCGAGCTCTTCGACCGCGGCGCGTTGTTCGTCGGTCAGTTTCTTGGGCACGACGACCTCGACGGTGACCATCAGGTCGCCGCTGCCCCGGCGTCCGGCCGAGGGGACGCCGCGTCCCTTCACCCGGAAGGTCTGGCCCGACGACGTACCGGCTGGGATGCGCAAGGTGACGGGCTCGTCGAGGGTGGGGACGGTGATGGTGGTGCCGAGCGCCGCCTCGGCGAAGGTGACGGGCAGGGTCAGGGTGAGGTTCTTGCCGCGGCGTCCGAAGAGGCGATGGCTGTCCACGTGGACGACGACGTAGAGATCACCGGAGGGGCCGTTGGCACGGCCCGGCGCGCCACGTCCCTTCACCCGGATCCGTTGGCCGTCTTCCACACCGGCGGGGATCCGGACCTTGACCGAACGGGTCCGGCGTTGGATGCCCGATCCCTTACAGGTGGGACAGGGGGTCTCGATGATGGTGCCCCGGCCGCTGCACTGCGGGCAGACCCGGCTGAGCGAGAAGAGGCCCTGGTTGTCCTGGAGCGATCCCGTGCCGTGACAGGTCGGGCAGGTCGTCGGCGACGTGCCGGGGGCGGCGCCGTTTCCGTGGCAGGTCCCGCAGCGCGCCTCGCCGGCCATGTTGACCGAGGTGGTCACCCCACGGACGGCGTCCTCGAACGAGAGATGGAGCTCGGCCTCGATATCGGCGCCGCGACGGGGGCCGGCTTGGCGTGAACGCCGACCGCCGAAGCCCCCGCCGAGACCACCGAAGAGGTCACCGAGGTCGCCCAGGTCCTCCACCCGGAAGGTGCCGGCACCGGGACCACCCGCACCACCGAAGCCGCCGCCACCGGGCCCGCCGAAGCCACCGGGGAAACCCGAGGCGCCGAGCCGGCGGACCTCGTCGTACTCCTTGCGCTTGGTGGCGTCACCGAGGACGTCATAGGCGGCGCTGATCTCTTTGAACTTGTCCTCCGACGCCGGATTGGCGTCGGGGTGGAACTGCTTGGCCAGCTTCCGGTAGGCGCGCGTCAGCTCTTTGTCGGTGGCCGTCGACGACACGCCGAGTGTCTTGTAATAGTCCTTCTCGATCCATTCACGTTGTGCGGCCACCGTTCACCTCCTTCGCCTTTTCCTCTACCGGTAACTCTTCAACCGCGGAACTCTGCAAACCGCGGTGTCTGCAAAACCGCGGGCTCGTCAACCGCGGACGCGCACCATGGCGGGGCGGATGACACGGCCTTTCCAGCGGTAACCGGCGCGCAGGACATCCGCTACCACGCCGGACTCGGCGCCATCCTCGGCCGGGGCGTGCTCGACGGCGTCGTGGACGGTGGGGTCGAAGGGGGCGCCGGGATCGTCGATGCGCTCCAGCCCGTCCTTGGCCAGGGCGTCGGTGACGAGGCCCGCAGCCTGGAGCAGTGCCTTCACGCCACCCGAGGCGTTCTCTTCATCAGACAGATGGGCCCGGGCCAGGTCGAATGCGTCGAGCGCCGGCAGCAACCGGGCCACCAGATTCTCGCCCGCCCGCTCCACCAGATCCGTCTGCTGCCGCTGCATCCGCTTCTTGTAATTCTCGAAGTCGGCCTGGACGCGACGGACCATGTCGAGGTACTCGTCGCGCTCACGACGGGCAGTGTCGAGGGAATCCTCATCACCGGGCGCGCCGGGCGCGCCGGGCACGGGGGTGCCGGCGACGGCGGGGCTGCCGTCGTCGATGAGGGCAGCGGTGTCGCCGTCGACGATGTTGTCGTTCAGTGTGCCGGCGCCAGTGTCAGAGGTGACACCGGCGACCGACCCACTGTCGACATTGGAGTTATGAACCTCCGGGCTCATGCCGAAGGCTCGTCCACGATCTCGGCGTCGACCACCTCGTCGTCGGACTGGTCAGCACCGTCGTCACCACCGGCAGGACCGCCGGCCGAGGGGCCCGAGGAGGCCTGGGAGGCCTCTTCATAGAGACGCTGGGAGAAGGAGTGACTCGAGTTCACGAGCGCCTCGGTGGCGTTCTTGATGGCTTCCAGGTCCGATCCGGCCAGGGCCGTGGTGAGGTCCTTCAGACCGGCCTCGACCTTGTCCTTCTCGTCGCCCTGGAACTTCTCGCCCTGGTCCTTCAGCAGCTTCTCCGTTTGGTAGACGAGAGAGTCGGCGTTGTTCCTGATCTCCGCCTCCTCACGGCGCTTGCGGTCGTCCTCGGCGTGGGCCTCGGCGTCGCGGACCATCCGGTCGATCTCATCCTTGGCCAGAGAGGACTGGCCGGTGATGGTCATCGACTGCTCCTTCTGGGTGGCGAGGTCCTTGGCGAAGACGTGGACGATGCCGTTGGCGTCGATGTCGAAGGTGACCTCGATCTGAGGGACGCCGCGCGGTGCGGGGGGAAGGTCCACCAGTTGGAACTTGCCCAGGGTCTTGTTGTACATCGCCATCTCGCGCTCACCTTGGAGGACATGGATCTCCACCGAAGGCTGGCTGTCGTCGGCCGTGGTGAAGACCTCCGAACGCTTGGTCGGGATGGTGGTGTTCCGCTCGATGAGACGGTGCATGACCGAACCCTTGGTCTCGATGCCGAGGGAGAGGGGGGTGACATCCAGGAGAAGGACGTCCTTCACCTCACCCTTCAACACTCCGGCCTGGACCGCGGCGCCGATGGCCACCACCTCGTCGGGGTTGACGCCCTTGTGGGGCTCCTTGCCGGTGAGGCCCTGGACCATGTCCTGGATGGCGGGCATCCGGGTCGAGCCGCCGACGAGGACCACGTGGTCGAGGTCCGACATCTTGAGGCCGGCGTCGGAGATGGCCTGCTCGAAGGGGCCCTTGCAGCCGTCGACGAGGTCGGCGGTGAGCTCGTTGAACTTGGAGCGGCTCAGCTTCAGGTCCAGGTGCTTGGGGCCCTCGGAGGTGGCCGTGATGAAGGGCAGGTTGATCTGGGTCTCCTGGACAGAGGAGAGCTCGATCTTGGCCTTCTCCGCTGCTTCTTTCAGCCGCTGGAGCGCCATCTTGTCGGCCGCCAGGTCGACACCCTCGGTGTTCTTGAACTCGGTGACCAGCCAGTCGATGATCCGCTGGTCCCAGTCGTCACCACCGAGGTGGGTGTTGCCGGAGGTGGACTTCACCTCGAAGACGCCGTCGCCGATCTCCAGGACCGAGACGTCGAAGGTGCCACCGCCCAAGTCGAAGACGAGGACGGTCTGCTCCTGGTTCTCCTTGTCGAGGCCGTAGGCGAGAGCCGCCGCCGTGGGCTCGTTGATGATCCGCAAGACCTCGAGGCCGGCGACCTGGCCCGCCTCTTTGGTGGCGGTCCGCTGGGCGTCGTCGAAGTAGGCGGGGACGGTGATGACAGCCTGGCTGACGGTGTCGCCCAGGTATGCCTCGGCGTCTCTCTTCAGCTTCTGCAGGATCCGGGCCGAGATCTCCTGGGCGTTGTACTTCTTCCCGTCGATGTCGATGTTCCAGTCCGTTCCCATATGACGCTTGACCGAGCGGATGGTCCGCTCGGGGTTGGTGATGGCCTGCCGCTTGGCGACCTCACCGACGAGTACCTCACCTGACTTCGAGAAGGCGACGACCGAGGGCGTGGTCCGCCCTCCCTCGGCGTTGGGAATGACGACCGGCTCGCCGGCCTCCAGAACGCTCACCACCGAGTTGGTCGTGCCGAGGTCGATTCCGACGGCCTTGGACATCTGTGTTGCCTCCGCATCTTTGTTCCGGTACCCGACGACCTTCGTCCGGCCCTGATTTCGTGACACCAGTGTAGCAAACTTGAGTGGCTACGAGTCAAGATTTCTATACCATGTACCAAAATAAACGGTAGCACCGGTGAGAACGACCGCAACGTCGCCCGATTCGGGGGGCCCGGAGGGTCTGGGGTGGACCGCAAGTCCTAGTTAAAAGTGGTGAGGGTGGTTGAGTGGCCACTCTGTGTGCGCAGGTCAAGGGGCTGGCTGTCTCAAACCGGTGCACTGGCTCGTCGGACGGGGGATTTCCACGTCCTCACGATTCGTCGACCGACCCCGGTCAAAGGCGCGGTGACGAAGGGAAACTACGTCCTCACGATTGTCGCCACGTGCTGGTCGGGATCCGTCGGGGCCGTGGAAATACGTCCTCACCTTGTGTGGATGGCGACCCGCGTGCGAGGAGGGTGAGGAAGGGGAATTACGCCCTCATTGTTCATCCTGGTGACGTTCCAGGATCGGCCGGTTCGGTTGGCCCTGGGCGGGCTGGGATGGGCCGGCGCTCAGGACGTCAGGACCAGGTTCTTCTCTGACAGCGGCGCCTGCCACTCCCACGATCCCGGACCGCCGGTGATGGCGTAGCCGCAGTGGGTCTTCATGTAATGGTGGGCGGTTTCAAGGGGTCAGCTGATTTGTGGCCCTGCTCTCGCCAGACACCGGCGTCGGCGGCCCGGCCGGCGAAAAGGGTCTTGCCGGCCACCACGGCTCGTTCGAGATCGTTGAGGACGCCGAAGACCTTGGCGGCATCGGACGCACTCACCCGCTCGGGCTCGACCGTCAAGGTCCCCAACACGTCCTGCGAGGCGCGCTGGAGGGTCTCCAACAACATGGGAACAGCTTGCCAGCAGGCTGTATCACTCCCTCCTGCGCCGCAGCGCCTATCGGGGCCCGTGAAAGGACACGAAATCGCCCCCGGTCACCGTCGTCTTCCCGGGACGGCCGCTACCCTCGGTAACGTGCCCGACCTGGTCCTCCTCCGACACGGACAGTCCACCTGGAATGCCGAAGGTCTCTTCACGGGATGGGTGGACGTCGATCTCTCGCCCCGGGGTGAGGCCGAAGCCCGCCAAGCCGGACAGCTCCTCGCCGCCGAACAGGACAATGGCCTTGACCTCCGGGTACTCCATACATCCGTTCTCACCCGGGCCGTCAGGACGGCCAACCTGGCCCTCGAGCAGCTCGACCGCTCCTGGCTGCCGGTCCGTCGGCACTGGCGTCTGAACGAACGCCACTACGGGGCCCTTCAGGGAAAGAACAAGAAGGAGACCACAGCCGAGTTCGGCATTGACCAGGTCAAGGTCTGGCGCCGCAGCTACACCACCCGGCCGCCTGCCCTCACCCTCGCCGATCCCCAGCACCCGGCCCACGACGACCGTTATCGAGACGTCCTCCGGGCGGCCCTTCCGGCCAGTGAATGCCTGGCCGACGTGGTGTCCCGGATGATCCCCTACTGGGAGGACGTCATCGTGGCCGACCTCCACCGCAACGGCGCCGTCCTGGTCGTGGCCCACGGCAACTCACTGCGGGCACTGGTCAAATACCTGACCAACCTCACAGACGACGAGGTCGTCGCTCTGGAGATCCCCACCGGCGTTCCCTGGTGGTTCTCGCTGGCCGACGACCTCTCGGTCACCGACCAACGTCAACTCGGTGACCCCGACACCATCAAAGCGGCCATCGAGGCCACCGCCCACCAGGCCGGTTGACCGCCGGCCGCAACGGCCGGAGCGAACCGATCAAAGACGACTGACCCAGTGGGGGCCGGCGACACCGACCCCCACCGAGCAGTCACCCTCAGGCAGTCACCCTCAGATGGCGTCCGCCCCGCGCTCCCCGGTGCGAACCCGCACCACGGTGTCAACGGGCAGCACCCATACCTTTCCGTCACCGATCTTGCCCGTGGCCGCCGTCGAAACGATGGCGTCGACCACCGCATTCGCCTCGGCGTCATCGACCAGGACCTCGATCCGCAACTTGGGGACGAAGTCCACTTCGTACTCCGCTCCCCGATACACCTCCGTATGCCCTCTTTGGCGACCGAACCCCTGCGCCTCGGTCAGGGTCATCCCCTGTACCCCGAGCGTTTTCAAGGCCTCCTTCACCTCGTCGAGCTTGAACGGCTTCAGAACCGCCACGATCAGCTTCACCGGAATAATCCTTTCGTTCTCGCTCGACCGACTACGTCAAATCCTCATTGGGTGGCGACACCGTACCTACGTCCAGCCCGGCGAGAGCGAACGCACCACCTCCTCCGCCGCCTACCCGTTCGGCAAACTTCTCCTCCGGGAAGGCTTCTTCGTCGTGGATCGCCAGGTCGCCGATCTCGAGGATCTCGTCGCTGTACCGCGCACCACGCAGAACCAGCCCGATCAGCTTCATCAAGATGAAGGTTACGACCGCCGACCAACAGATCACCCATATGGCTGCTCGGAACTGTTCCCATAGCTGGTGGGCGGAGCCCGTATACATCAGACCCCCCACCCCGAACGGCGTACACGCATGCGAGGCCGTTTGATAGCCCGCCTGCGACGTGTTCACCACCTGCCCGACCGAGTTGAGATTGCCGCAGCCCAGCTCGAGCGTGTTCGGGTCGCCGAAGATGCCCAGCAGCAGACCGCCGAACAGGCCGGCGATCCCGTGCGTGTAGATGACCCCGAGGGCGTCGTCGACCTTGGAGAAGGGCTTCACCTTCGACAGGTAGTTCCAGGCGAACCAGACGATGGCGCAACAGATGCCTCCCACGGCGATGGCGCCCCACCCGTTCACGAAGCCGGCGCACGGGGTGATCCCGACAAGGCCGCAGATCATGCCGTTCACCGCCCCCAGGAAGGTCGGCTTCTTGGCCTTGGAGAGCCAGGCGTCCATGCCCACCCACACGAGGACACCGACAGCGGTGGCCAGGTTGGTGTTGACCACGGCAGCAGCGGCGTCAGCCCCGGCGTAATACGGGTCACCACCGTTGAAGCCATTCCAACCGAGCCACAGGATCCCGGCTCCGACCGCCGCCATAACCAGGTTGTTCGGTATGGCATTTCTTCGATCTCGGAGCAGTCGTGGTCCTAAGACCCAGGCCGCCACGAATCCTGACACACCGGCCGACATATGGATCACGTACCCCCCGGAGAAGTCCAGTGACCCCTCCTGGGCAAAGTACCCACCACCCCAGAGCAGGAAGGCATCCACGCAGTAGACACAGGTGGACCACAGAGGCACGAGCAGGCACCAGGCGCTGAACTTGATCCGTCCCAACACGCTGCCGAGGAACAGAAGCGGCGTGATGGCGGCGAACACGAACTGGAAGTACGCCAGCGTTGTCTGAGGGAAATGGAAAGGGGCAGCCGTGTTGGCCGCCGACAACGCCTGACCCTGTTCGTTGCTGGCGTTGAGGATCTGGCCCGGCTTGCCGATGAAGTTGTCGATGAAGTGCGTCCACCATCCGGTGCCGGTGAGCTGTGTCTGCGTCACCACCCCGTTGATCGTCTTCACCCCTCCGCCGAGTGAGGTCCCACCGAAGCCCAACTTGTAGGCGTAGAGAACCCAGATCACGAGAACCAGGGAGAAGCCGGCGAACATCATCGCCAGTACGTTCACCGCCCACTTCTTCTGGACGATGGAGGCATAGAGCACCGCCAAACCGGGAAGGCTCATCAGGCCGACGAACGTGGCGGCAACCAACTGCCACGTGTTGTCGCCCGTGTTGAGCCAACTGGGATATGGAACCAAGTGTGCAGCGCCTAACACGGCGGTTGCTCCTCTCGTAGGTCGATATGTCCTGGCTCCTCCCCCGCGCCATGGAAAGGCAACACCGAGAAGAACTGGTCCGCCAAGGCCACGGCAGGAGTTCGCCCTGCCGCCCACAGGATGCAGGGCGGGCGTTTCCGGACAGTCACGCGAGTGTTACCAGCGCGTGAACTGCGACGGCTCCAGGCACGGCCCAGGCGTGTCGAATCTGCCTCATCCGTGCCATCGGGCGTGGGCTCGGACTATGCCGCCGCTACGATCCCCGGATTGCCGAGCCCCCCAAAGGAAAGCCCCCCGAGCCGTCCCTGCAGGAGCCGGGTTCCTCCGACGGGCCGACCTCGACCCTGCGCGGGGCGGGCGTCACCGTCGTCGATGTGCGCCGGGTGGGTCGCTTTTTCATGGCTCTCGGCCTCGTCGGCTTGGCCGTCCTCGTCGTCATTCTCTTCCTGGCCGGGGCCCACAAGAACTCCCAGATCACCGAGCTCCGCCAACACGGTGTACCGGTCGAGGTCAGGGTGTCAGGCTGCCTGGGCCTCTTGGGCGGAAGCGGCAGCAACCAGGCCGGCTACTCCTGCCGGGGCACCTTTACCCTCGACGGCCGCTCCTACAACGAGGTCGTCCCGGGAAACATCCTTCACCCACCGGGAACCATGCTCCGCGCCGTCACCGTCCGCAGCGACCCCCATCTTCTCGATACGGCCCGGGCTCTGGCCAACGAGCACTCCTCGCCGAAGGTCTTCATCCTCCCGGCGGTCCTTCTGGCCGTCTTCATACTCCTGGCCGTCGCCCTCGTCCTCGTCCACCGACGCCGACAGAGAACCGCCTAACCGGCCCTCTTCTCGTCGTTCGGTTTGGCCGGTGGCGATCTCCTCGCCGGCTTCGGCGGCGTATAGCGCTTGTTGGGCTGACTACGTCCGGCCGGCCTGCCCCCGCCACCACGGCCCTGGCTACCGGGTCGCACCGCCCCCTCACCCTTGGCCTCTTTCAGGTCACGCTGCAGTCGGTACGCCCGCACCAACAGCCAGGCACCGGCCAGGATGTACGGGATCCCGAAACCCCAATAATGGAGGTTGAACACCGCCAGTCCGTACAGAGCCATCACGATGCCCAGGAAGAGGCGCTTGCGCAGCCACGCCATCACCAGCATCAGCGCCGCCAGAGCCAGCAGCACCAGCTCCAGCTCGTGGTAGATGGAGGGGTTCACGTGAAGGGTGTTGATGACACCGTTCTTCTTGGTCGCCGCCGGATCGTCGGAGATCAAGACACTGATCACGATCAGCCCGATGGCGGCGGCGACCGGCGCCAGCAGCAGACCGACCAGCCGTTCCTTGTCGTCGGCGAAGTCCACGGCGTCCTGCAGCTCATCCACTGTCATCGGCCGGTCCGCTTCCTTGGCCTTCTTGGCCGCAGAGGGATCCACCGGCTTCACCATGGCGTCGCGCAGCCTGCTCGTCAGCGGCGCCCTGTCGCCGTCGCGCTTCAGTCGCGGCAGGACGAGAAGCAGCCGCTGCGACAGACTCAGCTTGGGCGGGACGCCCCCCGAGTCGTCAGACTCACGGGCTGCGGGCATCGAGAAAGGGTAGCGCGCCGCCCTGTCCGGTCGCGAAGGAGCCCCTCCTCGTCACAGGCCACAGCTGCCTGATTAGGCAGGCCAACCATCCGGCACGGCCGCGGGTCGATGGCTAGCCTGCGTCCCATGACGCCGCGACCGAAAGACATCGACCTCGGGGATATCTGGCTCTTCTCGGCCCTCTCGGCCAGCCAGCTCCGTACCCTCCGACGCACGGTCGACGAGGTCGAGGTCCCCCCGGGCAAGGTCCTCTGCGAAGAAGGCACCGTCGGCCGGGAGTTCTTCTTCATCGTCAAAGGCAAGGCCTCGGTCCGCCGTAACGGCCGCAAGCTCGCCACCCTCGAGCCGGGCGGCTACTTCGGAGAGCTTTCCCTTCTCGACCGCCGCCCCCGCTCGGCCACGGTCATCTCCGACACCGACATGACCCTTCTCGTCCTGGAGCAGCGCCGTTTCAACGGCCTCCTCGACGCCATGCCGGCCCTGGCCCACAAACTCCTCGTGGCCATGTCCGAACGCCTTCGCGAAGCGGACGCCAAGGCCTTTCATTGATCAGCTTTCACGGATCGGCCTTTCACGGATCGGCCCTTCACTGGTCGGAGGCTGCGGCCTCTGAGCGGTCGCTCAGCCCTCGGTGTCGACCGGCTCGGCCCTGAGGCTGGCACTTCCCCCGAGCGATGCCTCCATTACCTGCGAGACGTCCATCACCCGGACGTCGTCTTCCCGCGACCGGGCCCGCACGGCGTCGTCCAGCATGATCAAGCAGTAGGGACACGCCGTCGACACCACGTCGGCCCCGGTGGTCAGCGCCTCGTCGGTCCGCTCGAGGTTCACCCGCTTCCCGATGTCCTCCTCCATCCACATCCGCGCCCCGCCGGCCCCGCAGCAGAAGCTCTTCTCCCGGCACCGCTTCATCTCGATCTGCTCGACCCCGGCAATGGAGTCGAGAACCTGCCGGGGCTCGTCGAACACCCGGTTGTGCCGTCCCAGGTAGCAGGGGTCGTGGTAGGTCACCTTGGCGTCCAGGCTCCCCGACGTCAGCTTCCCCGTCTCGATCAGATGGCTCAACAGCATCGAGTGGTGGATCACCTCGAAATTCCCACCCAGGTCGGGGTACTCCCGTGACAACGAGTTGAAGCAGTGCGGACACGAGGCCACCACCTTCTTCGCCCCCGCCTCGTTCAGCGTCTCGATGTTGGCCTTCCCCATCTCCTGATAGAGGTATTCGTTCCCGAGCCGCCGGGCCGGGTCACCGGTGCACGACTCCCGGGGACCGAGAATCCCGAACTTCACCCCGGCCCGGTGCAGCAACCGCGCCGTCGCCTGCGTGGCCTTGCGGGCCCGCTCGTCCAAAGCCCCGGCGCAGCCCACCCAGTACAGGTACTCGATCTCGTCGGGGATCGTCCCGCTGATCACCGGCACCTCGAAGTCGAGCACATCGGTCCACTCGGTCCGCTTGGACCTGCCCAGTCCCCAGGGGTCACCCTGGTTCTCGATGTTCCGCAGCATCAGCCCCGCCTCGGCCGGGAACCGCGACTCCATCAGCACCTCGTACCGCCGCATCTCCACGATTGTGTCCACATGCTCGATGTCGACGGGGCACGCCTCCACGCACGCCCCGCAGGTCAGACACGACCACAGCACGTCGGGATCAATCGTCCCGGGCACCAACGTCGGCACCTCGGCCACACTCGGACCACCACCGGCGGGGCCACCCTCAGCGCCTTCCCCGACCTCGCCCTTGCCCGTCTTTCCGGCACCCACCAGCCGCGGTGCCGACTCGAAGAGGTTGTCCCGCAACCCCATGATCAGCAGCTTGGGCGAGAGCGGCTTCCCCGTGTTCCACGCCGGACAGGCGTCCTGGCAGCGCCCGCACTCGGTACAGGTCAGCGTGTCGAGCAGCTGCTTCCAGCTCAGGTCCTCGATATGCCCGGCGCCGAAGATCGTGTCCTCGGACACGTTCTCCATATCCATATCGGGCGTCGTATAGAGCGGCCCCAGGGCAATGGGCCGCCGGGAGGTGGCCACGTTGATCGGGGCCAGAAAGATATGCAGGTGCTTCGAATAGGAGAGGAAGACCAAGAAGCCGGTGATGAAGGCGATGTTCAGCAGCAGAAAGACCGTCTCCAAGGTGAGCGCCGTTCCCGGGCTCACCGAGTTGAAAGCTTCCCCGATCCCCCGGGAGGCGAAGGCCCACCAACTGTGGTCGTAGGGGAAGTCCCCCGTCCTCGTCTGCGCCGCCCGGTAGCCGAGCAGCGTCAGCATCACCGCACTGATCATCCCGAGCGTCACCCAGGCGGCGTCCAGATGGGAGCCGTAGAAACGCGATTTCCGGTCCAGCCGCTTGGGGGAGTCCACCGTCCGGATCAGGGCGAAGACCCCGAGCGATACCAGCACGGCCACGGCGAAGAAGTCCTCGATGAACCCGACCACCGGAGAGTGCCCGATCCCGGGGATGGCGAAGGTCCTCGAGAACAGGTCTCCGTAGGCCTCGATAATCGTCAGCAGCAGGATCGTGAAGCCCCAGAAGGTGAAGGCGTGGGCCAGCCCCGCCACCGGCTTCTTCAGCAGCTTCTTCTGCCCCCCGACCTCCGAGAGCTCAGCCCACAGCCGCCCGGCCACGTCCCCGAACCGGCCATGGTCCGGCCGTCCCGACCGCACCAGCCGGGAGAGGAAGTAGAACCGGCGACCGGCGACCCCGAAGGCAAGGGCAGTCGCGGCGAGACCGATGGCGATCCTGACGGGCACGTCTCCTCCTGGGGGTTCTGGTCAGTCCGAGGGTACTGATCAGCGACGAAAGTTCTCGAAGTACCGGCTGGGAGTCGGTCCCCGCTGGCCCTGGTACTTCGATCCGAGGCCCTTGGAACCGTAGGGGTTCTCGGCTGCCGTCGTCATCTGCAGGAAGCTGATCTGCCCGATCTTCATCCCCGGGTAAACAGTGATCGGCAAATTGGCCACGTTGGAGAGCTCGAGCGTCAGGTGCCCGTCCCAGCCGGCGTCCACGAACCCGGCCGTCGAGTGGATCAATAGCCCCAGCCGGCCCAGTGAGGACTTCCCCTCCAGCCGCGCCACCAGGTCGTCGGGCAGCGTCACCCGCTCCCGGGTCGACCCCAGCACGAATTCCCCCGGGTGCAGGATCAGGGCGTCCCCGTCGGCCACCACCACCAGCTCGGTCAGATCTTCCAGGTCCTCCCGCACGTCGATCACCCGCATCGAGTGGTTCCGGAAGAGCCGGAAGTGCTGATCGACGTGCAGGTCAACCGACGACGGCTGGATACACCCGTCGTCCAACGGATCGATGATGATCCGCCCTTTCTTCAGCTCTTCACGAATCGTCCGGTCTGAGAGAACCACGGCCAGCACGATAGTGTGGCCCGGCTCTCGCGGGCGTAGTTCAGCGGCAGAACATCAGCTTCCCAAGCTGAGAACGAGGGTTCGATTCCCTTCGCCCGCTCTCATCGAAGTCCCTGTCCCCCACACGCGACAAGATGGGGCCTGTGACCACCGGCTGGCGGGTCCTTTCCATCGATCATCGCGACCCCGTTGCCCCGTTCGAGGAGATCGTCCGCCTCATCGACGCAGCGGGCACCGCCACTGCCGCCGCTTACAGCCGCAGCGACGTGATCGAGGCCCTCAACGAGCACCAGCCGGCCGCGGTGGCGGTGGCGTCGGGACAGCTCGTGGGCGCGGCGGTGGCCCGAGTGGCCGGCCGCGACGCCCATCTTCTGGCACTGGCGTTACACCCACATTGGCGTAACAAGGGCATCGGCTCGGCCCTGCTGCGCGAGATCGACCAAGAGGTCATCCACCACGGAGCGCATCGCCTCCTGGCACTCGTGGAACCGGGCCAGGTGGGGGAAGTGGCCTTCGCCCATCAGGGGTTCACGCGACTCGACGGTCTGCACCTCTATTTCCGCGCCGCGTCGATGGTCCCCGAGGAGCTCGCCGTTGTCGAACGCTACGGCGGGCATTTCCCGCCGTCCGGCCTCTGGGAAGCCATGAAGGGGTTCTCGTCAACCAAGGAACTCCTCGAACGGCGCATCGTTGCACCTTTGTCGCACGTCGAGCTGGCGGATCGCATCGGGCTGCGCCCTCCCTCGGCGGTGATGCTGTTCGGTCCGCCCGGCACGGGCAAGACCTCATTCGCGCGGGCCATCGCGTCGCGGCTGTCGTGGGCCTTCGTCGAGTTGCATCCGTCGCTCCTCGGCCAAGGAACCCAGGCCGCCGCAACGCTACGCGATGCGCTTGCCGACCTGGGCCGTGTGGATCACCTGGTCTGCTTCATCGACGAAGCTGACGAGATCGCCTCGGCGCGCGCGGCTCGGCCTGAAAGCCAACCGATTGTGAACGAGCTACTGAAAGCTATCCCCGTGTTCAAATCCCGGCCCGGACGTCTCATGATCATGGCCACGAACTCAATCGCTGCCATCGATCCGGCCATGCTTCGTCCCGGCCGCTTCGACCTCATCATTCCGGTCGGTGCGCCCGACACCGGCGGCCGTGCCGAACTCGCCACGGAACTCCTGCCGGCCTGCGATCCCGAAGATGTCGCCGTACGAACCGAAGGGTTTACCCCTGCCGACTTCGCGCTCGCAGCGCAACGCGCCGCCCAGCTGGCCTTCGAGCGGGCGTTGGCCGGTGGCGATCAGGAGGTGACTGCGTCAGACTCCATAGACGCTGTGACTGTCACCAAGCCCTCGGTCAACAGAGAGGCCGCCGGCGCCTTCGCACTCGAGGCGGAATCGTTCGCTCGGCTGTAACCGACGCACCGCTGTCACCGCGGGACGTGGGAGCAACGTCGGGTCCAGCTCGATCGTTAGCTCTGTCATCCGTATCCTGGAAAGTCGTCGGCGCTGGCGCGGTTGTGCAGGCACGATCCGGGCAAGATGTTGGTGCAGACTTCCGGATGGAATGAAGCGCTTCGAGCAAGGAAACGTGACGTTGCCGCTGCTCTCTGCTTTTCCTCCCTCTCGTCATCGCCATGAGAGACGCATCAGCGATCGTAGACAGTCACAGCCTCAACGTGAAATGTGTGCGGGAAGAGGTCCACCAGGGTCACACTCCTCAACGAATAACCCGCCCCCTGAAGCAGTGCTGCATCACGGCCGAGACTGGCGGCATCGCAGCTGACCAGAACGACCCGGCGGGTGTTGGTGGCGGCCACCACCTCCACCCCGCTGCTTCCGAGCCCCATCCGGCTGGGGTCGGCCACGACCAGATCGGCCGTATGGGGCTTCCATTTCGTGACGTCGGTCCGGACCACGGTGGCCGTCGACTCTCGGAGATTGTCTTCGGCGTCTTCGACGGAGCTGTGTGACCCTTCGATCGCCGTCACCGACCACCCCCGATCCGCCAGGACCCCGGCGAAAACACCGACGCCGCTGTAGAGATCGACGGCGGTCGTAGGAACGCCCAGTTCATCGGCGGCGGATCCGACGAGCTCGGCCAGCGCGTCCACGCCGTCGGCCCGGGTCTGGAAGAACGATCGGGCCGAGATCCGCCACGATCGCCCGGCGGCGAGCTCGTGCACGTACTCGGAGTGCACGTCGTCGGGCAATCGAAGATCGAGGCGCGTGGGGGTCGTGGTTGCTAGTCGCTCTCCCGTCCGGGACCCGCAGCGCAGGAGGACGCTCTTGGCGCCCGGGTACCGGACATCGACGAGGAGCTCCTCGAGGAGCGGGTGGGCGACGAGACAGGAGTCGACAGCAACGACGTCGTGCGATCGTGCCCGGTTGAAGCCGGCCCGGCCTTTGTGGACAGCGGCGTTGATCGTCGTCCGGAAGGCCCAGGGCTCCAGTTCGACGGTGGGATTCGGCTCCGGGCACTCCACTCCCGACCGTTCGATCGCCTCGATGACGAATTGTTTCTTCAGTTGCCGCTGCGCGGGAACGGAAATCTGTTGCCACTGGCACGCACCGCAGCCACGTGCCACCTCCGGACACGGAGGGGAGATCCGGTCGGGAGACGGGTCGAGCACCTCCTCGATGTATCCGATGGCGTACTTGGAATGATCAGAGAGCAGGGTGATCCGTACCCGCTCCCCGGGGAGCGCGCCTCTCACGAACACGGCCTTTCCCTGCGGGTCACGAGCAACGGCATCGCCGCCGCTGGCCATGGCACTCGTCACCAGTTCCATATGTCTCTCACTTACGGGCCGCAGATCGACGGCTTGCCGTCTCGAAGGCGAAGCCGTCCAGGCTACAGACGGCCCCGACCGGCACTTTTCCGCCCCCCTTTCACTACGATGAGGCCATTCGGTCAAACCCCCTCGGACAGGGGGAGCCGTTACCGGGGAGTGTCCACGTGCGGAAATCGGCGCCCAAACCCAGCCACGCTCTCTCCCTGAGCATCGTCGCTCTCGGCCTAGTCCTCTTCGGGATCCCGGGCGCCACCGGGGCCGGGGCCTCGCCGGCGACACAGCACGCGACAGGGGCGGTGCCGCGGACCACGGGGACCGTCCAGGCCTTCATGACCCTTTACGGCTACACCGACAACTCGCCCCCGGGAACCGATATCGCCCACCCCTGCGGTACCCGAACCGGAGCGGGCGGAACGGGGACCTACGCCGACCCGGTTACCTTCGCCACCGACGTGAAGGAACTGCCGTGGTGCGAGATCATCTACGTCCCGTACATGCAGCGGTACTTCATCCACGAGGACGAGTGTTCCGAATGCGACCGCGGCTGGAACAAGGCCCACCTCTACCGCTTCGACATGTGGGCCGGCGGTGACAAGGCCTCGGTCCACCAGTCGGAGAAGAAGGCTCTTCTAGGCTGCGAAAGCACCTGGACCCGGGCCAATTCGTTGAGGGACAAGAACAACCCGACGATCACCTTGGATCCGCCGTCGGACCTGCCGGTGACGACGACACCCATCTTCTCCCCCCCGGGCACTTGCTGGAGCGGACCGTAACGACGATCCGCGACCGGCCATAACCAGCCCGTCGCCCTCCGCATCCAAGCGCCGACAGTCCCCGGGACCGTTAGTGAGCCCAGCTGTCGCGTGTCATCGGCATGCCACTCGATCCGTGAGCCGAAGGGACAACCCCGAGCACCTGGTGTATGCCCAGGCCGCCGTCATCGAAGCCGACGGCGGAGCCGGCCATATAAAGCCGCCACACCCGGGCCCGGGCCGCGCCGACGAGGGAGACGGCCTCGAGCCAACGGGACTCCAGGTTGGCCACCCAGGCATGCAGCGTCCGTGAGTAGTGCTCACGCAGGGACTCCACGTCGCGGATCTCGAAGCCGGCACGCTGCATGGCGAGGAGAACCTCCCCGACGTCCTGGAGCTCGCCGTCGGGGAAGACGTAGCGGCCTATGAAGGAACGGGGCGTGATCTTCGACCCGCCGCGCGACGAGATGGCGTGATTAAGCAGGCGTCCCGTGGGGCGCAGTAGCTCGTGCAAGATCTCGAAATACCGGGCCATCTGTGATGAACCCACGTGTTCGAACATGCCGATCGAAGAGATGGCGTCGAACTGCTCGCCGCGGAGATCGCGGTAGTCCTGCAAGCGGATCTCGATCCGCTCCGACAGACCGGCGTCTTCTACCCGCCGGCGGGCGTACTCCGCCTGCGCTGTGCTCAAGGTGACACCAACGACGCGGGCGCCGTGGCGCGCCGCAGCATGAATGGCCATCGATCCCCAGCCGCAACCGACATCGAGAAGCCGGGCGCCGGGTTTGTCGTCCAGCCCCAGCTTGCGACAGATCAGTTCGTGCTTGGCCCGTTGCGCCTCCTCGAGACTGGCGTCGGGGTGGGCGAATCGGGCGCAGGAATACGTCATGCTCGGGCCGAGGACGAGCGAATAGAAGTCGTTCCCGACGTCGTAGTGGTGGCTGACGGCTTGCGCGTCTCTTCCCTGGGAGTGAAGCCGACCACGGGGACGGGCCTCCTCGGCCGGAGGCGGTGGCGGTAGACGCAAAGCCCCCAGCCCCCGGGCCCCTCTGAGCGCGGCAGGAAGAGCGCGGGTCCCGAGCCGCCACAGATCCTTGACTGACGTCTCGGCCAGGGTCCTGAGGGTGGCGAAGATGTCGCCGTCGATCTCGATGTCGCCCGAGACGAACGCCCGGGCCAGGCCGACCTCCCCCGGAGCCCACAGGATGCGGCGCACGGCGTCGACCGAATGGACACGTATGACCGCCGAGATGGCGGACGGAGTCCCGGCCGGTTCCAGGGTCGAGCCGTCCCAGAACTCGAAACGGAGAGGCACCTTGCCATCGAGCAGCTGGAGGATGAACGGCCTGAGCGCGTCAGCGGCTCCTCGCCGTGGCCATATCGACGCCCGGGGCGCGGCGTCGACCGACCGATCAGAATCGGTCTCGGGGTCGTCATCGTGCAGGCGGGTCGGAGGCGGTGAATTGTCAGTGCGCAATGCGATGCCCTCCAGCTGCGGTGGTGCGATTGGGCGACGACCCGGCCGGGCCGCGCCATAATCCTTTCCGCAATCCTTTCTATTGGCACATCGATGGGCAAATAAACAGACGCCCCTCACGGCCGCCGGATCCGGGGGTGTCGTAAATCCACAATCTGGATTACATTCCTCGGGAATTACCCAGGAGCAGACAAGCGTGGTCCCCGAATCCTCGTCGCCCTGGCCGCAATGGCCGTGGGTGCGGCGGCGGCGCTGGGCCCTCGTCGTCGACACCGATGGTCGGCTGCTCGGCTGGGTCGATCCCGGCGACATCTCCGGCGCGACCGCCGGTCTCGACCGTGTGGCCGACCACATCCGAACCTTCGAGGCCACGGTGCCCGCCGACGCTTCGCTCAAGGCGGCCTTCGCCGAGATGCTGCAGCACGACGCCGGTTGGGTGGCGGTGCTCGACGGGGAGCGCTACCTCGGGGTGCTCACCCCCGACACACTGCACGCGGCGTTGCGGCGGTCGGTCGGGGGCGAACCCGTCATCGTGTGAGCCGTCACGCGGTGAGTCAACGGATGTTGGCGACGGCGGCGATGATGAGGCCGAGCACCAGCAGTGAGCCGGCCCGACGGGTGTGGACGAAGGCCACGGCGGCGAACCAGAGCGGCCAGACCGGGAAGTTTGGCGGCGGCTCCTGCGGGCGGGGTTGGCTGAGGGCCTTCCACGACGGAACCAACTTCGTCACGGCGAAGAGGCTGATGAGAGCCGGCCAGGGCAGGGCTCGGACAGCCACGCAGGCGATGACGGTGACGTAGAAGGCGGCCATGAGGCCCTTGGTGGCGGTGCGGGCGCGAGCTTCGCCGAGGATGACGGGCAGGGTCCTGATCCCGACCGGGGCGTCGTACGGCGCCTTGTCGATGTGCTTGCCCATGAGGACGGCGGTGCACAGCAGGCCGTACGGGACCGAAGCGGCCCAGATCTCCCAGGGAAGGTGACCGACCGCGGCGTAATAGGTGCCGCAGGTCATGAGCGGGCCCCAGACGAGGAAGACGTCGGGCTCGCCCAGACCGCGCTTCTTGAGCCGCAGCGGCGGTGCTGTGTAGGCGAAGCTCAGGGCGAATCCGGCCAGGGCGAAGGCGACGACGGGCCATCCCCGGTAGACGGCCAGGACCACCAAAATTCCCAGGTCGACGACATTCACCAGCAGGGCACCAGCGGCCAGGCCCTTCTTGCTGATCATCCCCGAGAGCACTGGGTGCGGCGCATACAACGCACGCGGATAGGTCGAGGTGTCGAGTCCGACCTCCACATCGAAGAGGTCGTTCATGAGGTTGTTGGCGGTGTGGGCCAGGATGAGGCCGACGAAGGCGAGGACGAGAAGTCCGGGGCGGAAGTCGGGCCGGCGCACCGCCAGCAGGGTGGCGACGGCCCCGGCCACCAGGGTCATGGGCAGCACGGCGGCCCGGGTGAGCACCAACCAGCGCGAGACGGGATCGAGGGGCCGACCCGACGGCGGGTTGGTGGTGCGAAGCACCTCCTGCCAGGCCGATAACCGGCCCTGGACGGCGGCTCCTTCGGCGGACGGGGGACGGACGTCGGTCACTACAGCATCGTATCGACGGGCTCGCCGCCGGAACGACCCCGGCGCCCGCGGGCGGCGACGCAGGGGACTCCTGTCGGCGCTGGTCGTGCCTAATGGACCCTGTGGTAGAAATTCAGCCATGGCAGACACGGCGGATCACGACCACGTCATCGACACGGGAAAAGGCAGCTTCGACCTGAGCGAGCTCGGGCATCTGATGCCCGGGATGGCCGAGATCATGCCTCTCGTCGGAGCCCGGATCTGGAAGTGCTACTACGCCGGACAGGCCCACAATCAGGCGCTGGCCCGGTTCCAGCTGAAAGAGGCCCGGGGCCTGATGGAGAAGGGCGCCTTCCTCCGTCCCAAGTACAACGAGAACATGGACAAGTTCATCGATGAAGAGGTGGCCGTCGTGGCCAAGTGCATCGAGTCCGAGGACTGGGACGCTTTCGACACGGCCTTCCACGCCATGGTCGACGCCGCCAACGCCTACCACGACGTCTACGACAAGTCCTTCCTCAAGTGGAAGATCCCCGACCAGCCTCCGCCCGACCTGGACATGACACCGCGGCGATAGAAGCCGCCATGTCTACCGAGAAGCTTCTGGCCGGAAAGACGGCCGTCGTCACCGGTGCCTCGAGCGGCATCGGGCGCGCCATCGCCGAATCCCTCGGCTCCGCCGGGGCCCATGTGGTTCTCGGTGGGCGTACCCCCGAGCCCATGGCCGCCTCGGTGGCCAAGATCACCACGGCCGGCGGAAGTGGCGAGGCGCACGTGCTCGACGTCCGCAAGGTCGACGAGATGCGGGCTTTCGTGGCCCACGCCACCGAGTCCACCGGTCGACTCGACATCATGGTGAACAACGCCGGCCTCAGCCATCCCGAGGCCATCTTGGAAGAGTCGGATCCCGAGCACTGGCGGGTGATGCTCGAGACAAACGTCTTCGCCCTCCTCGTCGGTAGCCAGGCGGCCGTCGGCGCCATGCGGGCCTGCGGGGCCGAGGGGCACCTGGTGAACATCTCGTCCGTGGCCGCCCAGCGAGCGGACTCCGGCGTCTACGGCGCCACCAAGCACGCCGTCAACTGCATCAACAACACACTGCGGCGCGAGCTGATGGAAGACCCCATCAAGGTGTTGACGGTGATGCCGGGAGCCATCGCCACCAACTTCGCCCGGAACTTCGACAGCGCCATCCTGCAGGGCCTGGTCGGCATGGCCGGTGGTGGTGAGGCTGCCAATGTCGAGATCACCAAAGGCGAGAGGCTGCCCGACGAAGTGCTCGCGGGCGCCCAGGCCGCCATTCCCGGCCACCTGTGCACGCCAGAGGACGTGGCCGATGCCGTCCTGTGGGCGGTTACCCGGCCGGCCAGCGTCCACCTGTCGGAGATCGTGGTCCGACCGAAGCGGGATCTCAATCTGTAATCGGTCGGACCGGCTCTGGTGGGCACAACTGGACGGCCAGACTCTTGAGACCGAGATCTCGGAGTTCATCCGGTTGGAGCCACACGCCATGCTCATTGCAGGGTGACGACGCCCTGCGCGATCGCGCCTGTTCGCCATTCATCTCGCTGGGGCGATCCTGTTGCATCTAGGCCAGGTACGGCCTTCGGAGGCAGAAGACTAACCAGTCGTAGCCGTCAGACCCGCTAAGGCCCAACGGTCGGGGAGGTCCTTACTCCTCGATCTGAAATGCGGAGATCGACGTCATTTGACCAACGATGACAGAGCCATTCGGACACAACCGGCTCTCGCCGTTGTCGATGAACGAGAAGGCGGAGTGGTTGCTTCCTTCGGTCTGTACGAATCCGAAGTAGTCCGTGCGAAAGCTACCCGGCTGAACGAAGTGCCATCCGTCTGCCAGGAGAACCGCTTTCACCTTCTCCGTATCGCCCGGTACCGCCATAGACCAATTATGCTACCGGCACCTTCAGCCAGCGGCTGCATCCGCCGCACAGCCGTTGAGCCTGGCCATCGTCGCCACTTGGGTCGGAGCCGGGTCGGTGCGTAGCTTCGTGACATGGGCCCCGAATCCGACGTTGAAGTGATCGGCGATCCGGCGCAACCCGCTGTTTTGCTTCTTCATCCCTGGTGGGGCATTACGCCCGCCGTCCGGTGGTGGGCGGAGCAGCTGGTGGGTGCCGGGCGCCGGGTTTTGCTCCCCGACCTCTACGGCGGACGGACGGCCGACACGATCGACGGGGCCGAGGCCCTGGCCGACGCGATGGATCACGCCGCCGCTCTCCGGCTCCTGGAACGCTGCGCCGAGCAGCTCGCATCCGAAGGGCAAGCGTGGGCGGCGATGGGGTTCTCGCAGGGTGCCTTCCTGGCCTGCCACCTGGCAAGCCGGGGAGCGGCTGGACCCCGGGAGCTCGTCTTGTTCTACGGCGGCCAGCCGCCGGAGGGAGACGACGTGCAGACGAAGATCGTCGAGCTGCACGTCGTAGCTGACGACGAGTACTTCACCGAAGAGGAGCTGACTGCCACCGAGGTCGGCTTCCGAAGCCACGGTGCGGTCGTCGAGACCTGCCGCTACGAGGGCAGCCGGCACTGGTTCGCCGAGAGGGATTCTCCGGCCTTCGACGAAGAGGCGGCCGGCCTCTCGTTGTCGCGGGTGCTGGCGCGCCTCGGAGTCTGAGACACACCCGAACGAGCTGACGGGCGCGCTTTTCTGCGCCGGCGGCGCTCTTCGGTCAGACGAGGAGGCGGAAGACGGGGGTGTCGGGTGGGAGGCGCTGGGCGTCGAGACCCGAGGCAGCGATACGGGCCACCAGGCCGTCGAGGTCGTCACGGTGGGCCAGCTCGATACCGACGACGGCCGGACCGAACTCACGGTCGTTCTTCTTCACGTACTCGAAGAGAACGATGTCGTCGGAGGGTCCGAGGCACTCGTCGAGAAAACGGCGGAGCGCCCCGGGTGACTGGGGGAAGGCCACCACGAAGTAGTGCTTGAGGCCTTCGTAGACGAGAGAGCGCTCGAGGATCTCGCCGTAGCGGGCCACGTCGTTATTGCCCCCGCTCAAGATGCAGACCACGGTCTGTCCCTTGATCGAGGGGCCGAGGACGTCGAGGGCGGCGATGGACAGGGCCCCGGCCGGCTCGGCCACGATGCCGTCGTCCTGGTAGAGCGCCAACTGCTCGGTGCAGACCCGGCCCTCGGGCACGATCACGATCTCGGAGACGAGCTCGGAGACGACGGCGAAGGTGAGACGTCCGGGGGTGCGGACGACGGCGCCGTCGACGAAGTCGTCGGTGATGTCGATGGTGACGGGATGGCCGGCCTCGAGCGAGCGGACCATGGCCGGGGCGCCGGCCGGTTGGGCACCCACGATCCGGGTCGCCGCCGCCAGGCCTTCCACGGTGACGGCGATTCCGGAGATGAGTCCCCCGCCGCCGATGGGGACGACGAAGACATCCGGAGCGGCACCGAGCTGCTCGATCGCCTCCAAGGCCACGGTGCCCTGGCCCGCCATGGTCATGGGGTGGTCGAAGGTGGGGACCACCGTGGCCCCCGTCTCCGCCGCGTAGAGAGCGGCGGCGGCGTTGGCGTCGTCGAAGCTGTCGCCGGCGAAACGGAGCTCGACCAGGTCGCCGGCCAGGGCCCGGATGCGGGCCACCTTCTGCCGTGGCGCGCGGCGGGGCAGGAAGACGACGCCGGCCACGCCCAGATGGCGGCAGGACCAGGCCACGCCCTGGGCGTGATTTCCGGCCGAGGCGCAGACCACCCCGGCCCGGAGCCTGTCGGGGGAAAGGCCGGCGATGAAGTTGTAGGCACCGCGGATCTTGTAGGAGCGGACAGCCTGGAGATCCTCGCGTTTCAGATAGACCGAGGCGCCGTAGCGCTCGGACAGGCGGTCACTCAACTGAAGCGGCGTCTGCACCCCCACCGGGCGCAGGCGCTCAGCCGCCGCCAAGACGTCGGGCAGGCCGATCAGGTCGCGCCAGCGCAGCGGTTCGGTCTGCTCCATACCCGAACACTATGGGCCCGGTAGCTTGCCGGGGATGGGACTCCTCGACGGCCGGCGCGTGGTGGTGACGGGGGCGGGATCCGGGATCGGCCGGGCCACCTGTCTGCGGATGGCCGTCGAAGGGGCCATCGTGACGGCGCTCGACATCGACGAAGCGGCGGCGCGGGTGGTGGCCGACGAGACCGGCGGCATCGCGGCGGTGGCCGATGTGACCGACGCCATCGGGCTGGAAACGGTGATGACCGACGCGGCGGGTCTCATGGGGGGGCTCGACGCGCTGTGCAACAACGCCGGCACCGGGGGGATGGCCGAGCTGCACCGCTACAGCGACCGGCGCTGGAACCGGATCGTGGACGTGAACCTCGGGGGCACCTTCAACGGGTTGCGGATCGCCGTTCCGCTGATGCTCGAGTCGGGGGGAGGGAGCATTGTGAACGTGGCGTCGTTGAGTGGGATGCGGCCGACGCGCGGTGAGGCCGCCTACTCGGCGGCCAAGGCCGGTGTCATCGCCCTGACCAGTTCCGCCGCGCTCGAATACGGACCCGGGATCAGGGTGAATTGCGTCTCGCCCGGCGTCATCGACACACCCCTCACGGCGCCTATCCTGGCCGACCCGGCCAACCGGACGGTGGTGGAAGAGGGCACCCCGCTCGGCCGGCCGGGCACGGCCGTCGAGGTGGCCAACGTGATCGTCTTTCTGTGCTCGGATCTCGCTTCTTATGTGAGCGGGGCGAACATCCCCGTCGACGGCGGCGCCCTTCTCCCCAGTGCCCAGGTCGACAGCGTTCTGGCCCGGTTCCTCGACCAGATGTAGCGCTGCTCAGCCGGGCGGCTGGAGCCCCACGGTCTCGGCCACCTGGGACATCTCATCCTTGGCCGCCTCCAGGTCGGGCTGCAGGCAGGTCACCACCAGGCGGTCCACGCCCAGCTCGTCGAGCTCGGCCAGGGTCTCGGGTGTCGTGCCCGTCGACACCCCGGTGAGGGTCAGTTCGATGGCCGCCGGGTCCCGCCCCGCCGCCTCGGCCTCCTGGTGCAGCTGACCGAGGGCGGTCCTGAGGTCGTCTCCCCGGATACCGAGCGGGTGCCAGCCGTCGCCGCGACGCGCCGCCCGGCGGATCGATGCCGTCGAGTGGCCGCCGATGTGGATGGGGACACCGCCGGGACGGGGCGGCTTCGGGTGGGTGTGGGCGTGGGAGAAGCGAAAGAACTCGCCCTCGAAAGCGGCCCCGTCGGGTTCGGTGTCGGCCCACAGCGCCCGCATGACGTCGATGCACTCATCGGTACGGCGGCCCCGGGACGAGAAGTCGATGCCACAGGCTTCGAGCTCCTCGCGCATCCAGCCCACGCCGATGCACAGCCGGACCCGGCCCTTCGACAGGGCGTCCACGGTGGCCAGGCGCTTGGCCATGATCACCGGGTGATGCGCAGGGAGGACGAGGACCCCCGTGGCCAGCTGCAACCGGGTGGTCGCGGCGGCGATGAAGGCCAGGACGTCGATGGGATCGGGGATAGCGCAGTCGTCGGGCAGCGGCATCCGGCCCGACGAGGCGTAGGGATAGGTGCTCGTGTAGTCGCTGATGACCACCGGGTGCTCGACCAGGACGATGGACTCGAAGCCCAGCTCCTCGGCGTGGCGGGCGAAGCCGATCATCCAGTCGGGATCGGCGCAGACCCCGGCGCGCACCGGGGGGAGGACGGCGAATTGCATGGTCATAGTTTCAACGGTCCTCCATGGCACGGTCCTCGCGCCAGTCGAGGTGCAGCTGCCGCTCGGCGAAGCCCCAGCCTTCGGGCTGGCGGGCGTACCTGTCGGTGTAGCGGACGGCCATGACGAGCATCCGTCTGGCCCCGGCCGCCTCGTAGACGTGGTGGGCCAGGCAGACGGTGTCACCGGTGGCACCGTCACCGTCGAAGGCCACCACCTGGCCGCCCACGATGTGGGTGGTGACGATGTAGCGGTCGAGGCCGGCCACGAGCGCCCCGGCGATCTCGTCGCGGCCCCGGCGGACGATGGGGGCGTCGGCCGCCGCGTTGTGCAGGCGCGAGACAAGGCGGCCGTCGGCCGTGAAGAGCGCCGCCACCGCCTGGGCGTCACGCCGGTCGACGTGGTGGGCGTAAGAGTCGACCAGGTCGCGCAGCGCCGCACGGTCGGCCAGCACCTGCGATGTGTGGTCCACGGTGGTCTCCGGGTATCTGTCGGTCATGCACCGACATCGAGGGGACGAACGACCGGCAGCTCCGCATCGTAGAGCCGAACATTGGTCACGTCCCGTGACCGAAATCACCACCGAGACCGGTCATCGGGCGCTCTGCTTCAGGGTGGGCATCACGGCGCCGATGGTGGAGATGACAAAGGAGGGGTCCCGATGAGTCTGGGCGACCGCTGTGACGAGATAGTCCGCCTCATCGACGAGACCCTGCTGTCGGTCGGCGCCGACACCGGCACCGCGACCGACACCGCGACCGACACCGCGACCGACACCAGCAACCCCGGCGGCGTTGTCATCGACACGAGCGCCCACCCGAGCGGATCCGCTCTCGCCGGGCGGGGCCTGCATCTTTCGGACAGGCCCCTGCGGCTGGAGTTGGTTCCGCCCTTGGATCTCGCTCTTCCCGACGACAGAGGCCCCGCTCTGGAGGTCGCCTCGGCGCCCGAAACGCCGCGCCCGGTCGAGATGGTCGTCCACCGCCGCCGGCCCCGTCGCCCACCCACACGGGTCTGAGGCGGCCACGCGTCTGAGCCTTCTCGGCATCAGGCGCGGGCGCTCTCCGGGGAAATCAGCCCCCGGCCGCACCGGTGCCGGGACGGCCACCGAGTCCACCGAAGGGGGAGGTGACTCCGGCCCCGGTGGCCGACACCGAGGTCGCCGTCACCGATCCGTTACTGGCCTTCGTGCCAGCCACGACGACCGTGTCGCCTACCTGGAGGGTTCCCAGACTCGACTTGGCATTTCTGGTGACCGTCGACGAAGGGGTGACAGTCACCTTCACGAGATTGCCACTCGAGTCGGTCACATACAGCGTGGATCCCGTGACTTCGGTGACCGTTCCCGTGGTGGCGGCGCCGACAGCGCCGGCTCCGCCTGGGGTCGCACCGCCGCCGGCTCCGCCCCGGCCCGCGAAAAGCGACGCGAAGGCCGACGCGGCGGAGGAAGCGGCCGGCGTTGTCCCCTGGCTGCGCTGGAGCGCGGCGCCCCCCCAGATCCCACCGGCGGCGATGAGAAGGGCGAGCAGGGCGACGGTGGCGACCGGCATCCGGATCCCCCGGCGCGGCCCACGGTCCGGCCAGGAGTCGTCATCGGTGGCGCCTCCCTCCCACCGCGGCTCGTCGGGGCCGCCCGGAGGTGAGCCAGGTTCGCCCTCGGCGCCGGCGACGAAGATCTCCTCGGTGGGGGGATCGACTCCCGCGGCAGAACTCGTACTCGTGGTCGTTGCGGACTCAGACATGGACGTCGCCTTTCGGTGCTTACTCGTAGCGCAGGGCGTCGATCGGCCGGAGCGACGCCGCTCGGTTGGCGGGGTAAAAGCCGAAGAACACTCCGACGGCGAGGGCCACCCCGAAGGCGAGGGCGATGGAGGCCGGGGCCACCACGGGCTGGACGCCGTCGATCTTGAAGCGGGAGCCGATCAATCCGATGCCCACTCCCACCGCGCCTCCGATGAGCGAGATCACCACCGCCTCGATCAGGAACTGCATCAAGATGGCCAGCTTCGGGGCGCCGATGGCCTTGCGGATCCCGATCTCGCGCGTCCGCTCGGTCACGCTCACCAACATGATGTTCATGACGCCGATGCCGCCGACCAAGAGCGAGATGCCGGCCACGATGCCGAGCAGGAACGTGAGGGTCCCAGTGGTCGACGTCGCCGTCGTGAGCAGGCTCTGTTCGTTCACGACCAGAAAGGGAAGCTGCGCCACGGTGGTGTTGTTCTGGGCCGCCAGTATGTTCTCCACCTCGCTCTGGGCCAGATTGATCGTCGTCGACGAGTTGGCCTGGACCAGGAGCTCGGTGAAGGACTGGGACTCCCCCGTGAGCTGATCCTGGACCGCCGTGTACGGCGCGATGGCCACGGTGTCCTGGTTCGCGCCACCGGTCGTCCCCTTGGAGGCGAGAACACCGACGACCAGGAAGTTCGACGATCCGAGAGTGATCTGCTGTCCGATGGGGTTCGACCCCACGGTGAAGAGGTCACTGGCCGTCTGGGAACCGATGTCCACCACCTGGGAATGGCGGGCCACATCGGTGCTCGTGATGGCCCGCCCCGACGCCACCGTGTAGTCGCTGGCCACCAGGTACGAGGGCGTCGAGCCGGTCACGTTCGTGGTCGAGGTCGCGCTTTTGTAGGTGGAGGTCACCGAAGTGGTGAGGACGGGTGACACCGAGGCCACGTCGGGCGCGTTGTTGTGGTCGGAGATCTGTTTGACGTCGGCGACGGTCAGGGTGGCGGCCTGAGACTGGGTGCCGGTCGAAGACACCGAGCTGTTGGCGCCGAACCGGCCCGTGTTGATCACGGTCAGGGTGTTGGTTCCGAGCGCGTTGATACGCTGCTCGATCGACCGCGACGAGCCGGTTCCCACCGCCACCAGGATGATGACGGCCGAGACTCCGATGAGCACCCCCAGCATCGTCAACATGGATCGGAGCTTGTTGGAGGTGACCCCACCGAGCGCCATCCGCACCACGTCGCGCTGCTTCATCGCTCCGCTCCTGCCCGGTCCGCCAGGGCGTGGGCCACGTGGCTACCCCGGGCGGCGGCCGCGTCCTGTTCGTAGTCGGCGACGATGCGTCCGTCGCTCAGCTTGACCACTCGCTCGGTGTAGCGGGCGATGTCCTCCTCGTGGGTGATGAGGACCACGGTACGTCCTTGGGAATGAAGGGCATCGAACACCGACATGACGTCGAGACTCGACTCCGTGTCGAGGTTCCCGGTGGGTTCGTCGGCCAGGATCAGCGCCGGATCGGTCACGATGGCCCGGGCCACGGCGGCGCGCTGCTGCTGGCCGCCCGACATCTCGCTCGGGAAGTGGCGCATGCGTTGCCCGAGCCCCACCGCCTCGAGCGCCCGGGCCGCTCTCTGGCGCCGCTCGTTCGGGCGCACTCCGGCGTAGACCAGGGGCAGCTCGACGTTGGCAAGAGCCGACATGCGCGGCAGCAGATTGAAGCTCTGGAAGACGAAGCCGATCTTCCTGTTCCTTATCCGGGCCAGATCGTCGTCATCGAGAGTCCTGACGTCGACGCCGTCGAGCCAGAAGTGGCCCCTGGTGGGCACGTCCAGGCAGCCCACGATGTTCATGAGCGTCGACTTTCCCGATCCCGACGCGCCCATGATGGCCACGAATTCGCCTCGGGCGATGTCGAGCGAGACGCCGCGCAGCGCGTGGACGTCGGTGTCGCCCATCCGGTACTCCTTGATCACGTTGCGCAGCGAGATGACGGGCCGCGGCGCATTAGGCGCAGTGGCGACAGAGGGGTCGGCGATGGAGAGGGTCATCCGCCGCGGAACCCGCCGCCGCCGAAGCCGCCGCCGCCGAAGCCGNNCCGCCGCCGAAGCCGCCGCCGCCGGTGAGGCCGCCCAGCCCCCCGGTCGTGCCCGTGCCCGTCGTGCTGGCCGACACCGAGGCCACCGGCTCCACCACCACCTGACCGACCTTCACCCCACTCAGGATCTGGGTGGACGAGTCACCGACGACCCCGGTCGTTACCCGGGTGGTGGTCTTGACCCCGTTGCTGAGGACGGTGACGGTCGAGGCCGGACCGGCGGTGGTGATGGCTGCACTGGGCAGTTCCAAGGTGTTGCTGACGGTCTGCACGACGACGCTCACGTCGGCCGTCATCCCGACCTTTACGGTGGACGGCGGGCTCTGCAAGGTGATGGTCACGTCATAGGTCACGACGTTGCTCACCACCGTGGAGGTCGACGCCACGGCGCTGACCGTTCCGGTGACGTTGGCGCTTGTCAGCGCCGGAAGCGTGATGGTGGCCCCTTCGCCCACGGCCATCTTGGCGATGTCTGCTTCGGCGTAACCGGCCACAACCTCGAGGCCGCCGAGGTTCTCGATGGTGACGAACGTCGATGAGCTCGACGAGCCCGTCGAAGCGGAGGAACCGGTCGAGCTCGTCCCTGTCGAACCGGATCCCGAACCCGCCGTTGACGACGCCGATCCGGCCGATGAGGAGGAGCCGGTGCCGCCGGTGCCGCCGGTGNNGCCGCCGGTGCCGCCGGTGCCGCCCGATGACGAGCCGGTCGAGCCTGACGACGCGGTCCCGCTGCCGGTGACCGTGTCACCGACCGAGTCGTTGACGGCGATGACGGTGCCGCTGATCGGCGCCGTGAGCGTGGTTTCGGTCACGGCCTTCTGATCGGCGGTCACGGTGTTCTGGTCCTGCAGCACCTGGGCCTGGTCCTGGGCGACGGTGGAGGGGACCACCGCCTCCCCGGCCGACGTGGCGGCGATGCTCGTCTGCTGGGCGGAGACGGTGGCTTTGTCCTTGGCCACCGTCTGCTGGTCGGTGGTGATGGTCTGCTGGTCGACCACACAGGCGCTCGAGGCCGTCTTCACCGTTTCCCCCACGCCGGCCGATGACCCGACGACCAGGGCGTAGAGGTAGGTCGTGTCCGGGGTGAGGCCGGTCACCGTGGCGGAGACCGACACGTCGGGGCTGGCCCCGGCGGTGGCGGTCTGCGTCGGGGTCGCCGAGCCGTAGGCGGAGGTGGTCCCGTATTCGAAGAAGTAATTCGTGGGAACCCCTCCGGTGTCGACGGTGCCGGTGAGCGAGACCGCCGTGTCGCTGATGCTCGAGGCCGAGCCGGTGGTGGCGGTGGCGGTAGCGGCACCGAGGCCCGAACCTCCCGAACTGGACGTCGTCGCCGCTGAGCTGGAGGCGGCCGGACAGGCGAGGGCCTCATCGGAGGCGAGCTGGTTCTGGGCGTCGGCGAGGTTGGTCTCGTCGGTGGCCAAGAGCTCCTCGTCCGAGGTGAGCTGATTCTGAGCCGTGGCCATGGTGGCCTGGTTCTGTTTCAGTTGCGCCGAGGTCCCTCCCTGTTCGGCCGAGCTCAGGGTGTATCGGGCCGCGCTCAGCGCCGCCTGGGCGGAGGTCAACGACGCCTGGGCGTCGGTGGGATCGAGGGTGCCGAGAACCTGTCCGGCGGTGACTTTCTGGCCGGCGGTGACGTCGACTGCGGTCAGGGTCCCGCTTGTGCCGAAGTTGACGGAATCAGACGCCGCCGCGCTCACGTTGCCCGACGCCGACACGCTCGACTGCACCGTCCCGCGCTGGACGGTCACCGTCCTGGCCGTGGCCGACGCCGACGACGACGAGCCGTAGATGGAGTCCAGGCCGAAGGCGCCCACGGCAGCGACGGCTACAACCAGGACGCCGTACCAGACGATCGTCTTGCGCCTGATGATCCGTTCACCGATCTTCATCTCGGGTGTCGTCCCTTCGTGTGCGAATGGCTGTTGACCAGGTGGCCGGGAAATCGCACCGTCAACCCGTCATCGTCGTGCTGGACGGGGTCCCTGACGGGCGGAGAGCGGCACATGCCTGCTCCGCCGCCTTCACGGTGGGACTCGACGCGTTGAGCGTCGTCGGCGTGGACGAGCCGGCGCCGCTCGAGGCGCCGGGCGTCGGCAACGTCACTCCGTGGAGCATCAGGCAGTTGCGATAGGCGGCGAAGGCCGTGCTGTTGGCGCCTCCCGCCCCGCCCCGGCCGAATCCGCCGGCGCCGCCCGCCGGCCGCAGGCTCTTGCAGGCCGCGGCCGCCTTCTGGAACGTGGGGTTATTGAAGAGGCCTCCCCCGCCGCCACCGCCGGGAAACGAGCCCGATCCCGGCGTACGTGTCCCACCGCCGGGAGCGGCGCCATTTCGGCCGGGGAAGTTGGAGGTGTTGACCCCGTGCTGCTTCAGGCACTTGGTGTACGCCGTCTGCGATGCGGCGGCCGGCTCCGTGGTGGTGCTCGTGCCCGATCCTTTGGCCGACGCGCTGCCGCACGCGGCGAGGGCCACGGACACGACCCCGAGAACGATCACCACCAAGCGGCCCCGACCCCCTCGTCGTCCGTGGACGTCGCCGGTCTCGTGCCGGTTCGGGGGGTGGAACAGAGCCAATGTGGTCTCCTTCGTCAGGACCTCGCTGTCCGAGGCGGCCGACGGCCGATTCGGATGTTCCTTCCCGGTGCCGCTGGCCGTGCGCTTGTGGTGCCATGGCTACCGTCGGTACCGGTGCAGCAGTGTGGCTACCCGCACATTCGAAAAGGCAGTGAAACCCCTGTGAAGTGACTGAGAAAGTGGGAATGCCGTTTTCGTCACAGGAAACCCACAGAAAGCTCGGTCAGGATCGCCGCAAGGAGGTCGAACCCCGTGTCCACCACTCCCTCGCGCATCCTCGTCGTCGACGACGAGCACAGCATCACCGACCTGCTCTCCATGGCCCTTCGCTACGAGGGCATGGACGTCCGGGTGGCCCATCTGGGCCGCCAGGCGCTGGAGGCCATCGGAACCTTCCGGCCCCAGCTGATCGTCCTCGACGTCATGCTCCCGGACCTGAACGGCTTCGAGGTCCTCGAGCGGATGAGCCGTGACATGGCCGGAACCCGGACCCCGGTGCTCTTCCTCACCGCCCGCGACACCCTCGACGACAAGCTCCGGGGCTTCACCCTGGGCGGCGACGACTACATGACGAAGCCCTTCTCCGTCGAAGAGCTGATCGTCCGGGTCCGCGCCATCTTGCGCCGGGTGCACGGCGACGGCGACAACGGCCGGCTGGAGCTGGCCGACCTTCGTCTCGAGGAGGAGTCCCACGAGGTTTTCCGGGGGACGACCTCCATCGAGCTCACCCCGACCGAGTTCAAGCTCCTGCATTACCTGCTCCTGAACGCCGGTCGCGTCGTCTCCAAGTCCCAGATCCTCGACCGGGTCTGGAACTACGACTTCGACGGCAACGCCAACGTGGTCGAGATCTACATCTCCTATCTCCGGCGCAAGATCGATTCTCTCGGCCCACCACTGATCCATACCGTCCGAGGGGTCGGCTACACGCTGCGCCCACCGCCAGAGCAACCGTGACCCTGAAGACTCCGTGACCCTGAAGACTCCGTGACCCTGAAGACTCCGTGACCCTGAAGACTCCGTGACCCTCCGTCTCCGCCTGCTCCTGGTGCTGGTGGGCATCGTGGCCGGCGGCTTGATCGTCTCCGACGTGGTGACCTACACCTCGCTCAGGTCGTTCCTGGCCGCCCGGCTCGACCAGCAGTTGCTGGCCGCCCCCGGCCCGGTCTCGCACGCCCTTCAGATCTGCCTCACCCAGAACCCCGAAACCGGGGCCCCCTGTCGTCTTCTGAATAACACCAATGTCGTCCCGGGCACGTACGGACAGCTCCAGGACAGCAACGGAACCGTGCTTTTGAGCGCCTGCTTCTTCAACAGTCGCACCGCGAACCTGGCCCGTCTTCCGAAACCCCTCCCCCTCTCGACGGGCAGGGCCAAGGCGACCACGTTCTTCGCCGTCACCAATACCGGCTGCGGGGCGCGTTCCTACGAGGGGGTGGCCGCCGTCACCGCGCTCGGACTGAGTGGCGAGAACGGCGTGGTGGTGGTGGCGCTGCCGCTGACCGACGAGAACCAGACCCTCACCCACCTGATCCGCCAGGAGGGCCTCGTCTCGGGAGCCGTCCTCGTCGTCCTCGGTGGCCTCGCGTGGTGGATCGTCCGTCGGGGACTGCGGCCGCTCGACGAGATGGCCACCACGGCGGGGGCCATCGCCGGAGGCGACCTCTCCCAACGTGTCGCCGGCGCCGACGCCCACACCGAGGTGGGCCGGCTGGGGGAGGCGCTCAACACCATGCTCACGGAGATCGAGCTGGCCTTCGCCGGCCGCGCCGCATCGGAGGAGCGGCTCCGGCGTTTCCTGGCCGACGCCTCACACGAGTTGCGGACCCCCCTCACCTCGATCCGCGGTTACGCCGAGATCTTCGATCGGGGCGCCCGGGACCGGCCCGAGGACCTGGCCACCTCCATGCGCCACATCCGCTCCGAGGCCAACCGGATGAGCGAAATGGTCGACGACCTGATGCTGCTGGCCCGTCTCGACCGGGAGCGCCCCCTCGCGCACGAGCAGGTGGAGCTCACCGCCGTGGTGGCCGCTGCCGTCGACGCCGGCCGGGTGAAGGCCCCCGACCGCCAGGTCACCTTCAGCCCTTCGGCCCCCGTGGTCGTCGTGGGTGACGCCAACCGGCTTCGTCAGGTAGTCGACAACCTCGTGGCCAACGCCATCTCCCACACCCCGGCCGGTACCCCCATCGCCGTGGATGTCAGGGCCGACGGCGACACAGCCCTTCTCACCGTGGCCGACAGGGGCCCGGGCATCGCCCCCGAGGAGCGACCCCACATCTTCGAACCCTTCCACCGCGCCGACCCCTCCCGGGCCCGCGCCACCGGCGGCGTCGGCCTGGGCCTGGCCATCGTCTCGGCCATCGCTCTGGCCCACGGCGGCTCGGTGGGCGTCGACTCCGACGCCCCCGCCCCCGCCCCCGCCCCCGGTGCCGAGGCGCCCGGCCCCGGCGCCACCTTCTGGGTCCGACTCCCCCTGGCCCAACTCGACCTGCCCCGGACCCTCACCCCTCCCGCCCCAGGCGCCCAACCGCCCTCTCTGGTCGACAGCCCGCCCCCCGCCGCGCCCTGACGGCCGCAACCCCGGGCGGCCACGTCCCGGGGCTCGACCGGACGACCCCGCAAGACCGGGCCGATGGCGCCGCGATACTGGGCCGATGGAGAAGCTCGTCTACCTGCTGTGGGGCTCCGACGCAGAAGGGGTGGGCGACGCGTTGCGCCGGCGGCTTCTGTCGGAGACGGCCCCGGGCCTGATGGCGGCCGGGGCCCGGGGCGTCGGGATCAATGTCCATGACGGCGCGGCGGCCGAGGCCCCCTCACCGGTGCCCACCCCGCAGGGCGAGGAGCCCCATATGGCCGAGGTGTCGCTCTGGCTCGACTCCTACGACCGCCGGCAGCCATTCGAGCAGGTCGTCGCCGGTCTCGGGATGCGCCACGCCGGCTATCTGGTGCTGGAGTCGCTGTACGAGGACTACGGCACCACCCCTCACGCGCCCCCGCGGAGCTGGCCCGACGGGGAGCGTTCCCCCGGTGTCCTCACCGTCGCCCTCATCCACCGGCCCGAGGGGCTCGACTACCGGGAGTGGATCAACCGCTGGCACGGCACCCAGTCGCCGCTCTCGGCCGAGCTCCAGCCCCGGACTCGCTACGTCAGGAACGAGGTGATCCGGGCCCTGACCGACGGTGCTCCCGAGATCCACGGGATCGTGGAGGAGGCCTGGCCCTCGGCCACCCACGTGGCCGACCCCCTGCTCTTTTACCGAGCCGGCTCGGCCGAGGAGCTCAGGGCTAACGTCACCCGGATGCTCGAGAGCGTGAACGCCTGTCTCGATCTGGGCCGCTTCCGCAGTTCCACCATGAGCGAGTACCTGATCAAGACCCCGTAGTGCAGAGCTCGTCGAGCCGCTCCAACGTCTTCGTCATGGCCTCGACCCATATCCCGCCGTTGTCGATGCGGCTCGACGTAGTCCGCCGCCTGGGCATCCCACACCCGGCGGTTGCGCGCCAGGTAGTCGAGACCGTCGGTCACCTGGGCGTCTTCCGCCGATCGGCTCTCAGACCCGGGCCTGCTCGTCGAAGCGGGTGTAGCGGTCGACGAAGGCCAGATGGGTGACGCCGGTGGGGCCATTTCTGTGCTTGGAGGTGATGATCTCGGCCGAGCCCCTCTCCGGTGAGTCCGGGTTGTAGACCTCGTCGCGGTAGATGAAGAGCACCACGTCGGCGTCCTGCTCGATGGAGCCCGACTCCCGGAGATCGGCCAGCACGGGCCGCTTGTCCTGGCGCATCTCCAGGTTTCTCGACAGCTGCGACAGCGCCACCACGGGGATCTCGAGCTCCCGGGCGAGCACCTTCAGGCCTCGGCTGATCTCCGACACCTCCACCTGGCGGTTCTCGGCCCGGCTCCTACCGTGGCCGCTCATCAGCTGCAGGTAGTCGACGACCACCAGACCGAGGCCCGAACGCGCCTTCAGCCGCCGGGACTTGGCCCTGATGTCCATGACGGTCACGTTGGGATTGTCGTCGATGAAGATGGGGGCATCGCCCAGCCGGCCGATGGCGTTCGAGATCCGGGGCCAGTCCGACTCGAGCAGCGCTCCGTTGCGCATCCGGGTGGCGTCGACTCCCGCCTCCGAGCAGAGCATCCTCTGGGTCAACTCCAGGTGGCTCATCTCCAGGGAGAAGAGCAGGACGGGCACCCGGGCATGGACGGCGGCATGGCTTACGATGCCGAGGGCGAAGCTGGTCTTCCCCATGGCCGGCCGGGCCCCCACCACCACCAGGTTCCCCTTCTGGAGGCCGGCCAGCTGGGCGTCCAAGTCCCGGTAGCCGGTGGGCACCCCGGTGATAGTCTCCCCCCGCTCGACCAGGGCCTCGAGTTGATCGAGGGTCTTTCCGAGGAGGTCGCGCAGGGGAAACATGGTGTCGACCATCCGCCGCTGGGCCACCTCGAAGATCATCGACTCGGCCCGGTCGACCACTTCGGTGACGTCCTCGGGCACGCTGTAGCCGAGCTCGGCGATCTCCCCGGCCACCGTCACCAGACGCCGGAGCAGGGCATGCTCCTCGACGATCTTGGCGTAGTACGAGGCGTTGGCCGTGGACGGCGTATTGACCTGGAGGGAGATCAGCACCGAGGGGTCGCCCACCGCGTCGAGCAGTCCCGACCGGCGCAGCTCGTCGGCCACCGTCACGGGATCGGCCGGTTCCCCCCGGGTGTAGAGGGCGGTGATGGCCCCGAAGATGTGGGAGTGGGCCGGCTTGTAGAAGTCCTCGCTGACGCAGAACTCGATGGCCGAGGCGGTGGCGTCGCGCGACAGCAGCATCGCTCCGAGCAGCGACTCCTCGGCATCGAGGTTGTGGGGAGGGATCCGGCCCCCGGCACTCTGCAAACGGCGGTTGGGGACCTCTTCGAGAAGCTGCGTCATGAGACCCCTACCCTCACCCATTCCGCCTGCGGAGAACGAGGGGAGCAACCTGGGGAAATCGGGCCGATTCCCGGGGGATGACACTGTGGACAGCCACCGATGGCAGCGGATAACCCTGGGGACAACCTGTTGATTCGCAGACCGCAGCGACGACCGCCATAGAGGAGACGCTAGGCATCGGGTGTAACACCGGGTCCCGGCGCCCGAGGTGTCCCTGGTGGGCCCCGTTTCCGGAATGTCGGAGCGCTGCGGGCCGGGGGGCGGCGGCCGCCGGGGGGCCGGTCAGGCGCTGGGCACGACCTCGACGGTGACCTCCGCACTGACCTCGTCGTGGAGCTGGACGGGGACGACGTGGGTGCCCACCGTCTTGATGGGCTCGGAGAGCGAGACCTTGTGGCGGTCGATCTCGGCACCGGTCTGGGCGGTGATGGCCTCGGCCACATCGGCGGCCGAGACGGAACCGAAGAGACGGCCCTCGGTGGCGGCCCGGGCCGAGATGGTCACGGTGGCGGCGCCGAGGAGACCGGCCACGGTCCGCGCCGCATCACGGTCGGCGACGTTTCTGAGGTCGCGGCCGCGGCGCATGGCCGTGGCCTGCTTCTCGATCTTGTCGCCGGCCAGTAGGGCCCGGCCGGTGGGCAGGAGGTAGTTGCGGGCGAAGCCCTTGGCCACCTCCACGATGTCGCCGCGCTTTCCCACCCCGGAAATGTCGTCGCGCAGAAGGACGCGCATCAGAAGGGCTCCTCGTCGAAGCCGTAGCCGCCGCCCTGGTCGGCTGATGCCGTGGCCGCGGCGGCCTGGCGGGGGGCGGGGGCGCCTTCGCCCGGTCCCCGACGCTCGTTCTTCGTCACCTGGGCCGTGGCCCAGCGCAGGCTCGGGCCGATCTCATCGGCCACGACCTCGATCTTGGAGCGCTTGTCGCCGTCGGACGTCTCCCACGAACGCTGCTCGAGCCGGCCGGTGACGAGGACCCGGGAGCCACGACTGAGGCTCTCGGCCGCGTTCTCGGCCATCTCCCGCCAGCAGACGACGTCGAAGAAAGAGGTGGCCTCTTCCCACTCCTGGGTCTGCCGGTTCTGCCAGCGCCGGTTCACGGCGAGCCCGAAGGTCGCCGTGGCCTGGCCGGACGGGGTGAACCGCAGCTCGGGGTCACGGGTGATGTTGCCGACCAGTGCGACGTTGTTTCCGTTGGCCATGGTGTTTCCTCCGCTCTTCAGATGTCAGCGTTCGCGGTCGCCCGAAGGCGCTGAACGGACCGCCGTCTTGGGCCGGGTGGACTGGCCGATCGCCTCGTCGGGTACCCGCATGATCTTGTGTCGCAGGACCTCGTCGGCCAGGACGAAGAACCGGTCGAGATCGGCCGCTGCTTTGGGCTCACCGGTGAACTCTGCCACCACGTAGTAACCCTCACGCTTCTTGCGGATCTCATAGGCGAGGGTCCGCTTCCCCCAGCGGTCGACCGTGCCCACGGTGCCGCCGTCGTTACGGATGATCTCGAGCCCCCGCTCGAGGACGGCCGTGATGGCCGACTCCTCCACATCGGTGTCGAAGATAATCACTACTTCGTAAGGCCGCACGCGCGGCTCACCTCCCTCTGGACCCGACGCCGAAGCGCCCGGGGCCCCGCCAGCTGCGGGGCAGGGTGTACGACCGGAAACCCGGTAGATCTCACCCGGTCATGGCCGGGGGCCATCGTAGCCGACGGTGGCCGGCGGTCTTCCGGCCGTGCCGGGCCCGGCTAGTGCTCGGGCGGGAGGTGGTAGGTCTCGGCCTCGGAGGGGAAGCTGCCGCCGCGGACGTCGGCCGCCCAGGATGCGATGGCGGTGACGGCCACCGCCGTGAGATCGGCGTACTGGCGGACGAACTTGGCCGGCGCGCCCTGGCGGAGCCCGAGGAGATCGTGGAAGACGAGGACCTGACCGTCGCAGGCGGCCCCGGCGCCGATGCCGATGGTGGGGATACCGACCTCGTCGGTGACCCGGCCCGCCACCACGTCGGGGACGCCTTCGAGGACGATGGCGAAGCAACCGGCGGCGGCCAGGGCCTTGGCGTCGTTCATGAGCGCCTCGGCCGCCGGGGTGCTCTTGGCCTGGACCCGGTAGCCACCCATGGCGTGGACGGACTGGGGGGTGAGACCGAGGTGGCCCATCACGGGGATCTCGGCGGCCATCAGAGCCTCCACCACAGCCAGACGGCGACGGCCCCCTTCGAGCTTGACCGCCTCGGCCCCGGCCCGGATGAGGACAGCGGCGTTGCGGACGGCGTCCTCGGCCGAGACGTGGTAGCTGAGCCAGGGCATGTCCCCGACCACGAGGGCCCGCGGCGACGCCCGGCCCACGGCGCCCACGTGATGGGCCATGGCGGCCACGTCGACCTGGAGGGTGTCGGCATGGCCGAGCACGGCGTTGGCCACCGAGTCGCCCACCAAGATGACGTCGACCCCCGCGGCGTCGGCGATGTGGGCACCGGGGGTGTCGTAGGCGGTGAGCATGACGATGGGTTGGTCGCCGCGGCTGCGCTTGCGGGCGCGGACCATGGGAACGGTCACTTTCTTGGCCGCGGTGGTGCTCGTCACAGGGTCGGTCATGTGAGCGGAACCTCCTTGCCGTCCAGCGCCAGAGGCTGCCGGCGGCGTCGGGGACCCAGTACCCCGAGTGTACCGTTCCCGGGGTGGCTCCCACAGGGGGGAATGGAGACGACGCCTGCGCCAACTGCGGCGGGCCGGCGGACGGGCTCGAGCAGGTCCGCCGGGTCTATATGAGCGTCGATTCCGAGGGCCGGCTGACAGCCAGCGAGACGATGGAGATCAGCGAGGGCTGGTGCCTCTCGTGCCGGGCGCTCTACCCCCACTTTCCCGTCGCCCCGGGGGGACCGGGAGCCGGTGACCCGCCTGAGGCCGACCAAGAGTCGTAGCGTGGTCGGCGCGTGCCTGGATCGCCGTATGTGATCGACTACCGGGGCAGCTTCGACTTCGAGCTCCCTCCCGAGGCGATGTGGGACGTCCTCGAACATACCGAGCGCTTCGAGAGCTGGTGGGGCTGGCTCCATGAGCTGCGCCGCGACGGGGGGCCGCTCCAAGCCGGCTCCGGCCTCTATGGCGTCGTCTCGCCCCCGGTGCCCTACGAGATGCGGGTGCGGGTGGTGCTCGACCGATGCGTCCGGCCCGAGCGGATCGACGCCCACGTCGAAGGGGACCTCGAAGGGTCGGCCGGCTTGCTCCTCGAACCCCGTGGCGATGGCAGTCGGGCCACCGTGTCATGGACGATCGAGATGAAGCAGAGACCGATGCGGCTCGCGGCGCGCCTGGCGCCGCCGCTGATGCGCTGGGGCCATGACCGGGTGGTGGAAGCGACCGTCCAGGGCTTTCGCCGCAACCTCGCGAAGAGCCCTCTCGGCCAGTCCCATCCTGGCGCCGTCTGAGGACGACGCCATGGCCGGCAGCGGGCGGCTCGAGGCCGTCGTCTTGGAGGTGGCCGACCTGGAGAAGTCGGAGCTTCTCTACCGGGAGGGATTCGGGGTGCCTCTTCAGCCCGGGGACAACGCGGTGGAGGACCGGTGGATCGGTGGCCGGCACGCCGAGATCTCGTGGCGTGACGGCGCCTACCTTCACTTCGCCCTCTACGGCGCCAAGGAGCGCGCCGGCTCCGGGGCTCAGCTGACCTTCGACGTCGACGACATCGACGAGGCCCACGGCGCCGCCGTGCGCTGCGGGGCCCGGGTCATCCACGAGCCCGGCGACGAGCCGTGGGGCCGCAGTGGGCGCTACGAGGACTTCGACGGGAACGTCATAGAACTGACCCAGCCTCCGTAGAGGATCAGGTCAACCGGGTCACGGCCAGGGCGGCGGCCAGGACCACCATGGCCCACGACATGGCCCGCAGGGCCGCTTCAAGGGGAGCGAGCAGAGTCCTCTCGTCCAGGGCCACGACCGTCCCGTCGGCCAGGGTGAGCGACCCCTCGACCGAACGGGTGGACCGCCGGACCAACCGGGCCGGGGTGCTCAATGCCCGCTGGGCACAGGAGAGGGCGAAGGCGGCGGCGGCGGCCAGAACGGGGGCGAGACCCAGATCCGAGGTCTGGGCCACGTAGCCGGTCAGGACCGGAAACGCTCCCCAGGCGGCGGCGAACCCTGCCGTCGAATGCACGATCCCGCCGAACAGCTCGGCGTTGTAGGCGATGACGAGCAGGGGACCCACCACGATGAAGGGCAGCAGGACGAAGCCCACCCGGCTGATCCCGATCACCCCGAGGGCGACGGCCCCGATAAGGGCGGCCACGGTGACGCTGATGAGGGCGGCCGACGAGATGCCGGTGCGCAGGGGACGACCATGCAGCTCGTCGACGGCATGGGCGGCCACGCCCACGGCCAGGAAGAAGGCCACCACGGTGACGATCATCCGCGACGTCTGGACCCGGGGCGCCAGACAGGCTCCGATCACGACATAGGAGAGGTGCCAGGCGGTGTAGGGCGGGTGCAGCAGCGTCCACCAGTCCCGCCAACCGCCGCCGGCGGCGGCGTAGTAGGCGGGCCGACGCTCGGTCTCAGCCACCGGTCCGGGTTCCCCACATCACCAGGCCGCCCCCGAGGCTCATCGTCCGCACACCGACGTCGACCAGGCCGGCGGCCTGCCAGGCGCCGACCGTCCACGAGACCGGATACCGGCGGTAGTGCGAGCTGATGTTGGGCCCGAGGAAACGGCCCACGTCGAACCACTCCCGGCCGCCGGTGATCCAGCCGGCCACGGGCAGCACCAGCCGGGTGTAGCCCCACCACCAGAACCGCCAGAACCCGCTTTCGGGGACGGCGAATTCCAGGTTGGTGACGACGCCTCCGGGCTTCACCACCCGGGCGAGCTCCTTGATGGTGGCGGCCGGATCGTCCACGTAGCGCAGCAGGTAGGTGAAGCTCACGGCGTCGAAGGTGCCGTCGGCGAACGGCAGCTGCTCACCGCGGCCCAGCGCGAACTGGATCCGGGCACCGGCGGCCGCCACGTTCTCCCGGCCCTGGCGCAGCATGGCCTCGGTCACGTCCACGCCCACCACCCGGGCGCCTGTCCGCCCCGCCATCTGCAGAGCCACCCCGCCGGGACCGGTGGCCACGTCGAGGATCAGATCGGGCGACGCCGTCACGATGTGGTCGACCATGGCCCGGCGCCAACGACCGTTCTGTCCAAACGACAACACCTCGGCCAACCGGTTGTAACGCTCGGGCAGCGGTGAGAAGAGCCGCTGGGCGAATCGGTTGGGACCACCGGGTGCCGATGACGCGGTGACGGGCATGCTTTGCTGCACGCAGCGAGAATCGCACAGAACACCCGCCGTCGCCCGACCACCCCGGCCACCGGGGAGTTGCTGCCATCACGGCCGCCACCGTCAGACGACGGCCGCCACCACGATGCCGGCGGCGGCAAAGGCCGCAGCCGCCGCCACCCCCCCGACCACGTTCAGCACGGCCAGGCGCCCGAGGCCGCGCTCGGCCAGTTGCACCGCCTCCCAGCTCACACCCGACCAGGTGGTGAAGGCCCCGCAGAACCCGACGCCCACGATGACGTGGACCCGACCGCCGAGCCCGTGGTACCAGGCGAGACCCGTGACGATCCCCAAGATCAACGACCCGGTGCAGTTCACCGTCAGGGTGCCGAAGGGGAAGGCGCCCGAACGCCGGTCCTGGACGGCCCCGTCGCTCAGGAACCGGGCCACGGCACCCACGGCGCCGGCCAGACCGACGGCCAAAGCCAGCGTCATCGTGTGACTTCCCGGCTGCCCCCGCCCACCCGTCGGGTCAGTCGTCCGAGAGCCGTCCCGGCCGCCGCCGCACCGACCCCGGCCACCATGGTGGCGGCCAGGTACCCCACAGCCAGGGCGGCGGCACCGCCACGCACGAGGGTGTCGGACTCGACGGCGATGCTCGACATGGTCGTCCAGGCGCCGAGCCCTCCGACGCAGGCGAACAACCGCAGATAGCGCCACAACGGTGTCTCGACCCTGGCCATGGACGCGGTGAGCAGCAACCCGAGGACGAAGGCCCCTGACGTGTTGATCACGAAGGTCGACGCGGGAAACCGGCCCCCGTGGACGGGCCACGCCAGCTGCAGCTCGTAGCGGGCCAGGGCGCCCAGAAAGCCCCCGGCGGCGATGGCCGAGAGAACCCCCCGGTGGCTCCGCCTGATCGGTACGCCCGATCGGACGCGGCCCGGTGCCGGCTCCGACGGATCGGAGGGCTCGAGATCGGGATCAATGGGTAACCCGTCGACGCCGGCCACCGGCCTCCTCCTCATCGCTCTAACGAGTAGGAGCCATCAGGTCGACAGTCGACCGGTTCCGGCGAGCCCCATCGCCGAAGGTGTACTACGAGGGGGAGAGCTCTGGTTCCTCTTCCCAGTCGCCGTCGTCCCACCCGGCCGGCTGTCGCTGCGTCATCGACGGCAGCGTCACCACGATCAGGACGAACAGGGCGAACGTCACGACATGCACGCCGGTGCAGTACTCACAGATGGCCTTGATCTCGAACAGCTCGGCGTAGACGAGGTAGAGCACGAAGCCGATGCCGCTCACCGCCATGGCCAGTCGCAGCCAGGCCACCCGCACGTCAGATGTCTTCCACAGAGGCGGAAGGTTGATCGCCGTCATGGCCACGTAGAACGCCAGTCCCAAGATGGCCACCGGAATGCCGAAGATGTGCGACTGCGCGCTGGTGGTCACCTTGGTGCAGTTGATGGCCCCCGACGTCGAGCAGGTGGTGTTCAAGATGCTCTGCTCGAAGTGGGCGATCGTCAGGTAGGCCGAGTCGGCCAGCCCGAGAAGAGACAGCACCAGAGCGGCGATCCGCACACGCCGACTGACGCCGGGCGGCGCCATCTCCTCGTCGCCGTAGCCGTCGACCAGCTCGGCATCGATCTCGGGCACCGCAGCGTCAGCGGTGGCGGCGTTCGCCACCTTCGCCGACCGATCTGCGTTGCTCACCGGGGACTTCGGGGCCATGGGGCTTCCCCGTCATTTCCCGGTCATCGCCTGCGCCGCCTTGGCCACGACCGGGGCGGAGCACACGGACGCCGGCTTCTGGCCGGTGACGGCGCAGATGGCGGCGGTGATGTAGTTCGACGTCCCCACGATGTCCTGGGTCACGGGGTCCTTCGGGTTCTTCAACTTGGAGGCGATGTCCACCTGGTCGAGACCGCTCAGCACGGCGGGGTTGTAGCTCGGGTTCAGCACGAAGTACTTGTTCCCGACGTCGAGGAAGGGAAAGCCCTCGGTGGTCTCGTACTTGGCCCACAGATTCGACTCCTGCGACGTGAGGGGCTGCAGGGTGGTTCTCGTGCCCAGCCCGCTCGTGTCGTTGCTCTCGTGCTCCGACGAGTCGAACGTGAGGTACGGACTCGAGTACGAGGACCCCAGGAACGAGAAGGTGGCCGTGGCCGGATCGGAGTCCCAGGGCGAGGAGGTCGTCTCCTTCAGGTTGCTGAACGTCCCGAACTTGCTGAAGGCCATCACCATGGGCCACCGCTCGGCGGCGCACAGCGGACAGAATTCCCCGCCGATGAAGATGGCCCCGGGCTTGCCACTGATGGTCAGAGCGGGTTGACCGGTCTTGACCGTCAGGGGGGCCACGGTGCCGGTCGGCGGCAGTCCCACCTTCGCCGCCACCGATGCGGGCACGCTCGTGACCTCGTTCACCACGACGGCCGAGGCCGCCTTGTCCACCGGGGCCTGGATCCCGTTGGCCGACGGCTTCGAATGTCCGCCCGTCACCTTGATGACCACGAAGGCCACGATGATGACCACCACCACGGCCACCACGGCGAAGGCCAAGGTGGACGGGTTGAAGCGCTGCGGCGGCTTCACCCCGGGTCGGTACTGGCTGGTCCGGGCGGCGCCGGCCTTGCCCCCGCCGCCTTTGCCGTTGCCCGAAGCGGTCTTGGTGGCCGGACCCGGTCGCCGCCCCGGAGCCTTGGCGGGGTTGGCACTGCGACCGGGCGCCGGCTTCGTGCCGCCCCCGGGGCGGCCTCCGGCGGCATTGCCGGGCTTCTGACCCGACCCCTTGCCGCTGCCTGCCTGCACTGCTGCCATCGAATTCCCCTTGCCCGAGCGGATTAGTCCGTCAATCCTGGCCCATCACACGCCGCTTGTGGGCGCGAGCCCTCCGCCGACGCCCTTAACGCCCCCCTGCGGCGCCGTTTTCTCCGGTACGGCCTCAGCCGTTCCGGCGGCGCGCCGCGGAGGCCGACTCCCGGTGCCGACCACCGGCCGGGTACATCCGCGCCAGATGGTTCCAGGCACAGTCCGGGCACACCTCCACCACGTAACAGACCACTTCGTCGGCCCGCCGGCACAGCCGGGACAGCTCGGTGGCCGTCGTCGGGCAGCGGCCGTGCGACGGAAGCCGGGGCCCGAAGACGTAGGTGACATGGACGAGCGGCGGCCCTTCGCAGATGGGGCAGTCCTCGGCCAGAGCGACACCCACGTTGCGCGCGGCGCGCATCAGCTCGGGGTGCGCGTCGCAGACATCGAGCCGGGACAGCCGGCCCTTGTGGAACTCGCTCACGACGGCATTGCGGGCGAGGCGGTACTCCACCCGTCCGCCGGTCCCGTCAACCGGGAAACCTCCCAAGGCCGAATGCCCGAAGCTCATCGCTCACCAGGGTACCGCCGAGCGTGGTCGTTGAACGATGACAAATTGCGCTCTTTTTTGCTGACGGTCCGCTGACTTGCGCCACCGGAGCTATATCGATACGATAGGTCGCAGCGATGTATCAGCCTTCAACAACTCAGATTCTTCCTCTTGGTACGGTGACCGCCCGTGCTTGAGCTCGCCATCCTGGGCCTGCTCGAGGATCAGGAACTCCACGGGTACGAGATCCGCAAGCGCCTGCGCGACGAGCTGGGCCTCTTCTCGAACATCTCCTTCGGGTCGCTTTATCCGGCGCTGTTCCGCCTCGAGCGTGGTGGTGCGGTCTGCGCCATCGAGGAGTTGAACGACGCCGTCGACCCCGTGCCCATGACCGGGTCTCTGAGCGGAGAGCGCGCCGCACTGCGGGCGCGGCGCACAAGCCCGGCCCGGGGACGACGGGGCCGCAAGGTCTACCGGATCACCGATGAGGGTCGGCGTCAGTTCGCCGACCTGCTGGCCAGCGAGGCCGGGGCGGGGGCGGAGGACGCCCGCAGCTTCGGCCTGCGCCTCGCCTTCGCCCGCTACCTCCCGCCCCAGGCGCGGCTCCGGCTGCTCGAGCGTCGCCGGGCCCAGCTGGCGCAACGCCTGACAGAGACGAAAGCGGCCACCGCCGGAAGTCGTCTCGACCCGTACGCGCGTTCGCTCGTGGAACACACCACGGAGTCGACCGAGCGCGACATCTCGTGGCTCGACCGGTTGATCGATGCCGAACGGGCACGGGCCCCGCACGCCACGACCACATCCGTAGCGCCGACAGAACACCGCGATCGGGACACGCCGATCGGCAACACGCCGCATGGCGGACAGATACGAAGGGGATGACACAGATGGAGGGAGAGGCTCGATGAGCACTGTCCGAGTGGCGATCGCCGGCGTGGGGAACTGCGCCAGCTCCTTGGTCCAGGGAGTGGAGTACTACCGGGACGCCGATCCCGACGACACCGTGCCGGGCCTGATGCACGTCAAGCTCGGCGGTTACCACGTCGGTGACGTCGAGTTCGTGGCCGCCTTCGATGTCGACGCCACCAAGGTGGGTGTCGACCTGTCGAAGGCGGTCTTCTCCGGCCACAACAACACCATCCGCTTCGCCCCCGTCGGTCACCTCGACGTCACCGTGCAGCGGGGCCCGACCTTCGACGGCCTGGGCATCTACTACCGCGAGACGGTGGAGGAATCCCCGGCCGAGCCGGTGGACGTGGCCCAGGCCCTGCGCGACGCCGGCGCCGACGTCCTCGTCAGCTACCTCCCCGTGGGCTCCGAGGAGGCCCAGCGCCACTACGCCCAGGCCTGTCTCGACACCGGGGTGGCCTTCGTGAACGCCATCCCGGTGTTCATCGCCAGCGACCCGACCTGGGCCCGCAAGTTCCGTGACGCCGGCATCCCCATCGTCGGGGACGACATCAAGAGCCAGGTGGGCTCCACCATCGTCCACCGAGTCCTCACCCGGCTCTTCGAGGACCGCGGCCTGGCCCTCGNNGACTTCAAGAACATGCTCGAGCGCAAGCGCCTCGAGTCGAAGAAGATCTCCAAGACCCAGGCCGTCACCAGTCAGGTCGAGAACTACGTCCTCGACGCCGACGACGTCCATATCGGGCCGTCTGACCACGTCCCCTGGTTGAACGACCGCAAGTGGGCCTACATCCGGATGGAAGGTCGGAACTTCGGTGACGTCCCTCTCAACCTGGAGCTCAAGCTCGAGGTCTGGGACTCCCCCAACTCGGCCGGCGTGATCATCGACGCCGTCCGTTGCGCCAAGCTGGCGCTCGACCGCGGCATCGGCGGGCCCCTGCTCGGCCCGTCGGCCTACTTCATGAAGTCGCCGCCGGTGCAGTACCACGACGACGAGGCCTACCGCATGGTCGAGGACTTCGCCGCCGGCGAGCCCGCCCCGAGCTGGCCCGAGGACTGACGTCCCCGGCGCCGACGGCTCAGCCCGTGGCGCGCCTCTCGCTCCACCAGGCGTCGAGTCGGCGGCGGGCTTCCTCCTCACCGAGGGGACCCTCTTCCAGACGCAGCTCCAGAAGGAACTCAAGGGCGTGGCCGACCTCGGGCCCGGGGGCGAGGCCCAGGTGGTCCATCACCTGCCGGCCGTCCAGCTCGGGCCTGATGGCGTCGAGCTCCTCCTCGGCCCGCAGCTCTTCGATCCTCTTCTCGAGCTCGTCCATCCGCTGTCCGAGGGCGCGCGCCTTGGCCGCGTTGCGCGTCGTGCAGTCACAGCGTGTGAGCTCGTTCAGCTGCTCGAGTAACGGACCGGCGTCGCGCACGTAGCGGCGCACAGCCCGATCGGTCCAGCCCAGCCGGTAGGTGTGGAAGCGCAGGTGGAGCTCGACAAGCCGCGTCACCGTCTCGATGTCGTCCTTGGAGAAGCGCAGCGCCGTCATCCGGTCACGGGCCATCCGGGCCCCCACCACCTCGTGGTGGTGGAAGGTCACCCCGCCAGGGCCGAAGTCGCGCGTCCGTGGCTTCCCGATGTCGTGCAGGAGCGCGGCCAGACGCAGCAGGCGGTCGGGCTCGGTCTTGTCCACCACGGCCAGGGTGTGGGCCAGGACGTCTTTGTGCCGGTGGATCGGGTCCTGCTCGAGAGCCAGGCCCGGGAGCTCGGGTAAGAACTCCCCGGCCAGGCCGGTGCGGACCACGAACCACAGCCCCGGCGAGGGCTGGCGCACCACCAGCAGCTTGCCCAGCTCGTCGCGGATCCGCTCGGCCGAGACGATGGCCAGACGGTCGTGCATGGCGCCCACGGCCTCTACGAGAGCCTCGTCGGGCTCGAGGCCGAACCGGGCGATGAAGCGCGCCGCGCGCAGCATCCGCAGCGGGTCGTCGGAGAAGGAGATCTCGGGATCGAGCGGCGTCCGCAGCCGGCCGGCGGCCAGATCGTCCAGGCCCCCGTACGGGTCGATCAGCTCGAGATCCGGGCCCAGCCGCAGAGCCATGGCGTTCACGGTGAAATCCCGGCGCGACAGATCAACCTCGATGGAGTCGCCGAACACCACCTCGGGCTTGCGCGAGTCCGGGTGATATGCCTCGGCCCGGTGCGTCGTGATCTCGATCGTCCGCCCCGCCTTCAGTGCACCGATGGTCCCCCACCTCTTGCCCTGCAACCACACGGCGTCGGCGAAGCCCCCCACGATCTTCTCGGTCTGGTCGGGCAACGCGTCGGTGGTCAGGTCGATATCGGCGTCCACCGACGGCTCGTCGCTGGAGAAGACGTCGCGCACCGAACCCCCGACCACATACAGCCGGTGGCCGGCGTCATCGAAGAGCGCGGCCAGCTCAGCGGTGGCGTCGACCAGGGCCTGTGCTCGCGACGGAATCACCAGGCCGAGGGTAGTGCCCACCGCTGTGGCTCCCCGGCGGGCCGCCGGGCGCAGCCCCGGGACTCGCTGCGTCTCTCCCATGAGCGTCGGGCCTGCGTTGACCGCCCACTCGCTCGGCCGTAGCGTGCCGCCCGATGGCCATCGCCCCGCATCGATCCGAACGGAACGCCCTGTGTGATCTCTTCACGCGCGTCGGACCGGCGGCTCCCACGTTGTGCGAGGGATGGACGACGAGCGACCTCGCCACCCATCTGGTCGTCCGTGAACGCAAGCCCCTGGCCGCCCTCGGGCTCGTTCTCCCCCCCTTCGCCGCCGGCCTGGAGCGAACCATGAAGCGCACGTCGAAGGAGAAGACCTACGACGGGCTCGTGGCTCTTGTCCGCAGCGGCCCCCCGTCGTTGCTACGACCGTTCGACGCGCCCATGAACATGAGCGAGTACTTCATCCACCACGAAGATGTCCGCCGGGGCGGCGGCGACACGACGCCGCGTCCCGAGAGCGACATCGCCGACGTGGAGGAGGCCCTGTGGAAGTCGATGGGCCGCGGGTCACGTCTTTTGACCCGCTCGCTCGCATCCACGGGCCTCGACCTCGTCCACAGCGACGGTCGGGTCGTCCACGCCCGCAGCGGCGAACAGGCGGCGACCCTCACGGGACGCCCCGGAGAGATCGCCCTCTATCTCTCGGGCCGTAAAGCCGCCGCCCACGTGGAGGTCGGGGGCCCGCCGGAGGCCGCCGCGGCGCTGCGCGACGCCCGCTTCGGCATCTGAGATCGGCCCCCGACCCGGGCACCGCCGGCCGGGATGGGCCGACCCCTCCGAGCGTTCGGCCGATAGGCTCCGTCGCCGAGGTGGACCTGACCGAGGCGAGAATGGCTCCCGCACGCGGCGGTGACCGCAGCGATCGCTCGGGCCGGGCCCGCTGTCCGATCCCTCGGGGTCGGATCCTGGCCGCCGCCGTCGTCGTCGCTCTGGGCGTCGGTCTCACCTCCTCGCCACCATCGGCGTGGGCCTCGGGCTCCTCATCGTCCGGCCCGGCGGCGTCCGGCCCGGCGGCGACCGCCGCTTCGGTCTCCTCACCGGCGGCGCTGCGCTTGCTCGCCCTGCCCACGATCGCCGGCCCGAGCAACCCCTTCTCCTTGCGCCTGGGCGTCTCGGACGGCGTCTCCCTGGCCAAGCTGACGCTCGGTATCACCGTCTACAAGCACGTCGTCGACCCCTCGGAATTCGACGAGACACTGAACGGAACCCCGGTGGGCGCTGTCGTCGCCCAATCGGACGCCATCGCCCTGTCCACGCTCACCCCCGATGCGGCCGATCCCCAGCGCGGAGTCGACCTGTCCGTGCCGGTGACCGCCGGCGCTGTGGCCGGGGCGGGGACGGGACCGTTCACGGTCCACCTCCCCTGCAGCGTCGGCTCGTGCGGCGGCGTCTATCCGGTGCGTCTGGTTCTCACCGACGCCGCCACCCACACGGTGACGTCACGGCTCCTCACCTACCTCGTCTACACCGATCCTTCCGCCGACACCGAGCCGCTGCGGTTCGCCCTAGTCGTCCCCTTGGCCATGCGCCTCACGTCGACCTCATCCCAGGGTGCCGTCGTGCCCGTCACCTCCTCGTCTCTCGCCCCTCTCACGAACCTCCTGGGTTCGCTCTCCGGCCCCCGGGCCACGGTGCCGGTCACCTTGGAACCGAGTCCGGCGACGACGGCGGCCCTGGCCGGCGCCCGTGGCGCCAAGGCAAAACAGGCCCTGGCGTCGCTCGTTTCTCTCACGGCGGAGCCCGCTCGCCAAACCCTGTGCAGCTCCTACATCCCGGTCAGTGCCGGCGCTTTCGACGCCGCCGACCTGGGCACCGAGCTCGCCGAGCAGGTCCATGGCGGCGCCCAGGTCCTGAACGCCATCCCGGGTCTGCACGCGAGCAGCTGTGCCACCGACAACGCCTGGGTGTCGACGACGACGCTCGACAACGGCGCCATCGCCACCCTCGCCTCCCTGGGCTACACCCGTCTCGTCGTTCCCCCGAGCGCTGTCTCCGGTCCGTCTCCGTCCACCACGCCCACCAGGAGGTTCACGTTGGGCACAGGCGCCCCCGGCAATGCCGTCCTGTCCGATTCCGAGGTGTCCTCCCGCCTGCAACCGACGCTGCGCTCGGACCCGGCCCTGGCCGCCGACCAGCTCCTGGCCGAGCTCGAGCTCGACTACTACGAAGCGCCGAACACCTCACAGGCCAGAGGGGTGGTGGCCGTTGCGCCTCCGACCACGGCGGCCGACCCCGCCGTCATCGCCGATGTGCTCGACGGTCTGCAGAACAATCCGATGGTCGAACCGGTCACCCTGGCGACCTTGTTCTCCGACACGGCGCAGGGGGTACCGGTGGGGGGCGTGGTCGGGGGTGTCACCCAGCCATCGGCGCGCCGGCCGGCAGCCATCGGAGGCGCCACCCTTCCGGCGCGGGCCATCAAGACCGCTCGCCTCCAATGGACGGGCTTCGCCGCCGCCGTGGCGGGCAGCAACCCCGGCACCGCCGTCGCCACGGCCCTCAACGACCTGTTGCTCGGAGCCGAGTCACAACAACTCACGCCCACCGAGCAGAGCGTCGGCGTCACACACTTCGAAGCGGCCATGGACCACCAATTGACCCTGCTGTCGGTCACCTCGCGCGAGGCCCGCCTGACGGCCAGCACCGGCAGCGTCCCCATCACCGTGATCAAGAACGCCCCCTATCCGGTGAAAGCCGTCCTCTCCCTGACCAGTGACAAGATCGTCTTCTCGCCCAGCAGCGCTCAGGCGCCGAACACCGAATGCGCGCCGCCCACCGTCACCGGTTCGGCCAGTACCTCGAGCGTCTCGTCGCAGTCCAGTATCTCGATGCAGTGCACCTTCGTTCACGGCACCAATGCCGTCTACATCGAGATGCAGTCACGGGTGTCGGGCGACTTCCGCCTCACCGTCACTCTCGCCAGCCCCGAGGGAGGGCTGCAGCTCGCCAGTGGGCAACTCACGGTGAAGTCGATGTCGACCTCGGCGGTGGCCATCGCGCTGTCGGTCGTGGCCGGGTTCGTTCTCCTCGGGTGGTGGGCACGCACCATCTGGCGCGGCCGGCGTTCGCGCCGCGGGGCGCACCGGCGCCGCAGCGGAAGCACGGCATGACCGACGAAGAGGAGCCGCCGGATCGTCCGGACGGCACCGAACCTTCGGAAACCGTCGTTCCCTCACGCCATGTCGAACCTACCGACAGCGTCGACCCCTCCCTTCACTCCGCGCCGCCGGGAGGTACGGGTCTGCACGAAGACACCGGTGTACCGGAAGGCACCGAGGCGGGCGAAGGGCCGGACGATGGCGACTCTCACGAGGAGGCGAAGGGCGCCGCCGGCGACCTTCCCCCGACGGACGGACCCGAAGGGGCTCCGTCGGAGAGCACGCCCGGCGTCGACGGCGCCGCCGTCCCTTCCACGCCCGGGGGCCCGACCGACGGCGGTGTGGGACGGGCCACCGCCGTCATGGCCGTGGGGACGACGCTGTCGCGCCTCACCGGTGTCATACGGATCATCGCCCTCGCTTATGCGCTCGGAACGACCCACCTGGCCGACGCCTACAACCTGGCCAACACGATGCCGAACATCATCCACGACATCGTGCTCGGCGGCGTCGTCTCGGCCACCTTCATTCCCGTCTTCGTCCAACGACTGACGACGCGCAACGACGAAGAGGCGTGGGATGCCATCTCGGCCGTGACGAGCGTGACCTTGATCGTGATCGCGGCGGCGTCGCTCGTTTTTCTGGCGCTCACCCCCTTCATAATTGACGCCACCACCGCTCTCAACCATTCGGCTCAGGCGGCGCAGGACCGGCGTGTGGCCACGGAGCTGCTGTTCCTCTTTGTGCCCCAACTGGCTTGCTACGGCTTCATCAGCCTGGGGACGGCCCTGCTCAATGCCCGGCGCCGCTTCGGGGCACCGATGTTCAGCTCCATCGCCAACAACGTGGTTCTCATCGCCGTGCTCCTGTACTACGGCATTACCGTGCACCACGCCGAGCGGACCATCGGCGGGCTGGCGCACAACCGGGGCCAGTTGCTGCTGCTCGGCCTGGGCACCACGGCCGGTGTGGTCGCCCAGGCAGCGTTGATGGTCCCGAGCCTGCGCCGGGCGGGCCTGCGGCTCACCTGGAGACCAGACTTCCATCACGAAGCGGTACGGACGATCTTGCGTCTGTCCGGCTGGACCTTCGGCCTGGTGGTGGCCAACCAGGTGGCCCTGATCGTGATCTTGACGCTCGCCGGGCATGTCCAGGGAGCGGTCAGCGCTTACACCTACGCCTGGACCTTCTTCCAACTCCCCTACGGCGTGGTGGCGGTGTCGGTCATGGCGGCCACGGCGCCCGAGCTCACCGCCCTGTGGTCGCGCGGCGACCTGGTCGCCTTCCGCCGCCGCATGGCCACGGGGCTCAGGACCACCCTGGCCATCGTCGTACCGGCGGCGGCGGGGGAGCTGATCCTGTCTCATCCCCTGGTGGCGCTCCTTCTCGCCCACGGAGCCGCCACGGCGGCCGACACCGTTCCCACGGCCACCGCTCTGGCGCTGTTGGCCCTCGGGCTTCCGGGCTTCTGCGTCTTTCTCTATGCCGTCCGGGTCTTGCAGTCCGTGCAGGACCTTCGATCGGCCTTCTGGCTCTACGTGATCGAGAACGGCATCAACATCGTGGCCGCCGTGGCCCTCGTGGGTCCCCTGGGCGTCGTCCGGGGGATCGCCCTCTCCATCACGATCGCCTACTCGGTGACGGCCGTGGGCGCCCTGGCCCATCTGCGCACCCGGGTGCACGGCCTCGACGGCGACCTTGTTCTGCAACCACTCGGCCACGTGGCGCTGGCCACCGCCGCACTGGTGGTGGCCGCCGCTCTCGGCAGCAACATCTCGGCGTCGGAGACGAGCCTGGGTCTGCTCTTGCGCGTCGCTGTGGGCGTAATCGCCGGAACGGTGGCCTTTGTCCTCGCCGCCGGTTTTCTCGGCGGCCTCGGTCGTCGTCGCCAGACTCCGAGGCCCCCCACGCCGCGCGCCGGCCCACCGGGCCGTCCCCCACCGGGCCGTCCCCCACCGCGGGGTCGACGCGGCCGGGCCGGCGTTCCCCCACCACCGGCACCGCTGCCGCCCGCCGGGAGACCTCCCCGACGACCGCCGAATCTGGGTCCGACGCGCCGTGCAGAGCCCGATGCGGTGGACCGTGGCAGACTCGGCGCGTAAGCAACACGCGTCGTCACGACCGGTTCGGCGCACGACCGGAGGGAGGCCGATGGCCAACATCAAGGTGGTCACCGACAGTGCCTGCGATCTGACCCCGTCGATGGCCGACAGCGCCGACGTGCGGGTGGTGCCCTTGGCCATCCGCTTCGGATCCGAGGAGCTGATCGACCGGGACGAGCTTTCCATCAAGGAATTCTGGGACCGCGTCATCACCGGTCCCCACATGCCCGAAACGGCGGCGCCCTCTCCCGGCGCCTTCCGCCAGGCCTACATCGACGCCGCCGAAGCCGGCGCCGACGGGGTCGTGTGCATCACTTTGTCCTCGGGTCTGTCGGCCACCTTCCAGGCGGCGACGACAGCGGCCGCCGACCTTCCCGTTCCCATGCCCGTCATGGTGGTCGACTCGCGCAGCGCCACCATGGGCGAAGGACTCATGGTGCTCGCCGCGTCTGACATGGCCCACGACGGACAGAGCCTCGAGGACATCGTCACCGAGGTCGAGTCGCTCCGGGACCGGACGCACGTCTACGGCGTCCTCGGAAGCCTCGACTTCCTGAAGAAGGGCGGGCGCATCGGCGGTGCCGCCCATCTCATGGGGTCTCTGCTGTCCATCAAACCGGTCATCGAGATCCGCGGCGGGGTGGTCGAGGTCGAGTCCAAGCAACGCACCCGGTCCCGCGCCCTTCAGTACCTGGCCGGAAAAGCGTTGCAGGCCGGTCCCCTCGAACGCCTGGCCGTGGCCAACGGGGTGGCCGGGGACATCGACGAGTTGCGGGCTCTGCTCGAGCCCGCTCACAGCGAGCACGAGATGGTCATGAGCGACCTGGGTCCCGTCATCGCCGCCCACGCCGGGCCGGGCACCGTCGGAGTGTGCTTCCAGGTCGCCCGCTAGGCGGGGCGATGGGGGCGCCCGACTAGTCTCGGGACCATGCACGACCAGGGTGCGAGCGCCACAGCGGGTCCCGACGACGCCGGAGCGTGGCAGGTCCGCGTCGTCGACATGGTCGAGGGTGTCGTCTCGATCGCCCATGACCGCGTCATCCGTCCCCTGCTCGTCGTCGCCCGCGCCGTCGTCTTCGGGATCCTGGTGGCCACCATGGCTCTGGTGGTGAGCGTCCTCTTCTCGGTGGCTGTCGTCCGTCTTCTCGACGTCTACGCCTTCGGCAACCGCGTGTGGGCGTCCGACGCCCTGGTCGGAGCCCTCCTGACCGCCGCCGGGGTCTTCGCCTGGTCCAAACGCCGTCCTGGGCGTGACGCCGGAACCCCCTGACCATGCCCGACATCCACGACGTCGTCATCTTGGGGTCGGGGCCGGCCGGGCTCACGGCCGCCATCTACACGGCCCGGGCCAACCTGAAGCCCGTGGTGGTGGAAGGCGAACCCTCCTCCACGAGCGACCAGCCGGGCGGACAACTGATGCTCACCACGGACGTGGAGAACTATCCGGGTTTCGTCGACGGCATCATGGGTCCCGAGCTGATGGAACGCTTTCGCGACCAGGCGGCGCGATTCGGCGCCACCTTCGTCACGCGCAAAGCCACCCAGGTGGACCTCTCCTCCCGCCCCTTTCGCATCTGGACCGACGCCGCCCACGACGCCGACGCTGACCTCGAGGCGCGGGCGCTGATCGTCTCCACCGGGGCACGGTCATTGATGCTCAACGTGCCGGGCGAGAGCCGACTACTCGGACACGGGCTGTCGACCTGCGCCACCTGTGACGGATTCTTCTTCCGCGAGCAGGACATCGCCGTGGTGGGGGGAGGGGATTCGGCTATCGAGGAAGCGATCTTCCTGACTCGCTTCGCCCGGACGGTCACCCTCATCCACCGGCGCAAGGAATTGCGGGCGTCCAAGATCATGCAGGACCGGGCCTTCGCCAACGAGAAAATCGTCTTCCGCTGGGACACGGTTGTGAATGAGGTCGTGGGCGACACCAAGGTGTCGGGACTCTCGGTCACGAACACCATCACCGGTGAAGAGGACAAGCTGGCCTTCTCCGGGGTCTTCGTGGCCATCGGACACGTTCCCAACAGCGGGGTGTTCGACGGCCAGCTCGACGTGGACGAGGCCGGCTACATCCGCACCACCGAAGGCTCGCGGACGAACGTCGAGGGGGTCTTCGTCTGCGGCGACGTGCAGGACCACATCTACCGGCAGGCCATCACCGCCGCCGGCTCGGGCTGCATGGCCGCTATCGACGCCGAGCGCTGGCTCGAAGCTGCGGGCCACGGCTGAGGTCTCTTTCACCCCTCTACCGTCGGGCCCGGCCGATCCCGGGAGAAGATCGATGGCCCCCGGAATGCGACGACAGCGGCCGGGGTTACATGTCTGTTCGGTTTGCGTGCCCGACAACCGGCACGCAGTGGAAGGAGCACCTCATGAGCGAGGGGATCGCAACACTCAGCGACGCTACGTTTGACGAACATGTCAAGTCAGCCGACACACCGGTGCTGGTGGACTTCTGGGCCGAGTGGTGTGGTCCATGCAAGATGATCGCCCCCATCCTCGAGGAGATCTCGGGGGAGCAGCAGGGGAAGATCGAGATCGCCAAGCTCAACATCGACGAGAACCTGGACATCACGCGGCGCTACGAGGTGATGAGCATCCCCACGATGATCCTGTTCAAGGACGGCGAGCCCCAGCTCCGGGTCGTGGGGGCGAGGGGCAAGGCGCAGCTTCTCCAGGAGCTGCAGGAGTACCTGTAGTCCCGGGGTCCGTCCTCCCGTTGCGAGCGGGCGACCTCGGCGCTGCCGTCGCCGATCTGCAACAGCGGTTGGGCGAAGTGGGCCTACCGTGTTCCCCCGATGCCGACGGCCTGTTCGGTGTGGGCACGGCGGCGGCCGTAGAGGCGTTTCAACACCGCCGGGGACTGCGCGTGGACGGGGTCTGCGGGCGCCAGACCTGGGGGGCGCTGGTGGAGGCGGGCTTCCGCCTGGGAGACCGGTTCCTCTATCTGCACGCCCCCAAGTTCCGCGGTGACGACGTCGCTGACCTGCAGCAACGCCTGTCCGCCCTCGGTTTCGACACGGGCCGGGTGGACGGCATCTTCGGCGGTCTCACCTCCTCGGCCCTGGCCGACTTCCAGCGCAACGTGAGCCTCCCGGTGGACGGCATCCTGGGTGCGTCGACGTTGCGTGAGCTCAAAAGGGTCATGCCCCGTCATAGCGAACCTGAACTGGTCAGCTCCGTACGCGATCGCGAACGCCGGCGCCAAGCCCCCCGTACGCTGCTCGGCCGCCGTCTGGCCATCGGAGAAGAAGGCGGGCTCGACGTGTTGGTCACGGCTGTACGCCGGCAACTGGGGGCCGCCGGCGCCGAGGTCGTGCCCCTGCTGCACCCTGACGGGTCGCTCCAGGCGGCGGCCGCCAATGCCGCTCAGGTCGAAGCCTACGTGGGCCTTCGTCTCGATCCGGACCGGTCACGCTGCTCCGCCTCCTATTACGCGGGCTACAGCTACGAGTCGGCCGGCGGCCGGGCCCTGGCCGAGCTTCTGCAGTCGCTGGCGGCCGTCGCTCTCGGGATCCCCGCCGACGGCGTCCAGGGCATGTCCCTGCCCGTCCTGCGTGAAACGCGGATGCCGGCGGTCATCTGCGAGATGGGGCCGCCGGCGATCGTGGTCGCCCGGGTGGGCGCCCTGGCCCACGCCATCGTGGAGGCCCTCACCATCTGGGCCGTCACTCCGGTCGACTGATCCCTCCGGTCAACGGGCACCGCTGGGTAACCCTGACGTGAGGACTCGAGCCTCTGATCTCTCACTGTCCACAGCCTCATGCACAGGTTGTGGATTACACTGGACGTTCCATCGAGCGTTAGATTCCCACGTTCCGTGGTCATCGTGCCGGCCTGGCTGGGCACGATTTCGCACGAGCAACCACCTTACGTGGTTACGTAGGCGGTCTACAGGTCGACCGCTCCCCCGCCCAACATGAGCTTGTAGATGCGCTCAAGGTCCTCCAGGGTGGCGAACTCGACCAGGACCCGCCCTCTTTTGGCGCCCATGTCAACCTTCACTCGCGTGTTGAGGTAGTTTGACAGCAGATCTTCGAGCTCCAAAACGCCGGGGGCCGGAAGGCGTCGCCGGGTCGCCGTCTCGACGACCGCGACGACCGCGCCGACAACCTTCGATTCGGACTCGCGGCCCACCGGATCGGCATGCGGTGCGGCGACCCCGTTCGGTGTGTCGAGGGAATCGGCCTGCGCGTCCTGGACGTGTCGACGAACGGAATCCTCCACGGCGCGGACGGTAAGGCCCTCAGCCACCGACCGCTTCGCCAATTCTTCCTGGAAGGTTCGGTCAGGCGTCCCGAGAAGCGCTCGTGCGTGTCCGGCGCTGATCGTGCCGTCGGCCAACGCCCGCTGTACTCCGGCCGGAAGCTGAAGAAGACGCAGAGTGTTGGTGACCGTCGTCCGACTCTTACCCACCCGCGCCGCCACCTGTTCGTGGGTGTAGTCAAACTCATCGACCAACTGTTGGAACGCCGCTGCCTCTTCCAGCGCGTTCAGATCTTCCCGGTGCAGGTTCTCGACGAGGGCCTGCTCGAGGCTGTGCACGTCTGACACCGTCTGAACCAGAACGGGCATCGTCTGCAACCCGGCGCGGCGGGCGGCTCGCCACCGGCGTTCCCCGGCGATCAGCTCGTAGTCGTCGGTCCCCGCTTCTCTCACCAGAACGGGCTGCAGGACCCCGACTTCACGTATCGACGAGGCCAGTGAGGTCATCGCCTCTTCGTCGAAATGTGTCCGTGGTTGTAGAGGGTTGGGCCGGATGCTCGAGATCGACACCTCACGCAGGATCGAGCTCCGGTCCCTCGACACCTCGGCCGGTATCAGCGCACCGAGACCCTTTCCCAATCCGCTACGCCTCGCCACCACTGACCTCCTTGGCTAGTTCCCGGTAGGCAATGGCCCCACGAGACGTCGGGTCGAAGACGGTGATCGGTTGCCCGAACGACGGAGCCTCGGAGATGCGCACCGTACGGGGGATGACGTTTCGGCAGACCTTGTTCCCGAAGTGCAGCCGGACTTCGTCGGCCACCTGTTCGGCCAGCTTCGTCCTGGCGTCGTACATCGTGAGAACGATGGTCGAGACTTCGAGCTTTTCGTTGAGGTTGGCCTGTACGAGATGGACGTTACGAAGAAGCTGGCCCAGGCCCTCCAGGGCGTAATACTCGCACTGAATGGGCACCAGCACCTCGTCAGCGGCAGCCAGGCCGTTCACGGTGATGAGCCCGAGTGAGGGCGGACAGTCGATCAGGATGAACTCGAAGTCCCCGTAGACGGCCTCGAGGGCTCTCCGCAGTTTCAGTTCACGACTGAAGCTGGGAACAAGCTCGATCTCGGCACCGGCCAGATCTATGGTAGCCGGCGCCACAAACAGATTCTTCATACTGGTCGGCTCGACGGCGTCTTCCAGCGGGACGTCGCGCATGAGGACGTCGTACATCGACAGTTCGAAAGATCGGGCATCGATCCCCAGTCCGGTGGTGGCGTTCCCCTGAGGGTCGAGGTCGACCACCAGAACGCGATAACCGAGCTCGGCTAGGCCGGCGCCGAGATTGACCGCCGTCGTGGTCTTCCCCACGCCGCCCTTCTGATTGGCGACCGCCAGGATCCTGGGAACGGGACGGGGAACGTAAGGGCCTCTCTGGACCTCTCCTTCTTCTGCCACCACCCCGAGAGTGTCCTTCTTGGGCAGAACAGCGGGAGAGCTCACGTCAGACGCTTCGGCATCGACCGGTGCAGTCTCATGTTCGACGACCTGCTCGTCCACGGGCCCCGCCTCGTCCACGGGCCCCGCCTCGTCCACGGGCCCCGCCTCGTCCACGGCCTTCTGACCTCCGACCGTGGGACCGCCGTCCGGCTGATCGCCGGAATCGACGATTTCTGGGGCCATCGGTACAGTCTCGGGACCGCCCACCCCGGCGGTGGGGGCCGCTGAGGAACCCTCAACGGGCTCGCTTTCCGTGGGAGTGGGGCCTAAGTCCGCCTTAGGATCACGTTCGCCCTGGTCTGGGCGTTGATCTCGACCTCTGATCCGGACGCGCACCGTCAACTCTTGCGATGGTTCGGGTTCACTTGCCCCATACTTCCCATCCCTGCCCGCCGGGTCAAGCTTTAAAGCACGCATTCCGGGTTGTTTCACGTGAAACATCAGAATTCGGACGCTCTGTCGCTGTCCCCCCCTTCTACGGCGTGGGGCCTTCGGGGAGCATGTTTCACGTGAAACATCGGGCTGGGTCCTGATAGCGCCTGGTCACCACCCTGAAGCGGGGGCGCAGTGGCCGTCAGTCTCCGCCCACCCGATAGATCGGCCGTTTCCCGGGCACTCCCACCCGGCGGGGAAAGCGGTCGGGACATTCTTGGAGCTGGCGAAGGATCACGTAACTGAAGGCCCCACGCCACAAAGTCGAGGGCGTCAAACCGACCGTAGCGAGGCCCGATTCGGGCCAGCGGGCGCTGTCAGGTGTTGTCGCCGAGCCTGAGATTGGAGGCTCTGACACGATGAGTGCCCCTCCTTGCCGGAGAAAGGGAGCGGAACACTCGGCGGTCACGGGTGGGGATCCGAAGGAGCGGGACACCACCAGCGAAAAGGCACCACGTAGTCCCGCCGCCCGCCCCGCCAACTCGGCTCGCTCGGACACCACCTCGACCCGATCACCCCAGCCCTCGTCCTCAACCACCTGGGAAAGGAATCTGGTCCGGCGCTCATTGCTGTCGAGAAGCACCGCTTGGCTGTCGGACCACCGGTGAGCCAGGACCAGGCCGGGTATACCCCCGCCAGAGCCCAGATCCATCCATCGGCCCATTCCAAGCCCGGGGGAGAACCCGTTTCCGGGCACGTCGGTGAGGGACTCGGCGGCGGCGGCGAAACCCAGGGCGTGGGCGATGTGTGTCTCGACCGGGCCCTCTCCGAGGAATCCCCACTCCCGTGACTGCTTGAGTGCCTCGAGCAACGACTCCGGAAGCCCAGCGTCAGACACGGAGCTCACGATTTGAAACGGTGGACAGAATCCCTACCCATGGACCGAACGGTCCGGTCGCTCTTAGTCGTCGCTGTCAGACGTGACGAGCGCTCCCTCGGGAGAAAGGACGACGTAGCGACGGGGCTCCTCGCCCTCCGACCGGGTCTGGACGCCATCGATATCGCCCACGGTGTCGTGAACCACCTTCCGGTCCGGCGCCAACATCGGTTCCATAGCCTGCTCCGAGCCGCTGGCGACGACCTCTTCAGCCACCTGCTTGGTGAAACGCTGCAGTGCCTCGGCCCTCTTGGCCCGATAGCCGGCGACGTCGACCAGGATCCTTTCGGTCGGTCCCGCCGTACGGCTCTGCACCACGGTGCGAGCAAGTTCCTGCAAAGCGCCCAGGGTGGCTCCGCCGCGACCGACCAGGAGTCCAAGCTCCGCGCCATCGACGACGACTTCGATGGTCTCGGAGTCGACCTCACGCACGGACACGCTCGCTTCCAATCCGAGCTCCTCGATCAGACCCTCGATGAACTCACGGGCCGACTCCCCCTGCTCCTGCAGTGACAGGACCTCACCCACGCTCTCCTCCTTGTTTGCGTCAGACCGTCCCGACCGATTCCCATCACGCGGTGGCCGGTCCCGTTCGCCACCGGCCTTACCCGAACTCGTCGATCCCTGAGTACCTCGTTCGCCGCCACCAGAACCTCGACCCGCCCCGCCCCTCGACCCCCGGCGGCGACTCCGATTGGCCGTCCCCTGCCCGCTCGTCCCGTTCTTCGAAGGCGTGTCGGCTGTGAGCGCACCGTCAACCTCGGACGCGGGGGAGTCAGCTACGGAGGCGGTAGGGGAGGCGCCTCGGCCTGAGCCGCCCCGGCTCCCGCCCTCGCGCCGCTGTTCCGGAGCGGGGCGTCGAGATCGGGTCCTCTTGGGACGTGGACTCGTCGGGCGCACGCGGGCTCGAACCCGGGCCTCTCCGCGCATTCGGCCGAACAGCCCGGCCCGCGGTTCGTTGACGACGACAAATTCGGCGTCCGCGTCATCCACGCCCAGCTGGTCCAGCGCGGCGTCTTTCGCCTCAGCGACGGTGCGTCCCGTCGTCTCGACCCATTCCATCCCGCTATCGATCCTTTCTGTCCCGCTTCGTCTTGGAGCGGGGGTGCGTCGGCTTTTTGTCGCCGGAGCCGTTTGTTTCAGCACCGTTCGAGTTCTTGGCGCTTTGTGCTCCACCCTGGCCGTTGGTCTTCGGGTTGCCGTTGGAACCAGCCGTAGGGGGCCGGCTTTGATTCTTCGGCGCCCTGTTGGCCGGCGGGCCCTTTTGATCACCGGCGGGCAGAGCCGACGATTTGTCGCCGCGCGGTGGGTTCGCCTCACCGGTCGGCAGCGCTCGTTTGGCCTGCTCTTGCGCTTCCTTCTGCTCCAAGGCCTGCTTCTGAAGGTCGGCCAGTCGTTCCATCATGGTGCGACGCCCCGGTACCCCCCCTTTCCCGCCGCTCGACGGCAGGACCCCTTGCTTGGCCGGGGCGGCCTTGTTAAGGGTTCCGGAACGGAAGATCGCCTCCTGAATCCCGATCCGGCAGAGGCTGGAAACGATGAAGTAGACATTGACGCCTGCGGCGATATTAATGTAAATGACAGCGAAAATAAGCGGCATATACCGCTGCATCATTTGAGCCTGCGGATTGGCGGCTGCAGACTGGGGATTCCGATTATTGAGCTGGCGCATTTGGAAGTACTGCAGCCCAATCGCTATCAGGATAAGAGCCGCGTAGGGGAGGGCGGCGGCCACCGAGTGGTGCCCGAGCACCTTGTCGGCCAGATTTATCCCGAAAGCATTGATCTTTCCGGGACTCTTGACCAGATCCGTGTACAGCTTCGTATTGGTTCCGATATAGCGGGGGAGAGCACACAGAGCCTGGTGACAAATACCGTTCGGAGCGCTCGGCGTGGGGAGTGGCTTACCCCGTGTAACGGTGTTAGCGAGGCCCTTGATAACTCCATACAGGATGATGAATACAGGAAACTGCGCCACCATCGGCAGGCATCCGCCGGCCGGATTGGCGCCGTGCTCTTTGTAGAGCTTCATCATCTCTTCGTTGAGGGTTACCCGGTCCCCCTTGTATTTCTGCTGCAGCTTCTTGAGCTCGGGGCTGAGCCTCTGCATCGCCACCATCGACTTGGTGCTCTTGACCGTCAACGGCGCCGTCACCGCCATAACGACCACCGTCAGGAGGGCGATGGCCACGGCGTAGTTGGGAATGACCGAGTAGAAGAACGCAATCAGCGTCCCCATGAGTGTGTAGAGGGGGTGGAAGATATTGCCCAGGGTGCTCCCGAGCACGGGAATGAGGCTGATCACGGTGGCGTCCCCCTACTCCGGTACCGGGTCGAGGCCATGGCCCGCCCACGGGTGACAGCGAGCGATCCGGCGCAAAGCCAGGAGGCCGCCACGCACGGCTCCGTGGCGCTCCACAGCCTCCACGGCGTAATCCGAACACCCGGGGAGGTAGCGGCACGGCGATGGCCGCCCGGAGCGAAGAAGCTGGTAGAGCCCAATTAACCGGACCATCACCCGACCAACGGGTCGCAGCCTGGGCCGCTCTGTGTCGGGCGCGGGCGACGCCACGGTGGCGCTCACCGACGCCTCTCCACGCTCGCCGCTGTCATCGCTGTTGCCACTTTTGTCCTCAAATCCTCGTAAGAAAGCGCCAGTGCGGCGGGGTCGGCCGCCACCAGGTAGGCACCGGGGGCCAGGCCGGCCACGCTGTCCACAGCCGCGCGGAGCCTTCGCCGTAGCCGATTCCGGACCACCGCCTTGCCCACCCGCTTCCCGACTGCGTAGGCGACCAGGGGTTTTGATGGCTCACCCACGATTGCGTACGTCACGACCACAGGCCCACGACGAGCACGGTGCCCGGAACGACGAAGCGCCTCGAAGGTGGAGCGGTCGCGGATGCGCCAGACCACTCCGGCGGTCGCCCGCCCTAGGCGGACAGGCGGTTCCGGCCGCGCAGACGGCGCGATCGGAGGATGGCACGGCCCGCCCGCGTGGACATGCGGTGCCGGAAACCGTGGTTCTTCGCCCGTTTCCGGACGTTGGGTTGGTAAGTTCTCTTCACGTCCCTTCGTTCCTTCCTGGGCCAGCGGGGGAGATGTGCCGGCCGGGGCGTCGTGCGGCTTCGCACGGAATCGCCCTGAGTAGTGACCCTCGATGTTAGGCGCGTCCCGGTACCCCGACCAGGCGACGCTCCCGAGATCCTCGAATGAGCACTAGCAGCCCCTCGGGAGGCGGTGTACCGTGCGGGCACACCGGTCGAATCTCCCGTCGAGATCCGCCCGGCTGAGGAGCCCTCCTTCCCCAGGGCCACCGGACATCCCGCCCACCTGGCCGGGAACGAAGCTTCCGAGCAATCCACACCTGTGGATCTCCTTGTGGACAAATCCGGCGATCGGAGGGCGGAGGGCCTGGTGAACGACACAAACGACCTGTGGAAGCGCTGTGCAGACGCGCTCCGGGAACAGGTGTCGGACGCCACCTGGCGCACGTGGTTGACGGGGCTCGTTCCCCAGGACTTCGACGGCAGCCTCCTCGTCCTGACCGCACCGAACGCGCTCGTCCGAGACCGGATCGAGAACCGATTTCTCGGGCTCATTGCCGCCGCCGTCTCTGACGTCGCCGCCCAGCAAGTCACCGTCCGCCTGGACGTGGCCCCGGCCGCCGTGGCCGAACCCGTCATGGACGACGTCCCGGACGACACCGAGAACCACACAGACCCAGGTCCCTCCCAGACGGGCAATCCAGGGCGACGACGCCGGTGGCCCGACGACGCCGACGCCGGTGGCCTCGACACCCGCTATGGCTTCGACTCGTTCGTGATCGGCTCTTCCAACCGCTTCGCGCACGCAGCGGCGCTGTCCGTGGCCGAAATGCCGGCCCGGTCCTATAACCCCCTGTTTATCCACGGCGGCGCCGGCCTGGGTAAGACCCACCTCCTCCACGCCATCGGCAACTACGTCCGTGACAACTTCGCCGGCCGCCACGTCCGCTACGTCTCCACCGAGACCTTCATGAACGAGTTCGTCGACGCCATCCGGAACAACACCACGGCGGCCTTCAAACGCCATTACCGGGAGTGTGACGTCCTTCTGATCGACGACGTCCAGTTCATGGAGGGAAAGGAATCTCTCCAAGAGGAGTTCTTCCACACCTTCAACCATCTCTACGGGGCCTCCAAGCAGGTTGTTTTGACCTCAGACCGGCCACCCAAGTCGATCGCCACCCTCGAAGACAGGCTCCGGAGCCGCTTCCTGTCGGGCCTCATCACCGACGTGCAGCCGCCCGAGCTCGAGACCCGCCTCGCCATCTTGCAGAAGAAATCGGAACGTGAGCCTGTTCCCGTGCCTGATGACGTCCTCGAATTCATCGCCGCCAACGTGAAAGGCAACATCCGTGAGCTCGAGGGGGCCCTGATCCGGGTCTGTGCCTTCGCCAGCCTCAACCACCAGCCCCTATCCCGTGACCTGGCCGAACACGTCCTCTCGGACATCCTCCTGGCCGGCCAACCTCGTCGCATCACCCCGGGGATGATCCTCGACGCGACCGCCTCCACCTTCGGGTTCACCATCGACGATTTGTGTGGCCCCAGCCGGCGACGCCCCCTTGTGATCGCCCGCCAGATCGGCATGTACGTCTTCCGTGAAATGACGGACTTCTCCTATCCAGCCATCGCCCGGGAATTCGGAGGGCGGGACCACACCACGGTCATGCACGCCGTCGACAAAATTTCCTCTCTCATGAAGGAACGCCGCCAGATCTACGACCAGGTCACCGAGCTCATCCTGCACATCAAGAGCGGTGTATGACCCTGTGAACAAGATCCCAGGGGTTGTGGATACGGGTACCCTCACCGGGGATGACGGAGCGGCGCGGAAGAACCGTGCCGCGTACCGGTGGACGACTGGGGACGAGGGGTGGACGGCCAGATGGGCTCTGGCCTCGGCTTATGGACCTTCATCCACAATCCACAGCCCTTATTACTGTCACTGTCAGAATTCAATTAGTTAAAGAGTAAGGGGCCCTGTGTGAAGTTTCGGTGTGAACGCGACACCTTGGTTGAAGCGTTGACGACTGCTGGCCGAGCCGTGACCACTCGCGGCTCGACGACGGCCGCCCTCTCGGGAATTCGGATTGACGTCGCTGGCAATCGGCTCACGGTGGTGGGCACGGACCTCGATCTGACCGTCCGCGTCGAGAGCGAGGCGATCGGACTCGACGACGGCACCGTGGTCACACCGGCGCGTCTGGCGGCCGACATTGTCCGGTCGCTGGAACCGGGCGCAGTCACCTTCGAGGGCGGCGAAGACGAAGTCGAAATATCGGCGGCGCGGTCACGGTTCGTGGTGCGTACCTTCGCCGTCGAGGATTTTCCGGTTCTTCCCGATCCACGCCCGGATCAGGTGAAGCTACCGGCGGCCGCTCTGGCCGAGGCGCTGCGGCAAGTGGTGCGGGCCGCGTCGAACGATGACGCCCGTCCCCTTCTCACCGGGGTCCTGGTGGCGGCGGAAGGGTCCGGAACACGACTGGTGGCGACGGACTCGTACCGGTTGGCCCTGCGGGACCTGGCGGGCACCGGACCGCTGCCGGAGGGAACCGATCAGATCTTGATCCCGGCCCGGGCGCTCACCGAACTCCAACGGCTGCTGCCCGCCGCCGGGGCGAAAGACAGCGCGGCGAAGGACAAGGATGAGGGCGGTACCGACGTAGGATTCTCCGTGAGTGACCTCGACGCCACCTTCACTGCTTCGGGTGTCCGGCTGATGACACGCCTGCTCGATGGAAAGTTCCCCGACTACCGACAGCTGATCCCGCCGGGCTATCCCAACCAACTCCGTGTGGGCAAAGAATCCCTTCTCGATGCGCTGCGGCGCGTTCGTCTGCTTGTGCGTGACAACACGACCCCGGTCCGGTTATCCATGCGCGCCGGTGGTGTGGAGCTCACGGTGGTGTCCCAAGAAGTCGGTCATGCCAGCGAGGATGTCGACGCCGACTACGAGGGCGAGGAGCTGACCGTCGCCTTCAATCCGAGCTATCTCATCGACGGCGTTGAAGCTGTCCTCGGCGACGAAGTTGTTCTCGAGACCCTCGACGCGACCAAGCCGGCGACGGTGCGCGCCCCTGATCACGACGACTACCGCTATCTGCTCATGCCCGTGCGTGTTTCCTAAATGTCAGTCCCGCCACGTCCGCATGGCCATCACCACCCTGTGGCTGACAGATTTTCGCTGTTTCACTGAGGCGTCGATCGAACCTGATCCGCACGGATTGACCGTGTTGCGCGGCCCGAACGGGGCGGGCAAGACGTCGGTCCTGGAAGCTGTGTCGTGGTTAGCCACACAACGGTCCCTGCGGGGGGCGCCGCGCGACGTTCTGGTCCGAGCCGGTGCCACAAGGGCCATCCTGCGCGCCGAAACGGTGACGGGGGAACGTCGCGTCCTGGTGGAAGCAGAGCTCCCCGTGACGGGATCGGCGCGCACGCAAGTCAACCGACAACCGGTGCGACGCCGCGCTGATCTGGCCGAGGCCGTACGCGTGACCGTCTTCTCACCCGAGGATCTAGACCTCGTCCAAGAGGGTCCCGCCGGACGCCGCGAGTACCTCGACGAGGTGCTCATGGACCAGCACCCCCGCTTCGAAGTCCTCACCACCGAGGTCGACCGGGTCTTGCGTCAGCGGGCTTCGGTGCTGCGCCAGGCGGGCAACCGCCTCGACGCTGACATCGTGGCCACGCTCGACGTCTGGGACGACCGCCTGGCCACGGCCGGATCCGAATTGGCCGACGCCCGCCAGGCTCTGGTCGTGGAGCTCGCCCCGCTCGTCTCCGAGGCCTATGGGCAACTGGCCGGTTCGTCGGAACCCGTGACCCTGGCCTATCGGCGATCCTGGGAGGGCGAGCTGTCCGACGCCCTGACCTCGCGCCGTGCCGAGGATCTCCGTCGCCAGGTCACCTCGGTGGGGCCCCATCGCGACGAACTCGACATCGTGGTGGGTCCAGGCCCGGCGCGGACCCACGCGTCCCAGGGCGAGCAGCGATGTGTGGCGTTGGCTTTGCGTCTGGCTACCCATGAACTGCGGCGCCGCAGCGCGGACGAGCCGCCCATCTTGCTCCTGGACGACGTTTTCTCGGAACTCGACGCCCGGCGCTCGGCCTGTCTCGTCGAGCAACTGCCGGCCGGGCAGGTGCTTCTGACGACGGCTGTCGATCCGCCCCCCGCCGTGACAGCCGATCGTGTCGTTCACGTGGAGGCGGGAACGCTTTCGAGCGGGGCGGGACGGTCGTGACGGGCGGGGGTTCGCGCTCCGACCATCGGGGGCGCAAGACGTCGGGCCCCGTGCCCATGTCCGAAGCCCTGGGGGCCGTCGCCGGGCGGCTGGGCCTCGGTCGCCCCGATCTCATCTCCGTCGTCTTCGGGCGGTGGGAGGAGCTCGTGGGAGCGGCAATGGCCGTCCACGTCCGACCGGTCCGCCTGGTGGCCGGAACCCTCGTCGTGAGCGCCGACCATCCCGCGTGGGCCACGCAGATTCGGCACTTGGCGCCCGAGATCCTCGAGCGCGTGGCCACAGAATTCGGACGTGAGGGAGCGCCCGAACGCCTCGAAATTCGGGTGCGTGCCTGACCCTTCGAACGCAGGCGCATCCCACTCTGCGGAGTCGGGCCACAGTGGCCCCGGAAGGGCCCTCAGAGCGAGGTGCGGGCACAGCCTCCTGGTACACTGAATGGCATCGGTACCGCACGACGAAGGGCCTTTTTCCGGGCTCTGCGTCGTTGTGGTTCCCCCCATTGTTCGAGGATTTGAAAGGGCGCGTTTGTGGCGCTGAAGGTTGAGCCGGAAGAGACGGACAAGTCGCGCGCGCCGTCGTACGACGCCAGCGACATCACAGTTCTCGAGGGTCTGGAGCCGGTCCGGCAACGCCCGGGCATGTACATCGGTTCCACCGGTCCCACGGGACTGCACCACCTGATCTGGGAGGTCGTCGACAACGCCGTCGACGAGGCCATGGCCGGGTACTGCACCCAGATCGACGTGACCGTCCTGGCCGATGGTGGCTGTCGGGTGAAGGACAACGGCCGGGGGATCCCCACCGGCCCGAGTCCCCAGTACCCCGATCGTTCGGCGGCCGAGCTCGTTCTCACCACGCTCCACGCCGGCGGGAAATTCGGCGGCTCGGGTTACAAGGTGTCGGGAGGGCTGCACGGAGTCGGGGTTTCCGTCGTGAATGCCCTGTCCACGAAGCTGATTCTTGAGATCGACCGCGACGGCGAACACCACGAGGCGATTTTCGCCGACGGTGGCGAAATCAAGGAGAAAATCCACGTTACCGGACCGGCGCCGAGAGATCGCACCGGTACGACGGTGACCTTCTGGCCCGACGCCTCGGTGTTCGAGGAAACGGAATTCCGGGCCCAGACGGTTCTCGAGCGCCTCCAGGTGATGGCCTTTTTGAACAAGGGCCTCGAGATCAGGTTCGCCGACGAGCGGGCCGAGCGCCAGCAGAAGATCACGTTCCGCTATTCCGGCGGCATCGTGGACTACGTGAAGCACCTGAACACCTCAAAGGAGTCTTTGTTCCGCAAGGTCTGCTCGTTCGAACAGTCCGAGAACGAGCAGGAGGTCGAGGTCGCCCTGCAGTGGAACACCGGGTTCCACGTCTCAATCCATTCGTTCGCCAACGGCATCTCGACCAACGAAGGCGGGATGCACGAGGAAGGATTTCGCAAGGCTCTCACCAACGTCGTCAACCGGTACGCGCGGGCCAAGGGTCAGCTGAAGGAAAAGGACCCCAACTTCGATGGCGACGACATCCGGGAGGGACTGACGGCCATCATTTCCGTCCGTCTCACGGATCCGCAGTTCGAGGGCCAGACGAAGGCCAAGCTCGGGAACGTGACGATCCGGTCCCTGGTGGAGCGGGCCACGAACGAAAAGTTGGCCGAGTGGCTCGAGGAAAATCCCCGCGAGGCCAACCAGATCGTGCAGAAGTCGACGACGGCGGCCCGGGCTCGGATGGCCGCCCAGACGGCGCGCGACCTGACCCGTCGGAAGTCGGCGCTCGACGGAGCGGGACTCCCGGGCAAGCTGGTCGATTGCTCGTCGCGCGACCCACGAGAGAGCGAACTGTTCATCGTGGAAGGCAACTCCGCCGGCGGGTCGGCCAAGGACGCCCGCAGTCCCCGGACCCAGGCGATTCTTCCCATCCGCGGAAAAATCTTGAATGTCGAGCGCGCCCGGATCGACAAGATGCTCAAGAACGCCGAGATCCAGGCACTCATCGCTGCCATCGGCGCCGGACTGGCCGAGGAGTTCGACGTCGAGAAGATCCGGTATCACAAGGTGATCGTTTTGGCCGACGCCGACGTGGACGGATCGCACATCCGAACGCTGCTGCTCACATTCTTCTTCCGCCAAATGAAGCCGTTGGTGGAAGGTGGCTTCGTCTACGTGGCTCAGCCACCGCTGTACTCGACCTTGGTGGGCAAGGAGAAGGTGTACCTGAAGGACGACCTGGCCCGAGCTGCCTTCCTCGCGGAACACCCGAACCACCAAAAGGAGTTCCAGCGCCTGAAGGGACTTGGCGAGATGGACTTCAATGAATTGCGCGACACGACCATCGACCCGGCGCGCCGATCGCTTCTGCAGGTGACGGTGGAACAAGCGGCCGTGGCCGACGAGGTGTGTTCGATCTTGATGGGCGATGACGTCGAGTTGCGTCGCCACTTCATCCAAAGCAACGCCAAAGACGTGCGGTTCCTCGACATCTGAGGACGGGCCAAGGCCGGAAGCGCGATTGATCGCAGGGAAATCGAAGGGATAAAGAGAGACAATGGCCAGACGGGGCGCGGGGGGAACGGGAAACTCCGGGTCGGGCGGCACGGAGACCGAAGTGCCGGATCCGCCTTCGGGATCGATCGAGCCGATCGAGATCCAAGAGGAGATGGAGCGCTCGTTCCTCGAGTACTCCATGTCCGTCATCATGTCGAGGGCGCTCCCCGACGTACGCGACGGCCTGAAGCCGGTGCACCGCCGGATCCTGTACTCCATGGACAGCCAGAACCTCCGGCCCGACCGGCCGCACGCCAAGTGCGCCAAGGTCGTGGGCGAGGTCATGGGGACCTACCACCCGCACGGAGATATGGCCATCTACGACGCGCTGGTCCGGATGGTCCAGGACTTCAGTCTGCGCCATCCCCTCATCGACGGACACGGCAACTTCGGCGGCACGGGACCCGACGAGGGACCGGCGGCCATGCGCTACACCGAATGTCGACTGGCCCCCCTGGCGTTGGAGTTGTTGGCCGGCATCGACGAAGAGACGGTCGACTTCGTTCCCAACTACGACGGCTCGAACGAGGAGCCCGTCGTTCTCCCCGCCCGGTTCCCCAACCTTCTCGTGAACGGCTCGCAGGGCATTGCCGTGGGCATGGCCACGAACATCCCGCCCCACAATCTCGGCGAAGTGATCGACGCCACTCTGCACGTCATCCAAAACCCCGAGGCCACCTCGGACGACCTCATGCAGTTCGTGAAGGGGCCGGACTTCCCGACTGGGGCCACCATTCTCGGTCGACAGGGAATCCTCGACGCCTACCGGACGGGGAAAGGCTCCGTGAAAATGCGGGCCGTGGCCGAGATCGAGGAGACGCGCGGGGCGACGCGAATTGTCGTCACCGAATTCCCGTACCAGACGTCGGTCGAGGTGGTCGAGAAGAAGATCGCCGACCTTGTCCATGGTCGCGAGCTCGACGGGATCAGCCGGACCCAGAACGACTCAGCCGGGCGTAAGTCGCGTCTGGTGATCGAGCTCAAGCGCGACGCCAACGCCAACGTTGTCCTCAACAACCTCTACAAGCACACGCCCATGCAGACGAGCTTCGGTGTCAACGTCGTCGCTCTGGTCGACGGCGTCCCTCGGACTCTGACCCTGGCCCAGTGCATCTTCCATTACGTTGAGCACCAGGTCGAGGTTGTCACCCGGCGATCCGAGTACCGGCTGGGCAAGGCACGCGATCGGGCGCACATCGTCGAGGGGCTCCTCAAGGCCATCGACATGCTCGACGCCGTGATTGCCGCCATCCGCGGCTCGGACGACCGTCCTGCCGCGCGCGAAGCGCTCATGGCTGCGCCCTTCTCGTTCTCCGAGGAACAGGCCGTCCACATTCTCGACATGACCCTGGGGCGGCTGACGCGCCTCGGCCGTACGGAGCTCGAAGAAGAGATGGCCAAGCTGCGCGAGACGATCGCCGAGCTGGAGGCCATCTTGGGAGATCCGGCCAGGCTGCGTGCGGTCATCTCTGAGGAACTGACCGACATCAAGAACAAGTACGCCAACCCCCGACGGACCCGGATTACGCACGACCCGGGCGAGATGGGGGTCGAAGACCTGATCGAGGACGAGGAGCTCGTGGTCACCATGACGCGGGCGGGATACATCAAAGCGGTCCAGGGCGCGTCTTTCCGCACCCAGGGCCGCGGTGGCCGCGGCGTCCAGGGCGCGCGACTCAAAGAGGAAGATCTCGTCGCTCAGCTGGTGCACACCTCGGCTCACGCCTTCCTTCTTCTCTTCTCGAACCGCGGTCGCGTCTACCGACTGCGTGCCCACGAAGTGCCGATGAAGGAGCGCACGGCGCGTGGTACCGCCGTCGTGAACCTCCTGCCTCTCGCGCCCGACGAGACCATCCAGGCCATTGTCGCCACCCGTGACTTCGACTCAGGAGGGTTTCTCACCTTCGCCACCAAGCAAGGCCAGGTGAAGAAGACGGCCTTCTCTGAGTACGACAAGTCGCGCCGGGAAGGGTTCATCGCCATCGCGTTGCGCGACGGTGACGAACTGGTTTGGGTCGTGGCCACCTCCGGCGATGACGACGTCGTGATGGTCAGCCACAACGGCAGCGGAATCCGTTTCTCGGAGAACGACGTCCGGCCCATGGGGCGTGACGCCGCCGGGGTGCGGGGAATGCGACTCCGAAGCGGTGACGAGGTTGTTTCTCTGGACGTGGTGCGGCCCGACGCCGACGTGATCATCGTGACCGACGCCGGATTCGGAAAGCGCACCAAGACCGATCACTTCGGACGCCAGGGTCGTGGTGGCCAAGGCGTGCGTGCCATCAAGCTGACCGCGGTGCGGGGCCGGGTGGTGAGTGCCTTCATGGCGGGACTCGACGACGAGATCCTCCTCGTCTCGACCGGCGGGGTCGTCATTCGCACAGCCGTGCGCGAGATCGCCGCACAGGGGCGTGACGCCACGGGGGTCCGGCTCATGAGCCTCGACGCCGGCCACTCGGTGGCCGCCGTGGCGGCGGTCTTCGCCGACGACGACGAGGAAGCCGAGGACTGAGCGCGCCTTTCGGTTCTGGCGGGGGGTCAGATCGGCGATGTCCTGGGAGCTGACAAGCACACGGCAGGCCGTCATCTACTGCGGGATTGGCGCGGCCGAGTAGGTCCGGCCACGGTCTTGGTCGTGGCCCAGACACCGAAGGTGAAACAGGCGGCCACAGAGGCTCCCGATCTGCGTTTCTGGGTTCCGGCGAGGTGACGCTACGCTATGGGCCTCGAGTGCGATCCGAAGTTGGCGGAACGCTTCTCGTAGACGGGGCTATAGCTCAGCCGGTTAGAGCGCAGCACTGATAATCCGATCCGAAAGGTTTTCCCGGACGGGACCAGACGGCGGAAAGCGGTCTGACCAGGGACGCCCATGACGGTTCACGACACTCCACGACGGCGAACGGTGCGTTTTATAGGGCAAGTCGTAGGGCAAGACGGCCTCAGCAGTCGACTGCCGAGGCACCCGGCCGGTGAAAGCCGAGCGCCCAGCTTGCTCTGAGCGCCGCACAATAATGCTGACGCTACGGCGGCCAAACACCTCGTCAGGGACTAGAGGCGCTTACAGACTGCTCTGGTCTCTCGCGACCGGTGTTTCCGGTTGTGGTCGTCGGCGGTGGATTCAGCCTCAACCCGATCCTCGCCAGTTACATCGAGGAAAGGGTGAAGACGGAAGACCTCTTTTTGCGGCGCCATTCGTCGAGCTGTTGTCGGTGATCGACATTGGAGAATTCGAGGTGCTCGAGGGACTCGCGATAGCGAGAGGGTGCATGCCAGTCGAGCTCCTCGCCGGCTGGCACGAATCGGGGACCGAGGATATGCCGTTCCATAATTGGTCGTCGAGAAGGCTTCCTTGGGATCCAGATCAGTACCGAGCACCCCGGATGTGTCCACACGTCGACGCCACGATGGCCGACCTGGTGGCACGACTCCCTTTTCGTTCCAGCTCGCTCAGCGGATCGGCCGATGTTCAATCACCTCCAAGCTGTGGCTGGCTAAGTCGCGTCTCGGTCGCAGGTGCCGTGGGGGTGCCGATGCTGGGCGTGCTTCTGGACAGGTCGAGGGGTCGTCTTTAGGCGCGTCGTCGGATCGTGACTGTCTCGATCGGAGTCATCAATCGTTTGCTCCGCTCCGCTGCTAGGCGCTTGAGTCTCAAGGTGTCGACCTCAACCCCTTCGGGCTCCAACTCACGATGCCACTTTGCAAGGGGAATGACCATGAGGTGAAGGACGCCTTGGCCAGGCTGTCTCAGTGATGAGTGAATCTGCCCCCAGGGCTCGGTTACAAGAATGTCCGTTCCCGTCCAGCAGAGGTGAACCTGAGAAAGGTCCTCGCCCCAGTCCTCGACCAAACCCTTGACCTTGCGAAGCATCGGCATCGAACAACCCGCTTCTCGTAGCGCCCTAATAGCCCTGACGACAATCAGGTCTGTGATCGACCACCAACGAGTTGCACGCCGGCCTGTCGATGGCCGTAGAGAAGGCGAAACGAGTCCCCTCGCCACCCAGTAGCTCAATGTGGATGGGGGGACGCCGGTAAGCGTGCTGACGTGAGGGGTGCTGAACCCCGTGACAACGGTGGCTGGACGTGACACAATAACGCTAATCATTGACATTAGGAGACCAGATGTCAACCGCCACGCTGCCGGGTCAGTTGGAGACAAATAGCAAGGAGAAGTCCGAGCGCCTCAGGGTCGTCCTGTGCGGCAGTTTCAGGCGCTCGCCTCGGGCGCTCCGAGAGGCCTACGATTCCCTTAGAGCGACTTTCGACGTTCTCTCTCCAAAGTCAGTCGACTTCGTCGATCCGATCGGTGAGTACGTAAGACTGCCTCATGAACTCGAAGAGTCGGTGGAGCAGATTGAGGCTCGGCACCTATCCGCACTCAGGGCTTCCGACTTCATATGGCTCTTCTGTCCGGATGGCTATGTGGGCCACAGCGCCTCGCTGGAGATCGGCTACGCGCACGCCATTGGGCTTCCGGTATTCGCAGGCCAGTCGCCAACCGATCCTTTGCTTGGTTCCATTGTTGAAGTGGTTGACAGCTTCGAACAGGTCCCCGCTCGGTTGTCGCGACACCCAGGTGCAGGACTTGCAAGGCTTCAGCAGTACTACGCGCGCGTGGCGGAGGAGCGTGGGTGGGAGCGGGAAAGTCCGCGCGACACTCTCTTGCTTCTCGTCGAGGAGGTAGGCGAGCTCGCACACGCTGTTCGCAAGAACGAAGGACTACGCCGAGATGATCCATTTCGGGAGTCTCCGGTTGGGAGCGAACTTGCGGACGTGCAGCTCTACCTCGTCCACCTCGCGAATGCCCTGGGCATCGATCTGGCGTCGGCCGTCACGGAGAAGGAAGAAGTGAATGCTGAACGATTTGCTCGGCGGCCCAGCGCAGCCTAGGACTTCACGTGGATTTCGATGAACTGAGCGCCCTGCGAGCTCGAGTTCGAGAACAGGCCGTCTTCCACCATCAGAGCGTGATGGTATTTTTCGATAGCGGAACTGACTCATTTAGCCGCACGATGGGTCCTTCGACCCGACCTCCGTCAGGACGGAAGGTGGACCGCCTCACCACCACGTTTACTTGTCTCGAGTCTCTACTTGACCAAACGATGGCCGAAGAGAAGGACACGGTCGCCACTCATGAGGTCCTTAGACGCTTCACCGCGAAGGCATTCAAATTTCCAGATGACTGGCAGAGTGAAGGTGCAGCGACAACCTATTGCCGCGTGCGATCACTAGGACCGATATTTCGTCATGCGGGAACACTGTCCGCAAAGCAGCGGGAAGTGGCCAAGAAACTACTTGACGAGGCATGGTCGAAGCTCGAGCCGGTCAAGGGGCACGACGGAATTTACGAGCAAGAGCGAGTAGGTGCTTCCGCGTATCCACCCAATGCCTATTTGTCATATTGGGCGTTAGCAAGCCTCGACAGGAGCCCGAAGGAAATCGACAACAGTAACCTCAAGGAAAAACGAGACGTTCTCGAGCTTTGGTTCGAGAAGAGCTTGGGGCGACAGATAGCCCTCCATTCGGTGAAGTCGAGGCGATCCGATCCGCAACAACTGGCATGGTCAATATGCGGATATCTAATGGCCCGCCCCGAAGCGCTCCCGGACAGACCCGGCTTCGGAGTCGACCTCGTCAATGCCGGACTCAAAGCATTCTTCGAACAGCAAGACGCAAATGGCGTCTGGCCAAGAGGGGAGGCACTGTTCCACTACCCCGAAGCAGGAAACGCCTACTGCTATGTTTTCGAAACTCTCGCCGAACTGCTCTCGCTCGCGATGCAGGCCAACGCGTTGGGAGACAACCTACGTCGTGACCTACTTCAGTACTGCCCCAACCTCATCCGGAGCTACGAATATGCCGTCGAGACGGCCAGGCCCCTCGACGCAGAAGGAAATCGTCTCGGTTGGTGCTCAGGCCATCACCCGAATCGTCCAGCACCGGAAAGCTGGGCTACGGCAAGCGTGTTCCGCTTCTTCGAAGGTCTTAGACAACTGTTGGGAATATGGACTCGGGAAAGAGCAGCGAAAATCTTGGGAGTCCGGCAGCCGGCCGGTGACCTAAGTACATTCGTAGAGCGGGGCGATACATGGAACGCGAAACACGGGTCAGTCGGACTCCAACTCGCCAGTCTCTTCGTCCATCCGATTGAGGCGTTCAAGCAGTACTCAATCGACCCGGACGAGGCCGTGTTGACGAAATTGCACTCTCGATCAGCGATGCTGTTCGGGCCGCCCGGAACGGGCAAGACGACGCTCATCGAGGCGCTGGCCGGGGCCTTAGGGTGGAGTTTTATTGAAATCACCCCCGCGCAGTTTCTCGACCGGGGGGTAGACCTAGTCAGCGCGCGGGCCGACGAGATTTTTCGGCAGCTGATGGAACTGGATCACCATGTCGTCCTTTTGGACGAAATCGATGAACTAATTCGGCAACGGGATGACCGCGCTGACTCGATGGAGAGATTCTTCACAACGACGATGCTTCCCCGGCTCGCTCGCCTTTGGGCGCAGAAGAAGGTGCTCTTCTTCGTAAACACAAACGCAATCGACGTGGTCGACTCTGCGGTGCGTCGCAGTCAGCGCTTCGACGCACTGATCTTCACCCTGCCACCCTCGTTCGCCTCAAAGGCTAAGGCGCTCAGAACATCGAAGGTTGACGTTGAAGTCACAGAAGAGGACGTCGTCGGAGCCCTCACCCCAGGCAAGCACGGTACTGTCGAGGGGCTCGCCTGGATAGGTCTCCTCCGCTATGAACAGCTGCAGCGCTTCGCTTCGAGCCTCGTCACCGGAGCGGATGGAAAACTCGATAAGGGAACGGCGGCTCTTGGGATCCTGGAGCAATTCGGCCAGGAACTCATGGAGAGCGACTGGCTCGACCCGTCAGGAGACGTTGGTCAGATGGACACGGAGAAGGTCATCGCGCGCTACAGCACGTTGGCAAATTTTCAACGGCGCGACCATGGAAGACTGAGAGTTGTGAAACCAGTTGACGCTAAAGTGCGTCGCTCTGGGCGGTTGCCGGAAGGTATCGTCGACCTCAAGAACGGATATTGGAGCGTGGAGACGCCGGTGCACGACCTGTCGGCATGGCTGAAGGACCAGGGCTACGCAGTTTCGGCGAGTGGTGAAGTGTCTCGCCTCTAAGGGATGAGCTGCGTCCTCATCTCGGGAGAGATCGGTGCCGGGAAGTCGGCGGTCGCGAAGCAACTTGCTCCGGCTATCGACGCGGCGGTCGTAAGTGTCCGCCAAGCCCTCTTAGATGTCTTGGGACTCCATCAACCAGATAGAAGGACTCTCCAGGATCAAGGCGCTCGGCTCGACAGACAGACGAGAGGGCGCTGGCTGCTCGAATATCTGGACGCTCGCCTGGAAATCGACCCAGGTCTGATCGTGGATTCCGTCAGGACACGACGTCAGACGCTTCCTATCCTGGAGGTACTCTCTGATTCCTTCCTTGTCTATTTGGACGCAGGTCGTGAGACCCGTGCACGTCGGTTTGCCTCCTCCGCAAGGACGGACTTGGTTAAGCGATCTATGTCGTTCGAGGACGCGAGTAGACATCCGACCGAGCGCGCTGTCGGACAACTCCGGAGCCTCGCGACTTTGGTCCTTCCGACAGAGGAGCTGAGTGTTGCAGAGTCGGTGGCCGCGATAGTCGACCTGATTGCTGGCCGACGTGACCGCAGTTGAAATACCTTCGAAGCCCGGTTCGAGTGGTCGCTACGGTTCACCTTCGCTCGAGCTCGATACTGCCTGGACTTAGCCGGAGTTGACAGATGGAGGATCGCTACGCTGGGGACGTCGGAGATTTCCTGAAACTGGGGCTCCTCCGATGGCTTTGTTCAGACGACGGCGCTACGCCAATTCGACTGGGCGTAAACTGGTATCTGGCGCCCGACGAGTTCCACAATTCGGACGGACAGCACGTGGGCTACTTGTCGCCGGGAAACAGGCATGGTCCGTCGCTTGAACAATGTGATCCGGATCTTTTCCTCCGGCTCGGCAACCTTGTTCGGTCGAGGAACCGCAACGTGAAGGGACTTGAGGAGAGTGGAGCGCTACCGGGGGGTACGCTCACATACCGACGTCGCCTGTCGCCGGCTAGGACAGCTGCCGAACGAAGCGCTTGGCATCGCGAAGCGTTGGAGCGCCTTGCCGAGGTCGATCTGATCTTCGCCGACCCAGACAACGGAGTCTGCGGGGACCCGAAGGTCTCTAGAAGAGAGAAATACGCCTTCATGAGTGAGCTTAGTGACTACAGCACCAGAGGCCAGAGCATCATCGTCTACCAGCACGCAAATAGACAGCCCGGTGGGGTAGCAAGCCAGGTACAAACGTGCCTCCGCACGCTGAGCGCCGGAACGGGCTTTACTCCGTTAGGAGCTGTTGTGGGTCGGCGAGGCTCGTGTCGATTCCTCCTAATCGTCCCGGTGCCGCAACATCGACAGAGGTTGGCAGATGTTCTCGCCAACTACGACGCTACTTGGCGTCCTCACGCGGAATTTGTGCAGTTTGCGTAGCGGAGTCCCGGCGCTTGTCGGGAAGTCATACGATGCCGAGAGTCAATGGGGGAGCGGGTTCAACCGGCCGCCGCAATTAGCTCAGCCAGCTTCTCACAGGACTTGAGCCATTCGAGGGTCTTTCGGGGTCGCCCGTTGAGCATGCGTTCGATCTGTCTCTTTTGTGAGGTCTCCGACGGCTCTCACGAATCCACGACGTCGCCGTGGAGGTACCGCTCCAGCCGCGGCACCGACACCCTCCACCGAGAGCCGATCTGGATGGCTGGGGGGAACTGACCGGTCCGGCAAAGCCGGTAGAGCGTGTCGGCGTGCAGGCCGATCCGGACGGCGGCGTCGGGTATCGAAATCAAGTCGGTTGCGGCAAGCTTGTCGTTCTCGCTGCTTGAGGCGATGCTCATGTTGGCTGCCCGATGATGCAGGGACGATCGGGAGTGGCGGAGGTCTCAGCCCCCACGACTCGGCGCCGGGCGGCTGAACGCGCCCCGTGCGATCCCGGCGTCCGCTCGCCGATGAGCGACGACCACGATATGACGCTCCTGTGTTGAGCGAGCACGGGACCTCCCTGGTTCGGTGCCAGGGCACCGTGCCCCGGCCCCTCTCATGGTCCGGACGGACGTCATCCTGAACATCACCCCGTCACGTCACCTCTCGAATTCGTAGCGAGGGCAGAACGTCACCCCGAAATCCGCAACGTCACCCCCGGCCAGACCACTCCACAGCCGCAGCTCGTGAGTTCAGTTCCCGCCTGGCGCACACGGTGTGCAGCACACCGTGTGCGGTTGCGCTATTGTGGGGAGCATGCGGCTCACGAGGCGGGGGGGAATCTGCCAACCAACACGTCAGCTGAAAGGGAGCGGTCATGACCGACACGACGAGGCGCACGTCCGGCATTCGTCGACCGGGCGAGTCGGGAATTCAGGAGCCTGGAGGGGAATCGTGGGAGCAGCGCCACGTTCGAGTCACGTTCTGGCTCGAACGCACTCTCCGAGAGGAGGTCCGGGAGGCGGCCAAGGCTCGTGCCTTGAGCCTGACCCAGTTCATCGCTCAGGCGCTTCGGCGGGCCGTCGATCAAACGAAGCCGAAGTAGCTCTGTCGGAATCTGCGACCTTTCGTCACCTGCGACTCGAAGTTGCCAGCGCCGAACGTCACCCTGGACACCATTTCGCACGGCCGGGCCGGATTGTGGTCGGCCGGGCGGCTCCAGAGGCGGATGTTGGAATCATGCCGCTGAGCTGGGAGGGTGACGACGGAACTGACGCTCAGGGTGACGTCGTCGGCCCATCTCGGGGCTCCACAAGAGCAGTTGGGGATTGGGTTCGCGCTTGTTGCTCGACGCCACTCGAGCGAACTCGATCAGCCGGCGACGAACTTCAAAATTCCGCTGTCCGGCATCGGAGGGTGACGTTCAGGGTGACGTCGGCCCTTCATCATCCCCCTCCAAGGACGCGTCTCGACGTGGGGCTGACGGCGCCCACCAGCGGGACCCGCTGACGAGAGGAGAGCAAGGGTGACGCCTAAAATGGCCTCGGCCCTGGCCATTCTGCGGAGGACGGTGACTGGGGTGGCGGCCCTCGCGGTAGCAGTGGCCACGGCCGGTTGCTCTTCGGGATCCTCCACTCCTCACACCCATCCGAACATCCCCGGTTCGACGAGCACGACCACCGCGCCGACCGGAACATCCACCGCCACGTCAGCACCGGTGAGCGCCGCACAGACGGCTGTTCTCGATGCGTGGGAGTCCGCTCAACAGACGCTCTACAGCTACCTGCAGGGGCCTTGGCAACAGGACCGAGCCGACCTGGTGGCAGGCGAGACGAGCGCCGATTTGTGGCCCAAGCTCGCCGATTACTTCAGCGGCACTGCCCTGAAGTCAGAGGACGAGTTCCTGGTTGGGGTGAAGCAGGGTCAGCTGAACGGCCCCACGACTTACAACCTCGGCCATCCGGCGGTCTCGTCCCTCACTGCGACCACTGCAGTTGTCACGGGCTGCATCTACGACTCAGGTACCACCACGGCCGCTGGCCAACCCGGCCCGGCCACTCTCGACGGAGGCGCTGGAGGGGGAAGCGGCACTTGGGATCTCGAGCTAGCGGATGGCTCGTGGAAGGTCACCGCCTTCAAGACGACATCGGTATCGAAGTGCTGACGGCGACGGCGCGTCGAGCGGTCGGCATTGTGGTTCTTGTCACCGCCGTCTCGGCGGCGGTACTGACTGGTACGGCCTTCGCCGGTGGCAGTACCGGTGGCTGCACCGATTCGGGCACCACCGTGACATGCGGCTCAGGGGTCGGTGGTAATCCGGGATCGGCGAGCGGCGGCGGGGGATCGGATTCGAGCGGCGGCGGAGGAAGCACCCAGCCGAAGTGTCCCGACTACGTCCCCTACTCAGTCGAGTTCCCCGGTGCCAGTGGCGGCCCTCCGCCCGCCGGTGCTGTCCAGCCCGGTGCCTGGTACGTGGACCTCTGTGTCCAGGGCAGCACCCAGGGCATGGGGACCGGGGTGCAGTGGTTCGGCGACGGGCAGGTTCCCGGTGCCGCACCGCCGGACCCAGCGACGGCGGGCGCCAAGGCGGCCAGCGAGCTCCAGCTCCCGGTTCCGTCACCGGCGCTCAGCCCGTCGGCCACCGGCTACGTGAACCTGGCCGAGTGGTTGGGTATCGCGCCGGCGATCTGGCACGCCGTCACGACCTCGGCGCAGGCGTGCAACGCCGGGGGGTGCGTGACTGCAGCCGCCACTGCCAGCCCGGCCTATGTCACGTGGACCACCGGTGACGGATCCACCTTTACCTGTGACGGCCCCGGTACCGCGTACAACTCGGCTCTGAGCGCCGAAGCGCAGTCGACGAACTGCTCGCACACCTACACGACGACCTCGGCGGGTCAAACCAGCCCCGACGGAAACCCGAACGACGACGCCTTCACGGTCACCGCCACGGTGACGTGGACGGTGGCCTGGGCGGGACCGAACGGCTCGGCCGGTGTGTTGCCCAGCCTCACCACTGTTGGATCGTCCTCGTTGCGCGTTGCCCAGATCGAGTCCGTCAACAACTGAGAACGGGAGCTCCCATGACCACAGTGACAGCGCCTTCACGGTCGGCCTTCTCCTCACCGCCGATCACAGAAACCCGGGGCGGGCTGCGGCTGTCCGCCGGCACCACCCAGCGCCGTCCTTGGCAGGTCGGCCTCGGGATCGCGCTGGTGCTCGTGTGCGCGGCGATCGCCGGGGCGGTGTTCCAGTCCTCGGCCAAGCGGGTGTCGGTCGTCATCGCCGCCAAGACGCTGCCGGCGGGAACCGTCCTCACCCCGAGCGATCTGGGGACGGCCTCCATCCCCGCCTCGGGGAACATCACGGCCATGTCGGCCACCGGGTCGTCGGTCCTCGTCGGTCAGCAGCTCGACACCCCCGTCTACGCCGGCCAGGTCATGGTCAAACAGATGCTGTCGGTCGGGCCTCAGTTGGCCAGCGGCGACCAGGTGGTCGGCATGCTGATGAAGGGCGACCAGATGCCGTCGGTGCCTCTGGTGGCCGGTGACACCGTCCAAGTGATAGCGGTCCCCCAGCCCGGTCAGGGCTCGACCGTGGGGGGAGCGATCGGCTCGACTCTCGTGGCCTCGGCCACCGTGTTCGCCGTGGGACCGGCCCCGACCGACCAGAGCCAGTACCAGGCGTCGGTGTCACTGGAGGTCCCCGGGGCCGACGCCTCGACCATCACCTCCTACGCAGCGGCCGACCAGGTCGGCCTGGCGCTCATCTCCGAGGGGGGCCGGTGACCGTCGTCGCCCTCGCTTCGGTTAAGGGATCGCCCGGCGTCACCACGGCGGCCACGGCCCTGGCCGCCGCTTGGCCGGCCGGGCGCCATGTCCTTCTCGTCGAGGCCGACCCCTTCGGCGGCGACCTCGCCGCCCGCTACGGCTCGACCGTGACCGGTGGCCTGGCGTCGCTCTTCGCCGCGGCACGGCGCACCCTCACGCCCGACGCCGTGTGGGCCCACACGCAGCGGCTCCCCGGTGGCCTTCCCGTCCTGTTCGGTCTGACGGGGGTGCGCCAGGCCATGGCCAACGAGAACGCCTGGCCGCCAGTGGCGCAGGCCCTGGCCGGGCTCGACGCCGACGTGGTCGCCGACGTCGGCCGCCTGCTCCCCGGGTTTGCCGGCGGCGTCGGGGCTGTCCTCGAAGTGGCCGACGTCCTGGTGGTCCTGAGCCAGTCCACGCTCGAGTCGATCGTCCACCTTCGCGACGCCCTCCCGGGCATCCTTGCCCGGATGGGCGGGCGCCGGCTCCTCGTCGTCCGCACCGGCTCGGACGGTTACCCGGCGGACGACATCGCCCGGACGCTGGACGTCACCGTGGGCCTGGCCATGCCTGACGACGCCGCGGCAGCCGCCGCGCTGGGCAACAGGCGCAGCGTCAAGAAGCTCGAACGCACCCGGCTGCTGCGATGGGCCGCCGCCCTCGCCGCCGAGCTGGGCATCGACGAACTGCCCGTGACCTCGTCGGCCACCACCGACGCCGTACCGGAGGCGCTGCCGTCGGGGGTGGCCTTCGACGAGCCGCTCCCGGCCATCGACGAGCTCATGGCCCGACCACCTGAGTTGCCCTCGGCCGAGCGGTCGCCGGTGGGAGCCGGATCGAAGTGGGAGGCACGCCCGTGAACGACAGCGAACGCCGAGAGCTGGAGCTGTATGCGGCAGAGCACGTGGCCGACGGGATCGTCCGCTACGGCGTGGCCGGCATGAGCGAGGCCGAGCGCCGCTCGTTCGTGGAGAAGCTGGCCCGCGAAGCCATCGACGAGGCGGCCCGCTCCATGGTCGACGGGGCCGTGCCCACCCCGACGGCCGAGGAGGAGGAGCAGATCGTGCGCCGGCTGGTGGCCACCCAGCTCGGCCTCGGTCGCCTGCAGCTGCTTCTCGACGAGGACGACATCGAGAACATCAACATCAACGGCTGCGACACCGTGTGGGTGAAGCGGGCCGACGGTGTGAAGGAACAGGTCGAGGCGGTGGCCGACTCCGACGAGGACCTGGTCGAGCTCGTCCAGCGCGCGGCGAGGGCCCATCACACCGGTGGCGAGCGCCGTATCGACAGCGCCAAGCCCATCGTCGACCTCCATCTGGCCGGCGGCCACCGGCTGTCGGCCATGATCGAGGTGTCGGACCGGCCGTGCGTGTCGATCCGGCGTCACCGCCTGGTCGACGCCACTCTCTCGGACCTGGCCGACTCGCTCACCGACGACTTGGTCAGCTTCCTGCGGGCGGCGGTGCGGGTCCGACTCAACATGATCGTGTCCGGCGGTACCGACGCCGGCAAGACCACGTTGCTACGCGCCCTGGCGGCCGAGGCCGACCCCGCCGACCGCATCATCACCATCGAGCTGTCCTACGAGCTCGGACTGCACGAGCTGGGTCACCGCCACCCCGACTGCGTGGCGTGGGAGACCCGGGAGGCGAACACCGAGGGCCAAGGGGCCGTGTCCATGGACTACCTCGTCCAGCGGGCCAACCGCCACGACGCCGACCGGGTCATCGTGGGCGAGGTGCTCGGCGACGAGATCGTCCCCATGCTGAACGCCATGACGGCGGGGAAAGCCGGCTCGATGTGCACCATTCACGCCGACTCGACCCAAGGGACCTTCTCCAAGATCAAGACCTACGCCGGCCAGTCGCCCAAGCACCTGACCGACAACGCCGCCGCCCAGCTCACGGCCCAGGCCTTGGACCTCGTCGTCTTCGTCCGCAAGCGGCCCGACTCGAGCGGCCTGGCCCGGCGTTACGTGTCGTCGGTACGGGTGGTGGAGGACGCCGACGGCCCCCACGTCATCTCCACCGAGATCTTCGCCGAGCCGGCCGGCGGTGGCCCGGCCGTCCACCACCTGGGCATGCCCCCGGGCCTGCGCGACCGGTTGAGTGACTTCGGTTACGACGCCCCCCTCCAGGTCTACGGCCGATGACCCCGGTCGTCGTTCTCATCGGCGCCGGCATCGGCGCCGGGCTGGCCCTCGTCGTCGGCGGCCTGTGGTCGACCGCCTCGCCGGTGCGGCGGGTGTCGATGGTGAAGCGACTCGACCCGGCCAACCGCCAGGCGGCGCTGTGTGCCGTAGCGCTCGCTCTCGTCGTCGGGCTCATCACCCACTGGCCGGTGGGCGCCGCCATCGGGGGCGCCGTGGGTTGGACGCTGCGCTCTGCCCTCCAGCCCAACACGTCGCACCGGGTGGTGGGGCGCCTGGAGGCCCTGGCCACCTGGATCGAGGCGCTGCGCGACAGCGTCGCCGCCCACCGGGGTCTCCTGGCCGCCATCGAGTCGACGGTGGCGGGCGCACCGGCGGCGGTGAAGCCCAACGTCGTGCGTCTCGTGGCCCGTATCAAGAGCGGCGTGCCCCTCGACAAGGCGCTGCACGCCTTCGCCCTGGAGTTGGGCGACGCCGCGGTCGACGAGGCCATCGCCCCGCTCATCCTGGCCAGCCGCTTCGGCGGATCGGACCTCCAGAGCCTGCTGGCCACCGCGGCGGCCAACACCCGCGACCAGATCGCGGTGTGGCAGCGCACCGAGGTGGCCCGGGCCCGACCCCGGCGCGACATGCGCCTGGTCATGGCCGTCACGCTGACGTTTACCCTCGGAGTACTCCTCGTCGGCCACGGCTACTTCCGACCCTTCGACAGCCCTGGCGGGCAGCTGGCCCTGCTCTGCGTGGCGGGACTTTTCGCGTCCGGGTTCTGGTCCATGAACCGGCTGTCGCGTCCCGCCCCCATGCCCCGCCTCTTCGACGGCGAGGCCGGCTCCGGCAGAGAGGGGACGTAGATGGTTCTTGTCATCGTGGCCGGGCTCGGTCTCGGCACCGGCCTCGCCGTCGTGCTGTGGGGCCTGTTTCCGCCGCCGCTCACCCTGCGGGCCGCCCTCGGCCGCCTCACCGGCGAACACGCACCGGCCGCGGCCGACGTCGTCGCCCACGGGGTCGGCGGGGCTCGGCGCATCTGCGGGCAGGTGGTGACCACCAACGTGGCCAAGGTGCCGCGCCTGGCCGACATCGTCCTGCCCGATCTGGCCATCACCGGCATGGCCACGGAGACCTTCGCCGTCAAGGTCGTCGGCTACGCCACCGGGCTGGCACTGCTGGGCCCGGCGCTGTGGGCCGCCGCCGGTGCCGTCCGGGTCCATGTCGGCCTCGAGATCCCGGCCGTGGCCACCCTCGTCCTCGGCGCCACCGGCGTGGTCACCCCGTTCGTCGACCTCCACAAGGCCGCCGAACGCCGCCGGCGCGCCTTCTGCCACTCGCTCTCGACCTACGCCTCCCTCGTCTCCATGGCCATGGCCGGCGCCATGGGGTGGTCGAGCGCCCTCGAGGTGGCGGCCGGCGTGTCGTCCACCGACTGGGCCATGGCCGAGATCGCCCAGTCGCTCCTGTGGGCCCAGGCCTACCGCAAACAACCGTGGGAAGGCCTCGACCGCCTGGCCACCCGCTTCGCCCTGCCCGACCTGGCCGACCTGGCCCGGGCCATGGCCCAGGCCGGCGACGGGGCCCGCATTCGCGACACCTTGGAGGCCAAGGCCCGGTCGCTGCGTCTCAAGGAGACGGCCGCCCTGGAGGACACCGCACAGGCCACCACCCAGCGGATGCTCCTGCCGGGAGTGCTCCTCATGGCCGGCTACGGCGTTCTCGTCTTCTACCCCGCCCTGGCCGCCTTCACCGGCGCCCACATCTGACCTCCCCGACACGACAACCCCGAAAGGAAACCCCATGCCCACAAGGACTCGCATCCATCAGCTGGCGGTCACGCTCGAGAAGAAGGCCCGGTCCGCCGCCGAACGGGTGGCGGCGGTGCTCAGCTTCGTGCGCGCCTACGCCGTGGCCCGGCTCACGCCCCTCGTGGGCGACGAGTGCGGCGAGATCGCCTCGTGGGTCGTCGTCACCGCCCTGGTGGTGGCCGCCGCCATCGTCATCGTCGGCATCATCACCACCAAGCTGACGACGACGGCCAAGGACATCCAGACCCCGTGACGCCATCGGTCCGGGCACCCCGGCGCCCAGGACGGCTCTGCGCGTACCGGTGGGACCGGCGGGTGCCGACGAGACGGGGGGAGGAAGGGTTGGCGGAGTTCGTCGTCTGCCTCTTCGCCTTCTTTCTTCTCGTCATCGCCGGCGTCCAGTTCGCCCTGTGGTCCCACGCCAGCCACCTGGCCCGGGCGGCGGCCGAGCAGGGGAGCCAGTTCGCCTCGGACTACGGCTCCACCGAGACCGCCGGCACCCAGGCCGCCTACCAGTTCATCGCCATGACGGGACCGGGCACGCTCACCGGCCCGGTGGTGAAGACCACCACCGGGCCCGGTGATGTGGCCCAGGTCACCGTCACCGGACGGACCCAGGCCCTCATCCCCTGGCTCGACCTCACCGTGTCGGCCACCAGCGACACCCCCATCCAGGAGTACCGCCCAAGTGGTTGATCGGCAGCGGCGCATGCGCACAGAAGAAGGCCAGGCCATCGCCGAGCTGGTGATCGTGGCCCCCGTCCTCCTCCTCGTCATCGTTCTCATGATCGGTCTGGGCCGGATCGACTCCGCCCAGGGCGACGTCGAGTCCGCCGCCCGCGCCGCGGTGCAGGCGGCCGTGGTCCAGAGCAACCCGGCCGACGCCCAGGCCCAGGCGATCGCCGCGGTGACGAGCACCCTGGCCGGCGCCGGTCTCACCTGCCCCTCCCGGCAGGTCACCACCGACACCCAGAACTTCGTCCCCGGCGGCTCGGTGTCGGTCACCGTCACCTGCGTCACCAGCCTGGCCGACGTGACGGTCCCCGGCCTCCCCGGATCCAAGACTCTCTCGGCCACCTCGACCGCTCACATCGATCCCTTCCGTGTCATGAACGGAGCGTCATGAACTCATTGTCACGTCGGCTCTGTCTCGAACCGAATTTCAAGAAGGCGGGATAGTGAATACAACGGGCCACCGACTGCGGGGCCACTGGTGGCCACGTCGTCACCGGGGTGAGGACGGGCAGTTCCTGGCCATGACGGCGGTGTTCATGACCATGTTCCTGGCCCTGGCCGGCCTGGTGGCCGACGGCGGCCGCTACCTCGACGCCAAGCAGGCGGCCGCCTCCGAAGCCGAACAGGCGGCTCGGGCCGGCGCCGGCTCCATCGACATCCGTGCGCTCCACGCCGGCACCGTCGCCCTCGACCCCGCCGCGGCTGTCACCGCGGCGGAGACGTTCATGACTTCCTCCGGCCACCCCGGTACGGCGTGGGTCGTGGGCGCCACCGTCTACGCCCAGATCCGCTACCGCCAACCCACCCAGCTCCTCAGCATCATCGGCGTGGGGAGCCTCCAGATCACCGTGACCGAGTCCGCCACCGACGTGAGCGGCACCACCTCGGGAGGATGACGATGTCCACAGCTACCCGCCGGGCGGGCCCACCGACGCGACGGCAGATCGCCGAGGGTCTCGGTGCCGCCGCCGTGCTCGCCACCGGGCTCGTCGGCATCCCCGCCGCCCTGGGCGCAGCAGTCGGCTGGCCCCTCCCGCATCACGTCCCCACCGGGAACCAGATCGGCCACGCGCTGCGCAGTCCGATCCCGGACTCGTTCTGGCCGCACCTCTTCGCCACCCTCGGCTGGCTGGCCTGGGTCTACTTCGTTCTCTGCGTCGCCAGCACCGTGGTCGTCCATCTCCGGGGCCGGCAGCACACGTGGCACCCTCGACTTGGTCAGGCGGCGGCCGTCGGACTCGTCACCGCCGTCATGGTCCTGGGCCAGCTCCGCGGCACCCCGACCGGACGGACCTTGGCGCCCGTGTCGGTCATCCAGCTCGCCGCCGACACCACGGCGGCCAGTGCTGTCCAGCCCGCGGCGGTGACTCACACCGTGGTCGAGGGCGACACCCTGTGGGGCATCGCCACCACCTACTACGGCAACGGCGCCAAGTGGCAGGCCATCTACCAGGCCAACGTCGGCGTGCCCCAGCCCGGCGGCGGGGCGCTGGGCGACGCCCACTGGATCTATCCGGGTTGGGTCCTCGTCATCCCCGACGCGGACGCGCCGCCGATAGCCGCCACTCCCGCGCCACCGGCGAGCGCGCCCGCTTCGGCACCGGTCATCCCGATCACGGCCGGTGGCGATCACCATGCTGTCGCCCGCCCGTTACCTGCCGCGCTTAGCTCCATCCCCGCCAAGGTCCGGGCCCATCCGGCTGCTGACCACCGCCTCCGTCCCGCCGCCCGCGTCGTCCCCACCAACCCGAGACCAGCCGCACACACAGCGCCGGCCGTCCACCACCACGAAGCGGCGCACCACGGCGCCGCTGGATCGCACGCGAGCGGTGGGACCCACCGCGCCCCAGCGGTCGCGCACGATGACGACATCGGCACCCTCGCCATCGGTGCCGGGATCTTCGGCCTCGCCGCCGTCGGCCTTGTCGCCGCCCTCGACCGACGCCGTCGGCGCCAGAGCGGCCGGCGCGCCCCAGGCATGCGCATTCCCCTGCCTGCAGCGCACAGCCCGCTGGCCGACCTCGAGCTGCGGCTCCGCCACTACGCCCGGGCCGACAGCCTGTTCTGGCTCACCCGCCTTCCCGACCTTCTCGCCCACAGTGCCGACAGCGCTGGCGCGCCACGGCCGCAGGTCACGGGAGTGCGTGTCCTCGACCACGGGCTCGAGATCCTCGTCACCCCCGAGGCCGGTGGTCCCCCCGCCCCCTTCGAGAGACGGCCCGGTGAGCCGACCGTCTGGTACCTCCCCTATGACACGGAACTGGGCGCTCTGCACGACACCGTCGTGAGCGACCCGGTGCCGCTCGCTCTCGTCACCGTCGGCTCCGGTATCGGCGGCACGATGCTCGTCAACCTCGACCACTACGGCAGCCTCCACATCCGGGTCGAGACCGGGCAGGTTCCAGGCACGCTGGCCGCCATCGGCGCCGAGCTCGCCGGTACGACAGCATCAGCGGCTGGCACCGTTGTCGCCGTCGGTGTCGGACACGGCGTGATCGACCGGCTCGACAGGGGCATCGTCACCGACGAACTCGACGCCGCCCTTGCTCGTCTGCGGCCAGGCGAGGACGCCGTCGTCCTTGTCGACGCGGCGTCGGTCACCCGCCAGCTCGCCGAGCTCGCTGCCCGTACGGCGGGCCTCCGGCTGGTGACCGCTGGCCCTGTCGCACCGGCTGGTGCCGGGCTCATCGTCGACCCTGCCGCACCGACCCTCGCTGATCACCAGCTCGACACAGTCGAACCGGCGCTCGTCACGAATGAGACGCTCGCTCAGGTCGAAGCACTCCTCGATCTCGCCGAAGCGCCGGCCGACGCCCGACCCGACGACGAGCCGTACGGGCAGTTCACGGCCAGGGTTGCGCCGATCGACTCCCCGCCAACCGGGCCGATCACCCTCGGCATACTCGGAGAACCTACGATCGCTATCGGAGGCGGCGCGCCTCAAGACCTCCTCGACGCCGTCTCCGCGACAGCGGGGACGAAGGCGCGACGAGTTGTCGAGCTTCTCGTCTACCTCGCCGCCCACGACGGGAGCGCTACCCGAGGCGACTGGCTCACCGACATCTCGCCCGACAAGGCCCTGAGCGACGGATACGTCCGCAACCTCGTTCTCCTAACCCGGCGCTCCCTGGAAGCGATCACTGGCGATCCATGCCTCCTCGCGTATGACCGCACCACTCAGCGATTCACCCTCACCGACCGCGTAGGCACAGACTGGACCATGTTTCGGTCCCTCGCAGCCGGCAAACAGCCCGAAGAACTCCGGACGGCGCTGTCCCTCGTCCGAGGGATCCCGTTCGGCGCTAACCCCGAGGCGTGGACGTCCGCCGCTGGAATCTCCTACGTCATCGCCGACGACATCACAGACGCCGCCGCCGCTCTCGGAGAACATGCCCTATCTGTCGACGATTTGCAGCTCGCCACGTGGGCCGTCCGCCAAGGGCAACTCGCCAATCGCTACGACCAAGGTCTTTGGCGCATTCTCCTCCGGGCAGCGGGAGACAACCCTGGTATTCAGAGGATCTGGCAGGAACTCCACTCGCTGCTCGCTATAGACGGCGATCCCGTCGCTGATCTGGACACGGCCACTATCGACCTCTACAAAGCCCTCCATAAACCGACTTCGCCAGTTGATGATGGCGTCGTCGTCCTAGACAATGACGATGCCGTGATTCCCACTCGTCAAGCGGTGTAAGAGCCTTCTGCCAAATTTGCCTAAACAAGTTGGCGGAGACCCTGACGGCTAGTTCGGTGGATCGTGTCGTAGACAGCCGGTGTCAGAGATGCCAGGTCGCTTCAGGCCTCTTAGTGACGACCACGATGCCGCACCCCGGTAGCCAGAATGACTTCGTCGTGTTCGCCAACAATAACCACCTCGACCCGGCTTCCCAGTCGCTTGAGAATCGTCCGCACAGCGTCTTCGTCCCACCCTTGCAGGTGAGCAATGTGGGTTGGCAGATCGGGTTCTCGTGCTCGCCGGTTGACGGAGCTGACATGTCTTTTCTGGTGCTTGATATCTTTCGCCGTCTACTTGAACAGGTTGATGAAGTCGAGTCTGTTGCCGTTCGCATGGAGATGGAAGGCGACTCGACTGCAGCGCCGATCCGCCGCTGAAGGTGCTTGCTCTGACCAAGTTGGGCTGGAACAAGAATGCCCCCTACGACACTGTTCCCGTGACGACTTGGTACTTGAAGCGCCTCGCCTGGACGATCGCCGAAGCGTCCAAGCTTCCGAAGAGGGAGTACCCCGTACCGCATGGCCAATCAGGCGTTCAACCAGACAGTGCTTCCCGACGGGTTCGCCCTGCCAGGCTTTCTTGGGATCAGGCCGGAGGGTGGTACAAAATAGTCACGCTGAGTGGCCGCCTATCTCAGTAGGCTCATCGCACCATGTTCAGCGGACGGGAGGTCGCCCCGAGCGACAGGATGACTCGCCCTTCGCTCAGCCTTGTTCGGCCTAGGCGGCCTCCGGCTTCCGGCGACCGCCATCCCAAGCGTGGCCACACTGAACTTGACCGATGTCCCCGAATGGCCGATGTCACCGTATGGACGATGACTCCAGCCAGGACGCCGACCACCGCCCCTTGCTCCGGAGGCGGAGCGTGGTAGAGCGTGGCGACCGCCTCTACTGGGGCGGGGATCTCGTCGAGGTGCTGAGCGTGCTCGATGAACGGGCCGACCGCGTGGATCTCATCTTGAAGGGTCCCGCTGGGCTCAACCAGGTGACGCTTTCGGTGGAGGAGGTCGAAGCGGCCCGTCAGCCGAGTAATGACGGAGGCGGCGACTCTGCGGGGGCGGTGGCCGGCCTGTGGGGAAAGTGGATGGAGTGGGCTACGCCTCGCATCCGCTCGGCGGCCACCGCCACCAAGCCGGTCCGTCCGTATGCCCACCAGGACGAGGCAGTCTTTGTCCACATGCTGCCTCAGCCGCGGCTCCGCTTTCTGCTGGCCGACGAGCCCGGCACCGGCAAGACCATCATGTCGGGGATGTACATCGCCGAAGGGCGACGCCGGCGCGTGGTCCCTGGCAAGGTTCTCATCGTCCCGCCCGCACACCTTGTGACTAAGTGGCTGGCAGATCTGTGGCGCTACTTCGGCATCGACGCTGAGCGCATCGACTCGGCAGTCGCCCGCAGTCCCCGGCCATTGCGTGACGACGTAGACGTTTGGGTGGTCTCTGTCGACCTGCTAACCCACAACCCTGACGTGCTGCGCAAGGTCGCGGGTTCGACAGCATCGTGGTCACTGGCCATCTTCGATGAGGCGCACCGCCTGACCCCGACATCGCAGTACCTCGGCGCGGCCCAGCAGGTGGCGAAGGTGGCCCACCATCTGCTCATGCTCACAGCAACCCCGCATCGGGGCAAGGAGTGGTACTTCCAGTGCTTGCTCAACACCCTCGACCCTGACATGTATCCCATAACCGCCGGCCCCGGCGACACCGAGCCAGAGCGGCGTCTTCGTCCCGCGCAGCTGCATTTCCTACGCCGAATGAAGGAAGATCTGCGAGACCACGACGGTAAACCTCTCTTCAAACCCCGTTACTCGGAGACGGTTACTGTCACCCTCCCAAAGGATGAGCTCGACTGTTACGATGCGGTCCTCGGTTATGTCGACGAGTGGTACGACGTCAGATCGACGCTGGCACGCAGCATCTACGGCAAGCGGGCGGCTTCCAGCATTGCCGCCGCGGTTCAAACGCTGCGGCGGCGGCGGGAGGCACTCTCCGGAGCTCAAGCCGGGCAGGTCGCACCACCCGCGCCCCAAGGGTTCGATGATGCCCGCTTCCTCGACGCCGCCGTCGATGATGACGAGTCCTGGGCCCAGGCCGAGGACTCCATCATTGCGGAGAAGAGCCGAGACCGCCGCGGGGAGTTGAAAGCCCTCGACAACGTTTTGGACAGCCTCGAACGCTGGCTCCGCAGCGGAGTGCTCCCGGTGAAGTGGGATGCAGTCCTCGATGTGTGCTCTCGGCATGAGCTGCGTCCAGGGTCCGGGCAGCTCCTCGTCTTCACCGAGTTCACCGACACCGCGAAATGGCTCGAAGGGCTCTTTTTGAACGCGGGGTTCAGCACAGAACTGCTGAGCGGAGCCACCGCCCAGGACCGACGGGACCAGCTCCAGCAAGATTTCCTCGCCGGGCGCTACCAGGTACTGGTCTCGACGGATGCCGGCGGTGAGGGCATAGACCTCCAATCGGCGAGCGTGATGGTGGACTGGGACGTGCCGTGGAGCCTGGTACGGCTCGAACAACGCGCTGGCCGTCTGCATCGCATCGGCCAGCTAAACCCAGTGTTTATTTACCACTTGGTGGCCCCAGCAACCCGTGAGGGACACGTCCAGGAGGTGCTGCTGCGCAACCTGGATGCGGCGGCCGAAGCGCTCGACGGCCGGATGTTCGACCTCATGGACGCCACCGCGGCACGAGCCGGGTTCGACTTCGCAGCTGCCCTCGCCGACGCATACCGAGGTGTGGATGCCATCGAGCGGGTGCCGTCGACGGAGACCCTCGTCCAGCAGGCTCGAGAACTTGCGTCCGAGGAAGATGCCCTGCGTACTCCGACCGACCTGAGCGAGGCCCAGGCCCGCTTCGCTGTCGACCGCCTCGAAGCCGTAAACCCCGTCATGGTCGAGGGTTTCCTTCGCAACTTGGCCGCCGCAGCGGGGTGGCAGGTAGGGCCCGGACCTGCCGAGCGCATCCTCACCGTGCGTGCGACCCAGATGCTCCCTGCCGCCCTGGGGGGTGAGGTGAGCCGGCTGGTCTCGGTGGATGGAAGCGCCACCGCCGCCGCGCGCGCGGCGGGAGCGGAGCTTGGCTCGATCGTCACCATCGGGCCAACGGAGGACTCGTTTCGCCAGCTGCTTGGCTACTGTGCGGAGCGCTTCGGCCCCGAGCTCTACAGGGGGTCGGCCGTCGTTGACCAGGCCTCGACCACCGCCTACACGCTCTTCCTCTTCTCCACCGAGATCCAGAGTTATGACGGCGTCACCAAGACGGCGCGGCCCAGCCCATTCCTCATCCGCTACTCGGGGGGTTCGGCCTTTCCAGTCGACTGGACCGCCGTCGCTAACCTCCGCCCGACTCCCGATGTGGCCACTCGGCCCGCACCGGGCTCCCGGGTCACGGTGGCCGAAGCAGCTGAGACCAACGTTATCGAACAGCAGCGCAAAGCGACCGACGAACAGGCCCGGTGGGTTGGCCGCGCTAGGGACGACCTGGAAGCGCTGCGGGCCCGCTGGCAACGCCAGTTGCGAGAGCTCCCCGAAGAGCAGCGAGTCTTGGCTCGGGAGAAGTTCGAGGTGGACCGTCGGAGCCGACTCGACGACTTGGCGCGGGCCGAGGCGGTCACGGCGTCTCCGCCTCAGCTCATCGGCTGGGTCGATGTACACCCAGGCGCCTTGCTCGCTGACATCGGGTACGACCCCGACAGTGAGCTCCCTGCCATCGAACTCGTCAAGGCCCGCCTCACCTCAGAGGGCTTCGACGTGGACGATCGCCAGACGGCCGGACTCGGGTACGACCTCTTCGCCAAACACCGCACCACCAAGGAGCAGCGCCTAGTCGAGGTCAAGGGGCAACTCACCGACCTCGGTCCAGTCACCCTCGAATCAAACGAGTGGGCCCAGGCGATGCAGCGTGGATCCGAGTACTGGCTCTATGTAGTTACACACTGCTTCAGCGATCCGACCTTGACCGCCGTGGTTCAGGATCCCGCCGGTACGCTCAGCGGCGGTCCGCGCCTCATCGAGCGCTTTCAGATCCCCGTCAGCCAGCTGCGTCGATTCACGGGAGAGACCAAATGACCGCCAAACCTTCCAACGGCACAGCCCCGCTCATCGAGCGCTGGTTCCCCGTTGCAGCGGTCGATCAGGCCTGCGGCTCGCCCGCCGGGTCCGGCCAGAACGAGAAAGCCATCTTCACCTGGTTCGCCTCACGACCCATCGCTCAGGCACGTGCCGCTGTGCTGTGTTCCCTACTGATCGAGGATTCTGAGGATGGCGATGAGGAGTTGCGTCAACTCGTGACGAGCGCAGTCCTCACCGGCGACTGGGCGACACTGGACGCGCTGGCATCACTGATCCCGGATGTCGAAGGCCAGCGACCCGTCGTCCTCGACTGCTTCTCCGGACGGGGCATCATTCCGCTCGAAGCGGCCAGGATTGGCCTGCGCGCCGTCGGACTCGATCTCTCCCCGGTGGCAGCGCTGGCCTCTCGTCTGCTCGCGGACTGGCCGCTGCGCGACTGGACAAGAGAGCCGGACGTGCCCTTCGACCTGGCCGACGGCCACGCCATCGAGTCGGACGACGCATCGCTGTTCGCCCAGTCAAGTGGTGAGCCCAAGCTCATCCAGGACTTGCGCCCTTTTCTCGCGGAGGTGGACCGTCGCCTCGAGTCGTCCGTATCGAGCTACTACCCGAAGAACTCTGATGGGAGCTATCCGTGGGGTTATCTGTGGGCCATCACGATCCCCTGCGACGAATGCCAAGGACGATTCCCCCTGCTTGGTTCACTAGCTCTTCGGAAGCCCTACCAACCCACGGGCGATCAAGGTCAGAGTCTGCTGCTCGTCGTCGACCAGAGGAGCAAGACCTGGGAGGCCACCGTTGAGGACGGGATCCCGAGCGGGGTACCCACGTTCGCCGCCGCGGAAGGTCGCCGCGGGAAATCCGCCCGCTGCCCGTACTGCGATCATGTCCACCCTCTCGACACAGTCAAGGCCAAGGGATTCGCAGGACAGTACGAAGACGCTCCAGTTGTAGGGGCTGATCTGTCGACCGTGGAGGTTCCCAGTGCGAGGGGGCGCACCCGCCAGGTCGAGCGCAAGGTATTCAGGACACTTCGCCCGGAGGAACTAACCGCCGCAGTAAGCGTGGATCTCGAATCGCTTCTTCCGTTCGGGGACATCCCTGGAGCTCCCACGGAGAAGATTGCGCCAGGAAATGCCAGCACGATCGACGCAACTGGTTACGGGTTCAAGACCTTCGCGAGTCTGATGAACGCGCGACAGTGCCTCCTATTCGTAGAAACAGCTCGGGCGATTCGTTCTTGCCACCGTGACTCGATCGCTGCGGGCATCTCGGAGGATTACGCTGCCGCCCTCGCGGCTTACGCCTCGGCGAACCTCGTCCGCAGATTGCGGCGGGCCACACGCGGGTCGCGATTGGAAGCTTACGGTGACCGTCCAGCGGTCGGGATCGGCGATCTCTTCACAAACGAAAGCGGGATCAGCTTCGCTTTCGATTGGTTCGAGACTGGTCCGGGAGCGGGCCCGGGTACGTGGAGATCACTCGCGGCCAGCCTTCTCAGGCCGCTGAATAAGCACCTTGGTGGACTCTCACACCTAGCGGAGCCCGGTCGCTTCAGACAGACCTCTGCGATACACCTTCCGTACCGCGACGGAACGGTCGACACTGTGGTGACTGACCCTCCGTACTACGAGATGATCAACTACGCGGACGTCTCGGACTATTTCTACGTGTGGCTCCGACGTTGTCTCTTCGACATTGTCCCTGACCTGTTCGGACGTCCTGGGGACGCCTTGGGATTGCAGGACAAGAGCGAAGAGATCGTCGTCAAGCAGGGCCGCGCTCCCAGTGACCACCGCACGGCCGAATGGTACGAGAAGCAGCTTGCTGTGGCGTTCGAGGAGATGCGCCGAGTTCTCAAGCCCGGCGGGGTGCTTACGGTAGTCTTCGGGCACTCAGATCCCGAGGCATGGCGCCGGCTATTAGGGGCACTGCGTGACGCTGGTTTCGTCGTGACTTCGGCCTGGCCGGCGCGCACCGAGTCGGGAAATACCGGCGTCGCCTCAATCAGGGTCACGATCACCATTGGATGCCGAGTCGCCTCTCAGGCGCGTCGATCAGCCACCGCCGCTCAAGTCGAGCGGGAGATCGCCGAGATGGTACGCAAACGGACCACGGAGTGGGACCACTGGGAGTTGGCGCTATCAGACCAGCTGATGGCAGCCTTCGGCCCGGCCATGGAAGTCGTCGGGCGGTACAGCTCCATCCAACGTCCAGACGGATCCGAACCCAACTTGGAGTACCTCCTAGCCATTGGCCGCCGCGCTGTCGTCGACGCTCATGCCTTCAAGGTGGACGAACTACCCCTTGACACCTTCGACCCGCAAACCCGGTTCGCCATCTTCTGGCTCCGGGCTTTCGGGACAACGATCGTCAACAAGGGGGAAGCCGTGTTCCACGCCCAGTCGAGCGATATGCGTATCGACGAGCTTCGCCCGCGCATTCTGGAGGAGTCTAAGGGTGGCTTCACTCTCACCCTCAACGTTCCAGAAGTCGTGACCGAGCGGTCATCAGTTATCGAGATTGTCCGGGCCCTCGCCGGTGCCTGGCCGGCTGGCGGCACCGAAGCCGTGGCTCAGGCTTTGGCAGACTCCAATCGGCCAGCCGACGATCAGCACGTGTGGGCGACCGTCGCCGATCTCGTTCGCCAACTGCCGGAGTCCGACCGGGTGACCGTGGCTCTCACCGCCTGCCAGCGGAATCGACGGGCCATCGAGGCTGAGGCCAGGCGGGTCGCAGCCACGGTCCATCAGGACTCGCTCGCCTTCGACGAGACTAGGGCACCGTGATGGTCGTTTCGCACTGGGCTGACGTGCTTGAGCTACGGCCCGAGGTGGTACAGCGCCATGGCCAAGCCCAGGGTCTCCAGATGTCGTTGTACGAGGCCGCCTATCAGACCGCTGATGTCCCTTACCGGGAGGCCAGCTACTGGTGTGACATCACGGAGCCGACCACCAAGCTCGTCGAGTTCATGGCTGAGATCACCCGCTTGCTGGCCGGGGCTGGCCTCGCGGGGGAGATGTTCGATGGCAACCGACTATTCCACCTGGATCAGGGCATGGGCGGTGGAAAGAGCCACGCCCTGGTCGGGTTATGGCACATGGCGACGCACCAGGACGAGTTCTACGCGAGCGACATCGGCCAGCAGGTCCTCGGCGTCGCCCGCCAGCGTGCCGGGAAGGACCTCGAACTCCGCGACGTGCACCCCGTAGTTCTGTGCGCAGACAACTTCAGCCCGGGTGCCGCCCGGCCCGAATTCGGCCCTGCGGTCAATTTGCACCAGCGCTTCCTGTGGGCTCTGTTCGCCGGCGACCGCGCCCTCTACGACTCACATGTCACCGCTGGGACAGACAAGGCGGCCATCAAGGACGCCATCCGAGCCGTCGGTCATCCCGTTCTCATCCTGCTCGACGAGATCATGGACTACGCCATGGCCCTCGCAGGGCCCGATCACCGTGACACAATCCCCGAAGAACAGGCATTCCTGAACGCCCTCACCGGTGCCGTAGCCGAGATGGAAAGCGCCGTCCTCGTGGCCGTGATGATCCGCTCGGACCTCGACGAACAGGGCTACGAAGGCCCAGCTCAGGAGTTCCGCAGTTACATCGCGCGAAGGCTCGAACGGAACGGAACGACGGTGAGCGTCAACGAGCCTCAGGACTTCGGGGCCATCATCCGGCGCCGGATTTTCAATCGGCCCGACAAGGACCTCCCGTTGGCTGCTCTGGCCGAGCGCTGGAGGGAAGGGGTGAGCACCGCATGGCGTGAACATGTCTTCGATCGACTGCCTGGCGCGCGCCAGCTCGCCGGCCTCGGCGACCGTCTCGAGCGGTCCTACCCGTTTCACCCTGACCTGCTCGACCTCGTCGAACACGACTGGACCCAGCACACCGGATTCCAGAGGGTGCGCTCGACCGTGGAGGTGTTTTCGGCCAGCGCCTACTGGTGGGTCACCGAACATCACGCCGGTCAGTGGGTGCCGGAGCTCATCGGTGTCGGTGACATCCCGCTCCACGTCGCAGCGGACCGGGTCCTCTCCTCAGGCGTACTTCACGGTAACGACCGTCAGATTGTCGGGATGCGTCAGGTGGCCGAGAAAGACATCACTTCGGCTGATCGTTCCGATGGTCAAGCGGTCCTTGCCGATCTGCGACTCACCGATGGCAGGCCCTGGGTCTCGGTCCAACCTCACCCAGCGATGCGCCTTGCCTCGGCGCTCTGGCTCTACTCGGTCGCAGCGCGGGCCCAGGGCAAGCGCGGTGCAACCAAAGCGGAGCTGCTCGCCACCTTGTACGTGCCTGACGAGATCTTCGGCCTTGGCGACGCGGAAGAGATCTTCAATGCCCTCACCGACGATGAGGACGAACGGGGTCTCGGCGCTCTCGACGTGATCCAGGGGGGCGGCGGTAGCGTCCCCCACAGGTACCTGCTGGTCACCCAGCTGAACAAGCGGATGTTCCAGCGCAACGCCCTCAACCGCTCGACTCCGGAGCTGTACTACGCCCTGGTGTGGGAGCGGGTGCAGAAGCTCGCTTCCTCGGGCAGCGCCTTCGACAAGGTGCTCTTTATTGAACAGTCGGCGGCTGACACGACGCTCCCTGACCTATTCCGGGAGGTAGACCAGCGCCGCTCGAATCGCCTGGTTGTCCTCGACCCACGACGGTGGACCCTCTTGAACGGCCGCGACAGTGGCAGCCGAGACGACATCGAGGCGGTGCTCGGGCTGGGGCCGAAACGGTTGGGGGTGGACTTTGCCGCGAGTTGCGTGATCGCCTGCGTCAACACCCAGCGGCGCGACGCGATGGCCAAGCGGGCCCGAAGCGCGTACGCCTGGTTGCTGGCGAACAATGACGTGGCCCCCGACTCCGAGCTCCACGCGGAGATGGTGACAGAGGTAAACGAGGCTCTCGAGCTGCTCGACGCCGAGATCCGCCGAGCGTTCCAGCATTATGTCTACCTAGTGAGAGACGACCAAGGGCTTCGGCCTGAATTCGCTAAGTTCGAGAACGATGCGTGCAGTTCGCTCTCAGGCAACGACGTTTGGGAGGACCTCGCCAAACGCGGCGACGCTGTGCGCTCCGCCGACGGCCTCGCTGGCGCGTATCTCCATCACCTTCTTGATCTCTCAGTCCGCCCTTACACGCTGGCCGAGGTCGTCGAGAAGTTCTGGAGAGACCCGGCATTTCCCGTCATCCCGAGCGAGGCGGTCGCCCGGAGAGCGATCTACGACACGTTCCGTCCAGACGAAGATGGCGTGGCATGGGAGCTTGTTACCTCATCCGGCGAGCGGCTCCATGTCGCCTCGCCGGAGCAGTTGGCGCTAAACAGTCCTGACCAGCAGCTACGGCTGGCGCGTCCCGAAGAGGAACCCAGCGAGATCCCGGCCGCCGAGACTTCTAGCGCCGAGGGGTCCGCCGCTGGCGTTGGAGCTCCGGCGCCTGCTCTCGAGACTGCATCTGATGGGCCAAAGCAGTATCTGGTCCACGAAATGCAGCTAACGAATCGCAGCCTCACCGATCGCAACTCCCGGGAGAGCCTCTACCAGTTCCTCACGGAACTCGCCGACGTCATCGACCCGTCGTCCGGCCGGGACGTGCAGGTTGCCACTATCAAGGTGGAATTGAACGCCGCCGCCGGCGCACTGGACACTGTCGAAACCAAGGCACAGCAGGCCGGGGCTACCTGGAACGAGTACGAAGAAGACTTCTGATCACGACTTGACCTTCTGACCGCATCGAGTGTCAGTTTCGAGTGACGCTCGGCGCGGGACCTTTCTTCTCCGGCGTTCGTCAAGCCACCTTCGTCCATTTCCTGACGGCGTAGGACCCGTTAGAACTCGACCGCGAACCGGGGCACGAACGTCTCGCTGGTGGGTCTGACGCCGGCGATGAAGTCGGCTCGGTAGCCACGAATCTGATCCCGGTCGTTGACAACGTAGAGGATGAGGTTCCCGGCCTTGGTGAGCCGAAGCGAGTAGGGCTCGACGATCCGAGGTCCCCAGCGTCCGTTCATCGCTTGGTAGTCAATCTCGACCTTCATCCGGTTGACCCCGGCGTAGCGGATCAGTTCGAATGGGAAGCCACGGTGCCACGACGTGATCGCTCGTGGTGCCACCCACGTGGGATCGAGGTCGTCCTTGGCCTGCTCGGCCCTGGGCAGGACGATAGCGGCCTCGCCGCCGAGCCAGGCGAAGACGTCGTCGAGGGTGCGCCAGAAATCGACGAAAGGTGGCGACGGCTTCGGCAGCTGATGCCCGAGCATGTTCTCCCACTCCTGCTCAACTTCCGCCCGATAAGGGGAGTCGTGGATCGTGCTCAGGGTAGGGACGTCAATCCCAGCGTGTGCGCACTTTCGGGCCAGGATCGACGCGACCTCCGGTGCAAGCCCGATGAGGTCCGGATGCCGGTGCATGTGGACGACGTCGTAAAGGTCACGGGGGCGACAGCGCTCGGCGAGAGCCCGGAGCTTCTCGCCGAAAAGCTCGGTGAGCGAGTAGCAGCGAACTCCATCTCCGGGGAGGAGTGCGTCGCTGTACTGATGGCCGATCGGACGCATCTCTGGCTGAGTGACCAGGACCTCATCCGTCGTGAGGTCGATCTTCACCTTGGGGAATTGAGTCGGAAGAGTCGGCCCCCGATAGGCAATCCCGCCCTGCGTGGTCGGGTTGCCGCGACGATTCTGGCGCCGGCGGAACGACCTGTCGTCGATGACAAGTTCCATACCGCACTGCTCGCGCACCCACTCGGCGATCCGGCGGAAGACTGTGACCAGCCTCTCCGGCTCCTCGGGGCCGCCGTCGATGATGGTGAAGTCCAGGTCCTCGGAGAGCCGATATGTCTCGTAGTAGCACTTGCGCAGGCAGGTGCCGCCCTTGAACACCCACGTGTCACGAAGGGCGGGATCGTTGGCGATCCCGGCAAGGAGCCACCCAAGCAGGTAATCCTTTTCGATGATGCCGACGTCGAGCGCCCACTCGGTCCGTAGCTCCAGCAGCTCGCGCTTGGGGATCATGCGGGCTCCGCGTATGCCAGGGCGACGTTGATCCGGAGCTGCCAGCGGGTGATTGTCCGCCCGCTTCGTGGAGCGTCGGGATCGAGTGGCGAGACTCCAGTGGAAATCCGGTCGCGGCTAGCGGCAACGAGATCACCGTGCCCGCCAAGGAATTCCACGATGTAGCCGAGGCGCTTGAATACTGTGCGGTTGCCGAGCCTGTCGCCATAGTCGACGAGGACTAACGGGTCGTGGCTATCGAGATACGACGAGAGGATGTCCGTGGCGTGCCGGATGCCGCCACCGAGACGTGGCGTGTCGAGGATGTCGATGACCGTCCGTGCGGGGTCGGCGATGCGGAGGCGCACCTCGTCGTGCCACTCCATCTTCATCCCCCATGCCAGCGAGTCGGCGGACGTGTGCGTCACGAGGTAGTCGTGATCGAGGACACGGACAGACGATGCACGGACCCGCCCGGCGGTCTTGACGACGGTGGTGCGGAACAACTGATCGGTCATCGCCCAGTGGTTCGCCGACGTCCACCCCGTGATGTACGACTCGGGCCAAACGGCCGTAGCGACCACCAGGGCGTCTTCGGACCAGGCTGCCGGATTGGAGGCGTCCAGGGGGACCGGAATATAGAGGTCGCGCCGAGCACGCCGGAGCCAGCCCTCTGCTGCCCACCGGGACAGCTTCCGGCTAGCGGTCTCGGCATCGACGCCCAAGGCCGTGACTACGTCGTGGGTCGTCACGAAACGCCGCCCAGGGCCGAGCACGGCTGCGAGGTCGGCGCGGCCTCCCGAGCTGATTCCCCCACGAGTTGATATCACCGCACCGGCACCTCCACAAGGGTGGGAGTTTCTGGATCGATGGTATTACAGATACCGATGATCCATAACCTCCTTCGAGCGGCGAGTTTCTGGATTGTAAGTATCACCCTCCGCCTCGCCCCTGGCTGGGACCGGTTGGGCCTCCGAGCTCAGGCGGAGGAGCGGCACGATCTCGGCCAGGTCCCATCGTGCATCACCGGTGTGTTGCTCTTGACCGCAGCTCTACCTGAGGAGAGCGCCGACACCGGCAGCCGTGTCAAGAATGGCGGCCGCCACGTAGCAGAGGATGCCGGCAATGAGCAGGGGCTGTGGTTTCAGGAAGGTCGCGACTCGAACTCGAAGCTCGCTGAGACGATCCGCAAGCGGCTGGATATTGAGCTCACCGGCAAACGTGTATTCAAGGGCGATTTTCACAGGGTCCGTCTCACGCGCCCGTTCCTCCGCTGCGAGCTGGTCACTGATCAGACGCCCCACCCGCACCCCGTTGGCGTAGTTGATGGCGACGGTCACTGTTCCGAAAACGTTCAGGAGACCTGCGACCAGCAGCAGTGGGATGATGACGTCGTTCGACATGGCAAGGGTGCGTCTATGGCCAAGGGAGGATGCGACTTGGCTCGAACCACACCGCCCAATACACCCCGAAGATCTCCGGTGCCCAAGGTGCGTCGGTGACATCGACCACCCGCCAGCCCCTCGCTGCATAGTCAGCTTCGTACCGCGCCACACGGGCCGTCAGGAGGGCGCTCTCGAGCTCGCCTCGTAGTTCGTCGACAAGATCAACGTGGCGGAAGTCCCTGCAGCGCTCGTTGCAGTTGTGTCCGGTCAGTTCCTTGGCCCCGAGTCCCAACATCCTGCGGGCACATGGCTCACACACGAATCTCGTCTCGGGTGCCGGATAGCGGACGGTGTCGCCCTCCACGGGACCGACATAGCCGCCGCCATTCGTGGCCCCCGCTTCGCACTTCTCACATACCGCCCCGGGCGGCCATGCGCCATGGATGCTTCTGCGCCCTTCGAGTGGAAGCACCGGCTTGTCGTAGCTGCGCGGGCACATCCGCTCCCACGAGTCGCCGGGGTGAGACTCCGCCATGGTCATGCTCCTTCTGCTGGAATCCCGAACTCGGCCATGAACAGGTGTCCCTCGCCCAGGATGACCGTCCGAACGGCGACGTCCCGCGTGTCGTCGGGGGCGTCTTGCAGCCATGGCAGCACGTCCATGCTGTCGGGCCACGGGAGCCGGCTGGACTCGGACACGAGGACGAGATGCATCGGAGGCCAGGCGATCTCGGCTTCGGGTTGGATGATTCCCCCGGTCCCGTTGGGAAGACGGACCTCTTTGGTGACACCGGGACCACCGAGGACGTACCGCTTGTCCCCCGTGTACAGGCTGAGCAAGAGGAAGAGACCGCTCGGGGCCTCGGTGGTGCCGCCGGTCACCACTGCGTGTGCCAGCTCGGGCCAGAGGCTGCGCAGGGTCCGGTTCAGCGCATGCATTCCGGCGAGGACCGATCGCACGAAGGCGCCCGGCCTCACGTCCTCGAGCCGGAATGGCGCCTCTGTGCCGATCGGCTGGGCCCTGAGGAGATCCCACTGCAACACCAGTGCCTTCCACCACCTGGCCAACTCCTCGTCGTACCGTCCGGTCGCCGAGTTGCACGATCGGCACAGTTCCCGGACCCAGGTGCCTCCATCGCGCAGCCGACCGAGGCGAAGGTCGTCAAGGCCGCCATCGGCGGAAGTCACCATCGGTGCGGCCTGTGTCATGTTGCCAGCGGCTCGAGGCGGGACATGGGCTCGCGTCAGCGGGCCGTCCTCCCCACACAAGGAGCACGTACCTGTCTTGCTCCTACTGTTGCGGCCCACTGGGCGAATGCCGCTCATGATGTCCTCGTTGTCGCTGCTGCACGACTGTACGGCCCGGGTGTCGGCCTCCTGAACAGGTGTGCGACTCGGAGGGGCGCCTCACCGACCTTCTGTACCCCGACCTGCGCTGATCGCAGCCGTGGCGAGGACTGATCGATTCCTCAGATCGCTGGGTACGACCTCTGCGTTAGGCCAGTGACGGCTACGGCTTCTGGAGCTGGCTTGGGCACCCCTGACGACAGGCTCCGGCCAGCGGTCATCCACCCGTCCTCGATCGGCTTCGGCATGATCACGTGTGCACCGAATCTCAGCTCACAGCGATCCTCGACACTCCCCGTCGTGTCGCGGGCGATCAACGTGACCGTGGTGGTGGGTGGGCTCGATTCGCTCCAGAGCTCCGCCCACCGCAGCGCAGACTGCCACCAGACCAGACCCAGCTGCATCTGGACTCCGGGTAGGATCTGAGCCCAGCCATTGACCCCCATCTCCCCGGCCGACACCAAGAGAAACGGCTGGAGATCCTCGCCGGGGCCTCCCGTCGACGGGCGTCTGGTCAGCTCAACCTCGTCGGGAGTCTCGACCCGGAATAGCGCCGTCCTGGCGCCTTCGTTGGTGAGCATCACGAAGGCCAGCACGCCCAGCAGCGCGTGACCATGCTGCGTCATGTCCCACTCCAAGCCTGGCTCCACATCGGCGGGAGAGGCACCAGCGACAGCTGGCTGCCTCACGGTAACCGCCTGCGGCTCCACGTCGAAGCTGACAACCACGAGGCGAGGACCGGAAGCGTCCACCCTCGTTCGGTACGCCTCCCTGGTGGTGTTGCGGGACGAAAAGGCCAGCCATGCGGTTACACCCGCCACCGCAATGGTGCCGAAGGCGACAAGCGCGTCGAGAACGTCTTGCAACACTGCCCTCAGTGGTCCTCCAGCTCGGCGTCTGCTTGCGTTGTCGACCGACGACAGACGTTCCTTGAGATGAGGCCCCGATCCCCTCGACCACATCTCGTGACCATCCAGCGCTGGCCCCGCGTCCGGGGCTCGTTCAGGGCCGTTCTGGTCGGTCCCGACGCCCCATGAGCAGGACCAATGGTCCTCCACGATCCCCCGCTTCTCCGCCTGCGAAGCCCCGTACGGCGATTCGATTCCGCCCGCCGCCTCGCATAGTTCTTCCTGGTCAGGGCTGTGACCAGGCCGGCACGGAGCGTCGACAGTCGCGTTGTGTCCCACGCGTGTCCCGCGCGCCGGGACGCGGGCACCCGTACTGTGGCCGTCGTGCGGATAGCCCTGGCTGCCTCGGTGAATTCTTGGACGCCATGGATACAAGCCCTCGCAGGCGGATTGATCGGTGCCGTCATCGGTGCCGGGTCGACGATGTTGGCGACACGATGGGCGATACGAGGTGCAGCTGACCAGGCTGAGAAGGAACGCAAAGCCGCAGACGATTCCGCTAGGCAATCGGCGTTGATGGCTCTGGCCGCCGAGCTCAAGCACATTCACTCGATGCTCCCCACTCACGTCAGCTTTGCCCACGTGCCAATGCCACGAGATGCGTATTCCACCGCGATGCGGTACCTCAGCTCACTACCCGTCAACGTGCAGGAGACTATCCAGCGGGCCACGTACAAGGTCGATGCCTACAACTCCCTGGCTCAGATGTCGAACGCTCGGGACTTGCCAGGCCGACGGCAGGACGGGGACAAGGAGGCTGAGAAGGCGTCGGCGGAGGCCCGGGCGCACGTGGGTACAGCAATGAACGCTCTTGAGGTGTACCTCGGCCTGTTCCCTCCAGTGGACCCAGCGACTAGCTCAGACGCTTGACCCTCGCCTTCCTCGGTCGCTTGACAGCGGCGATCTGCGAGTCGAGGTAGTCAGCAACTGCGCGGTCGCGCTCCTCGGTGGCGTGTTGGTAGCGAAGAGCAGCTACGGGGGACGCGTGGCCAATCCGGAACATGGGTTCCTTTGTCGTGACTCCGGGCATTCTGGCCATGCTCGTCGCCGCGTGGCGGCGGAGATCGTGGATGTGAAGCTCTTCAAGGGCGCCGTCGACCCTCCTCAGGGCCGCCCGCCACGCACCCCGTGCTTGACGGCGGGGACATCATGCCAGCGCTCTTTGGGCTTGTCCATCTAGCACGAGACATCGCAGAACAGTTCCAACCGTTTCTCCAACGTTGAAGCGCGCGGACGAAGTCAGCGCACTCCTCGCACCTTCAAGTCGTCCACTCATGGAATTGAACCCGGCTGCGTGATCGCCACCCCGCTGCCTCGATAGTCCCGTCGTCCGGACGACTTCGAGCCGTCCGTCCGACGCACTGGCGCATTTGGGGGTCTGCTGGGTTTTTTCATCATGCCGCCACCCCTTCCGGCGTCAATGGCACGCTGCGAGGCGCCGGCACGGAAGGTGACCCTCCGGGTCGGCTCGTCCCTCGCCTCACCATCCGGCCTTCGCTTCTCACACTCGCTGCGCTCGACCGTGACCCCGGCGGGGTCCTCGGCGACCTTCCTATCGGTACCCAGCGGCACCCGCCGCTCAACCGAAGGAGGCCCACATGGCTACCGCAACCGCTCGACGTTCATCCAAGCTCACACCGGAGATGGCACACAATCAACTAGTGGCCGGCGTGGAAGCACTCACAACGTCGGAACAGTGGCTCGCCTATCTGGCCGTTGCGGCCAAGTTCACTCGGTACAGCGCCAACAACACCTTCCTCATCATGGTGCAGCGGCCGGGGGCCACCCGGGTGGCCGGATTCCGCACGTGGAAGTCACTGGGTCGGAGCGTGCAGAAGGGGGCAAAGGGCATCGCCATCCTCTGTCCCTGCGTCCGACGGGCCACGGTCGAAGATGCCGACACAGGCGAGACGGTCACCCGTTCCCGGCTTGCCGGGTTCCGGGTCGGTTACGTCTTCGATGTTTCCGACACCCAGGGTGCCGATCTCCCCGACGACGGTACCTGCGTCCAGCATCCGGTGGGTGTCGCACCGGATTACATGTGGGACACGCTGGTGGGCCGGGTCGAAGAGGCAGGCTTCACCGTCCACTGTGCTCCTGCCCACGACGAAGCACTCGACGCCGCATGGGGCCGCACAAACTACGCGGAGCGTTCCGTGACCGTGAAGAGCACGGCCGATCCCGCCGGACGGTGCAAGACGCTCGCTCACGAGCTCGCCCACGTCCTATTGCACGAGCACCGCCTCTACGAGCACCGCGGCACGGTCGAGGTGGAGGCCGAGTCCGTCGCCTACATCGTCTCTGCCGCTTGGGGGCTCGACACCTCGAGCTACTCCACCGGGTACCTGGCCGGATGGAGCGGTGGTGATGTTGCCGCCATCACGGAAACCGCCGACACAGTGCTCCGCTGCGCCCGGAGGATTCTTGATTCCGGCCAGGCAGGCGAGGAGGTGGTTCCGGCATGACCGGGCCACCGGCCCGGTCCTCGAGCCCCGCCGTCCGACCGACATCGAGTCGTCCGTCCGACGCACTGGCGCATGCTGGGGCCTGCTGGATCTTCTCATCATGTCGCCACCGCTTCCGGCATCAAGGGTCGCTGCGGGGCGCCGGCACGGGCGGTGACTCTCTTCCTGCGGCCCCTCCCCGCCGTTCGGCGCGCGGTGTGTGCAAGACCGAACGTCACCCTCGGGCACCGAGTGTCACCCTCGGACCTGAACCCCTGGTCACACCGCCGCCGTGCGGCGCTCGGTGTGGGGGAGCGCACCCTGCGCTGAGCCCTGCCGTCCCCTTTCCCTCTGTTTGTTCGTGTCACACCGCCGCCGGCCGTCAAGGTCGACGCTGCGAGGCGCCGGCACGGAAGGTGACCCTACGGGTCGGCTCGTGCCTCGCCTCACCATCCGGCCTTCGCTTCTCGCTCTCGCTGCGCTCGCTCCCCTGACTGCCGGCGCCGGTGTGGGCAATCGGCTTCCAGCGATTGATGACGCACCAGGCGGGGCGACAAGCGCCCCGCCGGTCATCAATCACAAGGAGAAGCAACCATGACAACCATGAGCACCGTCACCGTGGCCGGCAACCTGACCCGGGACCCGGAGATCCGCTACACCCGTGATGGCCAGGCCCACAGCTCGCTGTCGCTGGCCGTGACCCGTCGGTGGCAGAACCGCGACACCCAGGAGTGGGAGGAGGCCACTGCCTTCTTCGACGTCTCCTGCTGGCGGGAGCTGGCCGAGAACGTGGCCCTCAGCCTCACCAAAGGGGCGAGGGTGGTGGTCACCGGTCGCCTCGAGCAGCACAGCTGGGAGACCGAAGGCGGGGACCGCCGGACCAAGGTGGAGATCCTGGCCGACGACATCGGGGCCAGCCTCCGGTTCGCCACGGCTGAGGTCCAAAGGGCCCAGCGCCACAACGGTGCCCACGAGCCTGCCGACGAGGTGGCACCCGCCTGACGGGCTGGCACGGCACGTTTTCGGGCCCCGGGCATCCACGCCCGGGGCCCTGACGCGCCGGTTGCTACGGCGTGGCGTTCACGGTGGCGATCGTGATGAGACCACCGAAGCCCTCGAGGGCGAGGACCTCGGGCAGCGTCTCGTGGTAAAGGTAGAAGTCGCCGAGAAGGGCGTCGCAGTGGACACACCCGTTGCTCAGGTATTCGCCCTTCCGGGTCCGGCTGAACCGGGGCTTGACCGGGCCGACACCCACTCGCGCTGCCGCCTCCGCCGGTAGGGCCGCCGCTGCGTACGAAAGGACGTTCTCGTCCTGGCAACTCACGAGGCCGCCGGCGCGGTGGCCGTGGTGGGGCCGCACGCCGATCAGAGCCACGGTCGACTTGGCACCGCCAGCACACCTCCTCGATGCCCACCAGGTCGACTCTGGCGACTTCGTGCTCCGTCATGCCGCCCGTTCTACGCCACGGTTGTGTCGCTTCCCGATTGGCCTCCAGCCCGTCCCGTGAGCATCGCGGCTTAGCCCACGCGTCCTCAGCCCCACAAGAAGGCCCCGTCCCCTCGGGAACGGGGCCTTCTTCACCCACCCATCGGCTCCGCCAGACCTGGACATTGAATTTCCACACAACTGCACTCGGCCGAGTCCCTGGCGCCCTCCGGGCGGAAAACCAGTGCTTCCGGGTCACGTTCTTCCTGGTTAGACGGCCCTGTTTGTCGAAGGTGACACTCAAGGTGACGCCTATCCGGACGATTGGGTCATGGGCTCGTCCTCGAACACCGCGTGCGAGACGTCCCGATGCTGTCGATAGGGCGGCTCGGCAGCTCTGGCGGCGCCGACTACTACCTCGACAAGGTCGCCAACAACGTCGATGACTACTACCTCGGACGCGGTGAAGCACCGGGCCGTTGGATCGGCGCCACGTCTACACAGCTTGGACTTGTCGGCCAGGTCGACGCCGAGGCTCTCAGGAACCTGCTTGCCGGCAGGTCCGCCTCCGGGGACCATCTGGGAGCCAGGTTGTCCCAGGGACGACGCCCCGGCTACGACCTGACGTTCTCGGCTCCCAAAGGCGTCTCTCTTCTGGGCGCATTCGGGCCGGACGAGGTCCGAGTCGCCATCTCCGCGGCGCACGACCGGGCCGTGGAGAGCGTCCTCGACCACCTGTCCGCCGAGGCCTGCTACGCCCGGCGAGGTGCCGGCGGCGGCCAGCTCATCGAAGCCAAGGGCTTCGCCGGCGCCGCCTTCCGGCACCGCACCAGCAGGGCCGGTGACCCCCAGCTCCACACGCACGTCGTCGTCCCCAACCTCGTCCAGGGCGCAGACGGCCGGTGGTCGGCCCCCGACGGCCGCCACCTCTACCTGTGGCAGAAAGCCTCCGGAACTCTGTACCAATCGGCGCTGCGCGCCGAGCTTCGACCCCTCGGCCTCGCCTGGCAAGTACGGCGCAACGGCCTGGGGGAGTTGCGAGACATCTCGAAGGAGATTCTGCGGGCATTCTCCCATCGGCGGGTGGACATCGAAGCGTCGATGGAGCAGCGGGGGAGCACGTCGGCCAAAGCAGCCGAGATCACGGCTCTCGCCACCCGGCAGCGCAAACCGGCAGGGATGACGCCGGCCGCTCTGCTGCAGGAAGGCTGGACAGCTCAGCTCGCCGCCATCGAACTTTCCGACGGCGACAGTGGCACCCGGCCTGCCAGTGTCGACGACATCACCGCCGCCCTCGGCAACGAACCGGCCATCTCACCCGGACCCGAGGACACCGAGACGATCCTCCGGGTCCTGGCCGGGGAGAAGGGTGCGTCTCTGGATGACTGGGAGATCGACGAGCACCTCGCTCCCGACAGCCGGGCCATCCCCGTCACGCTGCTGGGGTCGATGTTCACCCGCCGAGAGGCCATCAGTGCCGTGGCCAGGGCATTCGACGTCACCCCCGATCAGGCGCTGTCGCTCACGTTCAAGCTCCTCGATCGCACGAGCGTCGTCCGGGTTCTCGCCGATCCCACCGCCGGCACCGAACATGTCCGCACCGGAAGCGGCCAGGTGGTGCCGGCCACGAGCGGCGACCGGCGCTACACGACCACAGAGCTCCTGGAGGCGGAGCAGCGCATCATCGGTTCCGCCACCGCACGCGTCGGCGAAGGAACCGGCCGGGTCGCCCTCGGCACCGTCGACCACGTCCTGGCGCGGCATCCCCATCTCGACGGAGAACAGGCCGACGGTGCACGGGCGCTACTCACCTCGGGCAACGGCTACGACCTCGTGATCGGCCAGGCCGGCACGGGGAAGTCGACCATGCTCGGTGCCGCCCGGGCCGGCTGGGAGGAGGCGGGCTACAAGGTCATCGGCACCGCCGTGGCAGCGCGGACGGCCGCCGACCTCGAGGCCGGCACCGGGATCCCGAGCTCGTCGCTCACCCAGCTCCTAGCCGACTTGAGAGAAGAAGGCGGACTCACCTCGCGCCACGTCATCGTGGTGGACGAGGCGTCGCTCGTGGGCAGCCGCACTCTCGACCGGCTCCGCTCCCACGTCGACGGGGCCGGGGCCAAGCTGGTTCTTACCGGCGACAACCGGCAACTGTCGTCCATCGACGCCGGCGGGGCCCTGCGGTCGCTGTCGAAGGAGCTCGGAGACCACGTCGTCACCCTCACCACCAACCGCCGCCAGGCCGGCTCCGACCAGCAGTGGGAACGCGACGCCCTGGTGGCACTCAGGGACGGTGACGCCGAGCGGGCCGTCCACGCCTATACCGAGCACGGCCGGGTCACGATCTCCGGCACCATCGACGAGGCCCGGCATCGGCTGGTGGAGGACTGGTGGGCCGTCCACCACGACCACACCACCGCCATCCTGGCTGTCCGCCGGGCCGACGTGGTGGCCCTGAACGACATGGTCCGGGCCCGGCGCCACGCCGGCGGTGAGCTCGGCCCGGAGATCACTCTCGGCACAAAGACGTTCAGGATTGGCGACCGGGTCCTCTTCGAGAAGAACCAGCGGGTGGTCGCCGCGGGTGCTGCGGACCGGGCCGGGCCCTCCGGCAGAGTCCAGGTGCGAAACGGCACCTTCGGCACGGTTGTCGGTGGCGTCGACCCGTCCGGCAATGCTCCGACCTGGGAGGGTGACGTCCCCTGGGCCCAGGGTGACATTGTCGGTCTGGGGGAGACGAAGGTCCAAGCCGAGGCGGCCTCGGCTCTCTTGGTCGAGCTCGACGACGGTCGGCGTGCCGTTCTCCCCCGGACCTACGTCGAGACCTCGACCAACCTGGGCTATGCCCTCACCGTGTTCCGCTCCCAGGGGATTACCGTCGACCACACCTTCGGCCTCGGTGGCGACAGTCTCTTCCAGGAAGCCGGCTACACCCAGCTGTCGCGGGGCCGATTGTCCAACAACCTGTACGTCGCCGCCCCCGAGAACCCGAGGTGGGAGATCGGTCATCACGCCGACGACACCGCCCAGCGAGACGCCCTCCAGTCCCTCGTCGACGCCCTCGGACGGTCCCGGGAACAGACCATGGCCCAGGACCATCTTCCGGATTGGTCAGTTCCCTCACCCGTCGACTACGCCCAGCACGCCACTCTGGCTCGATGGCTGATTGACCAGGCTCCGCCTGACGTCGCCGACGAGCTGGCCGCCGCATCCGACCGGGCCCATAAGGCCCGCGTCGCCGGCCGGGACGCCCGAAGTGCGGAGGCAGACGTGTCAGCTCTCGTCGCCGGCCAACGCCGTCATGACGACTGGGTGGCGGTCCACCGAGACGCGATCACGACCTGGGCCCGATTGGACGGCGATGTCCGGCGCTACGAGTACCGACTCGGCCAAGCCGCCAGCTACACCCAACCCGAGCACGTCACGGCATTGCTCGGCCCTCTCCCCGAACGCGTCGGCAACGTCGAACGGTGGCAGAGGGCTGGGGGAGCGATCGAGGCGTATCGCACCCGATGGAGCATCGACGGCCCAGCCACCCTCGGCCCCGAACCGGCTGATCCCGAACAACGTGCCCACTGGGACAAGACCGTCGCCATGGTGGGCACGGCCGGGTTCCTCACTGCTGGTGACACGCGTGAAGGCGGATCCGAGCGGGCATCGCTGGCCACGCGGTGGGCGAACATTCATACAGCTAACCATCAAGGAGATGACAACCGAAGCGTCGCGGAAGGCACAATCCCCTCGCTAGCAACGCTCTGGTCAGACGAGCCCGACTTCGATTCTGGCTTGGACGATGGCTTCAGCTTGTAATGACAACCTGAGCGGACCTGCGTTGCGGGACGCATCATCAGAGAAGCCGGCTACCCCGTTCGGGGAAAGCTGAGACACTTGGATATTCGGCCAGAAAGTTACGCTTGGCCGGCGATTGACACTTCAATCCGTCAGGAATCCACCGACAAGTTTTGGAAAGAGGGAAGAGCCATGTCGACGCCTTTGTCTCGGAGCACAGTCGTCAAGCTGAATCGAAACTGGGAAGCAATTCGCGACCTTCAATTTCGCACACCAGTCTGCTCCGAGCTTTCCATTGGTGTAACCAATCTCGACAAGTACGTCGGCCTGCCTCTCGATGATGGCTCCACATCTCTGATTCACGGGCTGCTGCCCGAGGCAACCATCCGTAAGACAAAGGCCTCTCACAACTTTGACAAGTTGATGCGACGATACACCTCATGCATTGCTGCGGCAGATCGTTATGAACTCGATCCGCACGATCCAAGCGATCGAGCTGTCGGCGTTGTGAAGGACTTGAGGCAAGGGGCACTGGCGCTCGGTGTTGGGTCATTCGATGCATATGTGCGCAATTTTACGATTGAGAAATACCTCCATCTTGTCTTCTCTGAAAGGCCACCAGACAAGGTGCATCGTGCCTGGAAGCAAGCAATCAAAGCTGCCGTCGAAGACAGTCCCGACATAATGACCGAGCTCGCCATGATGGAACCCAGCACCGCTCGGGTCGCGTTGGCAGAGCGAGTATTTGCAGCGCAGCAAGTTCGAATTGTTACCAGCGAGTACGACTCTGTCCTTGGAAATCTTCGAAGTACGGCCCTCGATCTGAAGGTCGACGTCAATGATCCGACAACCGACCCGGGCGATCAGTTTCTACAGCTGTCACCTGTGCTGTTCGATTCGTACTCGAATGCCCGCCATCTGATTGTTCACACTGGTGGTTCGGCTGCTACCAACGCCATTCCCTATTGTGCCGCCAAAGTTCCCGTGCGCTTTCTTGCAACCTTTCTTAGTGCTCTTGTCAGCACTATTGAATCCAAGTGGAGCACTCCGACGTAACCCGGGATGAGGCGCCCAATGGTCGGGTCTAACCTACGAACGTGCCACAGCCGGACGAACCATTGCCGCATTTCGCCGAGCTGGCGCCCTCGACCCCTGCCGCGCGCTATACGGGGAGCCAGGTGCTCAGCCCCGCCGACTTCGCGCTCATGTTCAATGCACGCACCCGCCAGCTCAGCTGGTTCCTGGGGGCAGGAACTTCGGCCGCCGCCGGGATACCGACCGGCTACGACATGATCGTTGAGTTCAAGACCCGCTTGTTCTGCCGCGACACCGGTCTCGCCGTCCGCGAGATCGACCCCGGAGATCCTCTTTGGATCGAGAGAATCGATTGGCACTTCGAGCACCAGGGGATCATGCCGGCACGGGGCAGTCCAGAGGAGTACTCGGCGTACTTCGAGGCTGTATATCCTACGGCTCGGGATCGCCGGAACTTTATCGATGACAAGCTGAGCCGAGCGTCCCCATCCTTCGGCCATCGTGTCCTGGCCGCGTGCGTCGTGTCCGGTCAGACACAAACGGCGCTGACCACGAACTTCGATCAGCTCGTCGAGACGTCGTGCACGACCGCTGACGAGCTAGTCGATCCCGCAGAGCGCGCCAGATTGAACGTCGCCGACCTCCAGCGTGTCGATGTTGCTCAGCGCTGCTCGACGCAGGGTGATTGGCCGCTCTTGATCAAGCTCCACGGCGACTACCAGTCGGACAGCTTGAAGAACATCTCCGTTGAGCTCGTCAGCCAAGACGAGGAACTGCGCCAGGTCATGATTACTCTTTGCGGGCGATACGGGCTGGTGGTCGCCGGCTACAGCGGCCGAGACGAGTCGATCATGGAAGCCCTGAGCGCAGCGCTCGATCAAAGCTCCCCGTTCCCGGGGGGAGTGTTCTGGGTCACTCGTCCCGAGAGCGAGCTACTGCCGGCGGTATCCGTCTGGCTCGACGCAGCGGCAGATGCCGGCGTGGGGGTGCATGTCGTTGGAGCGGAGAACTTCGATGAACTCATGGGCGCGGTAGAGCGCCAGCTAGACTTCCCGGCGCTGCTGGCGGACCATGTCAGAGCGTCTCGCCCGGCGGCTCGCGTTACGCCCGTCGAACTCCCGACGGAGAGCGGCGACCAGTACCCCGTGCTGAGGACGTCGGCGCTGCCCGTGCTCGAGATCCCCACCAAGGCGCGGCGAATCGAGCTCTCACAGGGCGCGACCACCAGGTTGCTTCGTGAGGCGCTCAGGGAATCCGGCCGGGGGCGTCAGGTGGCCATCGCGGCAATCGCCGGTGGTGCCGCTGCGTTCGGGCGCGACGAGGACCTGCTTGTCGGTCTCTCCTCCTACGGACCCGTTCTAAGCGGTGAGGTAGCCATCGATCCGCGTACGGAAAGTTGGGCGCACGGCTTGCTTTACGACGCCCTCGTCAACGCACTGTCGAAGGGTCGGCCCGCCCGCGCCCATCCGGGTCGCCACCTGGTCATTCTCCGACCACCCCAACCGGGACGGGACGACCCCATAGCTCACGAAGAACGACAGAAGCTCGAGGGTCTCAAGGTCGCCTACAAGTCCGGTCTCCACGGCAACGCCACTGCGCTCGGCCGGTATTTCGCCGAAGCGGTACGGGTTCGGCTCGAGTTCTGGTTGGGACGCTGGTGGTGCGTCCTCGATCCTCTGACATGGATCGCCGACCCACGCGAGGTTGGCGAGGATGCCAAGGCTCCCCAGCAAACACGCCGACCCACCCAAGAGGAGATCGATGCCGCATCTTCGTGGCGTCGCGAGCGCTGGGCGCAGCGTTACAACGCCCAGTGGGATGCCCTAATCAACCAGTGGTCCAAATTTTTCTGTCCCGAAGACAACACCACAATCAGTGCGTTTGGTGTCGGTCCCGCGGACGGTATTGATGCTTCGTTCACCCTTTACCAGAAGTCGGGATGGTGCCCACCGGGCTCGCGCCCTTCAGCCAACTGGAACGCATCATGACGAGCGTGGGTACGCCGCGACTTCCCTCTCGCCTCCCCGCATTCTCCGCGTTGGAGGAGCCTGTGCTGATCTTCGACGCGACGAATGTCGCCGCGCGCGACGTCCATCCCCTTCGCGGCCTGGCGAATCACGGTCCTTTCGGCCGGGTCTCATTTGCGGCGTACACGCCCACGATCCGCGTCGCTACGGTCGGACCAGCCAGCGGACAACGCAGCGTACAGAGGCTGATCCAATCCCTCAGCGGGAGCTACCCTCCCGGTGACCGGCCAGAGTACGTCCCGACCTACCCTGGTTTTGCTCAAGTATTTGGCGTCGAGATCGGTCTGGCAACCGATCCTGCGGCGCACATCAAATGGGGAGAGGCCCTTGCCGCTACAAGAGATACAGCGGTGCCATACCTGGCCGAACTGTTCCGCTCGGCGATTGGGCAGTTGACGTCGGTCCGAGCTTCCTTCGACGTGGCGATTGTTCACCTCCCCGACGCGTGGAGCTCGGCGTGCCGTGCTGTGGATTTCAACGCCCACGACCACCTGAAGGCCATGGCCTCGTTGGCTAACATTCCGACTCAGGTCGTGAACGACCGAACTTTCGCTTTCAACTACTTGGCCTCCCGATCATGGCGTTTGGGAATCGCCCACTACGTCAAGGCCGGCGGAGTGCCCTGGAAGCTTGCGCCGATCCCTGGTGACCCGCCCGACACCGCCTTCATCGGGCTCGCCTACGCCTTTAGAGGCGATCCTCAGGAGGGACACTTCGTCACTTGCTGCTCGCAGATCTTCGATGCAGACGGCGGAGGAATGCAGTTCGTGGCGTACGAGGCCACCGATCCTGTCGAGGACAGTGAGAATCCTTACCTCAGCCGATCCGACATGCGGGCGGTTCTCGCCCGGAGCCTGCGCGTGTACCAATCACGAAACGGCGGGACGGTCCCGCGACGCGTCGCCGTGCACAAGCTCACAGCGTTCACCAACGACGAGCTCGCCGGAGTCACCGACGCACTCAGCGCGGTCGACGAAATCGAGTGCCTGGAGATCAACACCAATGTGGCCTGGCGTGGCGTCTGGCTCAATCCGCCGAGGGTGGTGAGTGATAGGAGGAGTGAACCCAGCAGATACCCGGTGCCGAGGGGGACGTTGATCCACCTCTCGGGGAGCGAAGCGTTGTTGTGGGGAGCGGGGGATGCGCCAGGCGTTTCCACCCAGGACCACTTCTTTCAGGGCAAGAAGAGCATCCCCCGGCCACTCCTTCTGCGGCGTCATGCGGGAGCCGGGCCACTCGAGATTGCAGGTCTGGAAACGCTTGCGCTTACGAAGATGGACTGGAACAACGACGCTCTCTACGATCCTGTGCCGGTCACGATCCGGTACTCCAAGCAGTTGGCTCAGACGATCGCGCACGTGCCGGACCTGCCGAACGGGGAGTACCCGTACCGCATGTTCATGTGAGTCCTGCGTCGCGGGAGGTGATGGGCATCCGATACCGAACGACGCGTTCTTCATGGACAGCCCCAGTCTCTCGAGGGGATCGGCTTGCGGGAAATCCAAGATGAAGGCCGCGGGCCGTTAGCGTTTACCGCA
>PLXQ01000045.1 GCA_003151475.1 Acidimicrobiaceae bacterium | reverse complement strand
CAACGGCAACGCCGGTGGGAATGGCGGCGGCAACGGGAACGCCGGTGGAAACGGCAACGGGAACGCCGGTGGAAACGGCAAAGGCAGTTGATCAAGCACGCACGGCCACAAGGCCCAACTTTCGTCTACGCCGGGGAGTTCACCTGGCGCTAGCGACAAGATCGATACCGCGGAACGAGGGAGGTACCCGCAAGTATTTCGAGCTATCGAATGTGCCCAGAACCTGGCTATCAAAATCTGAGTTCAAGCAATGTTGATGTGCCCAATGACCCGGTTGGGCACATCACAGTGCGGAGGGAGCATCGATCGCGCACGCGTCACAGTCCAACATTGGTGTCGGACGTCGGAACATTGGGAGCCCTTTGTGAGCCGATGGTTCGCGCTGTGAGATTCGAGGCGCATCATGTCGACGCACCATCAAGGTGAAGTTCAAAAGAACGACGTAAAAAGCGAATATCCGCCCAAAGACGTAACAACTGGAGCCGGAGTTCGTTGTAAACAGCAGCGGGGACTCGCGAGGTGCGCGCTGTTCAGAAGGCGTTCACTCTTAACTGAAGGAGAAGAAACATATGCGACGTCTAATGTTGGCAGTAGCAGCGCTGGCGGTTCCGATCTCGGCAACGGCGGTCGGCTTCGGCGGCTCGGCCGGTGCGGCCTCTCCGGTGTCCTGTACCAAGGTCACCGGAACCACAACCGGGAGCTTAACGTTCAAGGGTTGCGGAACCCTCGGCAAGGGCAGCGCACCGGCCGCTTCGCTGGCGAGTGGCGGCACCATCACCTGGAAGGGCAAGAAGAGTGGTTCCACTACGTTCTCCGTTACCGTGACATCGCCCGGTCAAGGTGGTTGCAGTGCCGGATCGACAGAATACGACGCCACCGGCACAGTTACCGCTGACACAAGCGGCAAGGTCGGCGTTGGTAGTGCGGTTTCGGGTCGTGCGTGCGTCAGCGGATCGGGCGCTATCACCCTCGTCAAGCACACCGTATTTGCCCTCTAGGACAGAGGGAGTTACGCAGGCGCGAGGCGTCATTACAGACGTCGATGGCAGGGGTCCCGCGGTCATACCGTGGGGCCCCTGTCTGAGGTCCCGGCGACAATGACAACGGTAGGATTTCATCGACCCTGCGCCAAAATTAGTTCCCCCTGCACTCGACAAGTCGGTCCGAGACATACGGAGAGCGAACGTCGCCAAGGTTGATGCACTCGATCGCGCAGGACTGAAGGTGCCTGGACCCCGCTTCCTTCACATCACCTCTACGAGCGAGGAGTTATGAAGGAATGTTGCCGAACATCGGTCTGACAGGAATGGTCCAGAGGACGAATGCGACATCAGTTGGTTCCCCCACGTGTCGGAGCAAGGAGGGGGTACGCAGAATCAAGGCAGCACGCGGCCGACGATGCGTAGCGGACGTCGAGAGGAAAATTGGGCTATCGACTAAGTCATCGCTTACCAACCCCAAGCGTTGGTTCGTGGCGCTTGCAGTCGCAGTGGCCGCGGTGGTTGTGATGTCACCGGTAAGCGCTGGAGCGCTAGGACTGCCGCCGGGAATCCAGGTTGTCTCCCCCCCGGCCAGCATCGTCACGGACTGCTCAGTGGACGTCACCAAGCCTCTCTACGACTGGCTCAACTCACTTCCGGAAGGTACGTCCAGCGCACCGACGGAGATTCTGTTCGCCTCGAACGGCTGCTATCAGATCGACGGGATGCTCTATCTGCGGGGCTTCAACGATTTCGTCTTCAACGGAAACGGCTCGACCTTCAAGCAGTCCACCGTTGTCAACGGTGAGCTGTTAAAGGATCCTCCACGCACCGGATCTCCTTATTGCGGCTCCTCTCAGTTCCCGAACGGGTCAGGCTCAACACCGCTGAAGATGGACATCATGTGGTTCATCGAAGGAGGCTGCGACCTGGTATTTGAGAACATGAATGTCCAGGGGATCAACGCCAACGGCAATGGCGGTACCCAAAAAGTCCAAGATGCCGGCATCCAACTGTCAGGAGTGCAGCGCGCGGTTGTGACCAATGACACCATCGACAGCGTCTGGGGCGACTTCATCACCGTCACCGGGCTCCACGAGGCACCATTCGGGGGGATCACCCTCCCCTCACTCGACATCACCATCGAGAACAACTCCATGAAGGCAAGCGGACGTCAAGGCGTGACGGTCGTTTACGGACAGCGCGTCTCGGTCACCGGGAACACGCTTCGGGGGAACATCCCCGACTCGGCTATCGACCTGGAAGCCGACTCGTCGGGCGGAACCGAAGCCGACATCTTGATCGACAACAACACCATGGACGGATACACCTGGCTCCTATCGGCGAAAACCGAAGCCCGATTCTACGACATCGCCTTTACGAACAACACCGTGCGTTCGTTCGAGGTGAGAATGAACCCCTTGACGTCTACGAACGGTCACGACGTCACCTTCAGCGACAATACCTCCGAACATGCCGTCGCGTGGAGCTTGGCGTACAATCTCTCGTTGAACAATCTGGCCACTGTCTTGGTGTCCGGCAATACCGCGCTTATGCAACCCCCCGCGCAGACCTTCGTGCATGTCGGACGTCGTCACGTCTCCACGGACATTGCCGTGCAGGACAACACACTGTCCCCGTCGCCCGCGGCATCGGCCAACTTCTTGCCCATCCCGCTTCATGCCGCACCCAACATCAAGGCGACGGAGTGCAACAACCAGACGTCGTCCGGGACGGCTCTCGACGACCAACATCCCAACCGGCTCCGATGTGTCACCTCGACGCCTGTCCAGCCCGCAGCCCCGGCGTTGCCGGTCTACGCTTCACCCTGAGTGCATCCTCTCACCCGGTTGCGGCGACTCGGGCACTTTGGCCGACAACGTCTTCAACCAGAACTTCCCCATTCCTCCGGCAACCGGTATCAGCCGTCCGGAGACGGCAATGGCGGACTGGCGATAAAGAGAGGTGCTCTGAGCCGGTTTCTTACACACGTGGCTCTTTGGTGGTCTGTGGACTGGTTGTAATGTTCAGGCCCGATGGCTGAGCCCGGAGCGGGGCGACTACGACGACTTGCCGAGGAGCTCGAGGAAAGCGGGCTGCGTCCGGACGGAATCGCTGCCGTCCGAGAAATGCTCATGGAGGAGATCGATCAGGCTCTCCGTCCGCCTGTTCACGAGCGGCGGACTGCGAGCAGCGGCACGATCCTCGAGCCGGCCTCGGAGCCCGCCATCTGGGCGTCTGGGACGCAACTCGAGATCACCCGCACGCCGCTCGGTCAGCAGCAACCTCTTCCGGCCGCCCGGCGCTTTGCCGATGGGCTCTCGAGTTGGCTCCTGCGCCGCATTGACGGCAGGAACGAGTTGATCGTGTTTGATCGACCGGCCGGCTCGGAGCGCGACATTGCGGTGCTTGCGCACGTGCTCGACGCGACGATTGTTCAGCGGCACCCAGCCGGCTCGGTCCGGGTCGTCGGAAGGTTTGGCGTTCTTCGCTGGGAGGGCTTGAGCTGGCACCACGAACCTCCCGTGAGCAGTTGGAGCGACTCCCTCACTGCCAGTCCGGTCCACGGCGATCCCGCGGTACTCATGGCGATGCTCAGGTTTGCCGTTCACGACCTCGGATCTCTGGGCATCGGAGCGTTACTCATCTATCGACCCGATGCCGAGCCTGGACCTTTCGTTGAGGAGAGGCTCCCCTCGCCGCCGCCCTTGCGGGTTCGCCAGGCCTCTCACTTGGCACCGCTTCGCCACGCCCTTGCCCAAGTCGATGGCGCCGCTATCTTCGACGCCGACGGAGTGCTGCGCCTCCTCGGCGTGCGGCTCATTCCGAGCATCGCTTCCGAAGAGACCGTCGACGCCCTCGGAGGTACTCGGCACACGTCGGGTCGGCGCTACAGCTATGACGACCCCTTTTCCACAGTTATCGCCGTCAGTGAGGACGGTCCGGTCTCCGTGCTCCGCAACGGCGATGTTCTCGGCCGATCGCCGAACGGTGACTGATCTCGGGAGCCGTAGGACCGTGGCCCTCGATGGCGGCTCGATTAGAGAGCTGTGAGCCGAAGCGTCAACTGACGCAGTCCGAAGCCGGAAGTCTTCTCTCGAGCAAGATCCAGCATTGCCCCATAGTTTGCCCATGCAGTTGGGCGCAGTGGACGCCCGTATGTGACCGCTTCTTGTCGCCGGAGCATTACGACGTGCGCCCTGGGAGCGGAGTTGCGGTGGGCGACCGCAGTCCGTCGCACACGATCTCGACCATGCGCTGAGAGGCGGCTTCGGATCCGGCATGCTCGCTGGCCTGGCAGGCACCCATCACGAGGCCGAACATCTCCTCGGTTGACACATCGCTCCGCATGGCGCCGGCGTCGACCGCCCGCTGGCGCAGGACGTCGACGTTTCGCTTCATCTCGTCCATCATCTCTGAACACTGTGACTTGATATCGATCCCCGCCGATCCCAGGGCCTCGAACAGATCCCGCTTGGCCGAGGCCTGTCCGGCGATGGCCCGCAGGAACGAGAACAGCGCCTCGCCGGCATCGGTGGCCTCGCGCTGAGCTTTCACCGTCTCCAAGAGAGTTTCCAGGCGCGCTACCACGATGGCCTCGAACAAGGCCTCCTTGGTGGGGAAGTGGCGGTAGAGCGTCCCCACCCCGAGGCCTGCCTTCTCGGCCACCCTGTCGATCGGCACCGACACGCCTTCGGTGGCGAAGATCTCCTCGGCGGCGGCGAGAATCCGAGCCCGGTTCTTCACGGCATCGGCCCGCATTCGACGTGCTGTCGGCGACCTCTTGTCGGAGTCTCCCGATTCGTCGACGCGATGGTCTGAAACCCTGAGGCCGTAGCCCGAGGCCGTCTTCGTCTTCACCGTCATGACGCTGTTCCCCCGAACATCGTGTTGACAAACGGAACGCACGTTCCGTATAGTAATCCCATAAACGGAACCACCGCTCCGATTGTAGACCGCCTCCGACCAAAAGGCCAGGGACGAATCTCCAGCGGGATGGCGACCGAAGAACACGGAGGCACCCGATGAGCATGACTGACACGGTCCCGACGATCACCTCCCGGGTGGAAGCGCCCGACCCCAAGCGCTACTGGTCTCTGGCCATTATCGCCCTGGCACAGCTCATGATCGTCCTCGACGCATCGGTGGTCATCGTTGCCCTGCCGTCCGCCCAGCGTGCCCTGCACATCTCGATCGCCAACCGCCAGTGGGTCATGAGCTCGTACACCCTGGCCTTCGGCAGCCTCCTGCTGCTGGGCGGCCGTATCGCCGACTACCTCGGTCGGCGTCGGATGTTCATCTTCGGCCTCATCGGTTTCGGAGCCGCTTCGGCGCTCGGCGGGCTGGCTCAGACTCCCGCCATGCTTTTCGGGGCCCGGGCCCTCCAGGGTGCATTTGCGGCTGTGATGGCGCCGGCGGCGCTTTCCCTGCTTACCGTCACTTTCACCGAGGCCCGTGAACGTGCTCGCGCTTTCGGCGTCTACGGCGCCATATCCGGTGGCGGTGCGGCCATCGGGCTCGTCCTGGGCGGGACCCTGACCCAACTGGCGTCGTGGCGCTGGACCCTGCTCATCAACGTACCCATCGCCGCTGTGGCCGCCGTGGCTGCGCGGCGGGTAGTGCGCGAGAGCCGGGGGCAGTCCAAGGGAGGCTACGACCTGCCGGGTGCCGTGTCCGTCACCGGCGGGCTGTTCCTCCTCGTCTACGGCTTCACCATGGCCGGGACCCACGGTTGGGGCGCCCCGATCACCGTCGCTCTCCTTGCGGGCGCCGTACTGATGCTCAGTCTCTTCGCCACCATCGAGCTTCGTTCCAAGCACCCCCTGCTGCCGCTGCGCGTCGTCCTCGATCGCAATCGAGGCGGTTCATTCCTCGCCTCACTGCTTGTCGGCAGTGCCATGTTGGGCACCTTCCTGTTCCTCACCTATTACTTCCAGGGAACCCTCCATTACTCGGCGCTCAAGACCGGCTTCGCCTTCCTGCCCTTCTCGGGCGGCATCATCGTGGGCGCTGGCCTGGCCAGTCGCCTGCTCCCACGGACCGGGCCCCGGGCTCTGATGATGACCGGCCTCGCTCTGGCGGCGGGCGGACTCGTCTGGTTCACGCGTCTCGGTGTCGACAGCACTTACCTCGGGCTAGTGCTACCAGCTGAGGTCATGGTCAGTCTGGGGATGGGGATGACGTTCGTTCCCATGAGCAGCACTGCCCTCGTCGGTGTCGACCCCAAGGACGCCGGCGTGGCCAGCGCATTGGTCAACACGACGCAGCAGGTCGGGGGCTCGCTCGGGACGGCGCTCCTCAATACTTTGGCCGCCACCGCCGCCACCACCTACCTGGCGAGCCATGCCAAGAGCGCGGCGGTGGTCAGGGCCGCCGCCGTCCACGGCTACACCACGGCATTTACCGTTAGTGCTGTCCTCCTGGTCGCCGCCGCCGTGGTCGCCGGCGTGCTCGTGCAGGCATCTCGTCATCACCAGCAGGCCGAGGGAACCGTGACCGAGCTCCCCGAGGTGGAACCGGCGATGGCGCTCGAGTCGGCCTGAGGACGGTGCTGCCTGGGACGAACAGCCGTGGTCAAGAAGTGACATCGTCCAGGGCCGTCATCGACGGCGCTCCTTTAGCATCTGCGAAAATGGCCTCTCATGATGGAACCTTGGAGCGATCATCACGCGGAACAGGGAAACGGAAGTGCGGGCGTAACCCTCGCTTCGATCGTGCAAGCAACGAGGGATCGAGGAGAATTGCTTTGTGCTCGGCTGGTTCCCCGGTCACCACGCTGTTCTCACCATGCAACTCGGTAGCGAGAGCCCAGCGAGCCCACCCCCGGTGCTGCTGATCCTGGCCCCGCCAGGTCGTGTATTCACCTCCCCGGTCAAACCCTGCACCGAGCCGAACGTGGCCAACCACGTCATGCACCGCTCGAAATCTGTCGTAGGGCCCCGCAGGGTCGCACCCAAGAATGGGATGACGCCGACCAGGGTCATTACAAGCTGTGGTGACCTCAAGTAGCTTTTCCGATCGCACCGCCCTTATGAGCTTTCTGTCACTCGAATAGGGCATGGAACAGCGGTGAAGACGATGCGGACGGCCCTGGCAATGGCTGCAAATTGGGAATCTGATTGCGCTTCCAGGGCGGCGTACGCCGTGACAACCTTCGGGTCGCGAGGCGAGCTTGGGATTTCGAGGAAGTTAAAGGCGACTCCTCTCGCCATCGCGGATCGATCTGGGGGTATGTCGGTATAGGGGGCGCTTCCAAACGTTGGAGAGTGCTCTGACCCATCATTGATGTCCCCGAGAAGCTCAAAGGAAATTGGAGTGTTTTTTCATTCGGCATCGACTCCCGGCGCACCCCCTGTCAGCCTTGGCGTCTGTAAGGTTGGCCCTCGGGTTTGTGCAATCATCGGGGAACGTGCAAAGCGCGCCGAAGCGCTCTCACAACGTGGCACCGCGGGTGAGCATCCCGTCGGCTCCGAGTGAAGTTCGGACACTTCACCGTTGTCCGACACGCAGACTTCTAGGTCTTATCGACCTTCTTCACGGCACCGTAACCGCGCTCGATGGCCGCCGTGATGATGGCCTCGAAATCTTTGTCGGTCAGCACGCGGGGGGTTCCCATGGAGGACGCTCGCCAGTACAACTCGGCCAGCCATTCGAGGAGCTCAAGGCGTTCCACGGCCTGGTCCATCGTGGCGCCGTAGGCAATTGAGCCGTGGTTCTGCATCATGGCGGCATTGCGTCCCTTGAGGGCTTCGATGACATTCTCGGCCAGTTCCTGAGAGCCAAAGGTCGCATAGGGTGCCGTGCGAGGAGCACCTCCCAATCCCAAGCAGCTGTAGTGAAGTGCTGGAAGCTCGTCGTGACAACACGAGAGCGCGGTGGACGCCATTGCATGGGCATGTGTTATGGCGAGGGCATTGGTGGCAGCGTAGATTCCGGTGTGAAGCGGCACCTCTGAGGTGGGGGCGAGGTCACCGTCCACTACCTGCCCCATCAGGTCAATGACAGTGACCATCTCGGCCGTTACGGTGCCCAGGTCAGCTCCTGTCGGGGTAACCGCGATCAAGTCGCCCTGACGGGCGGAGATGTTGCCGGCGGTACCGATGACGAGCCCTTTCTCGGCCAGGTGGCGGCTCGCGCTCGCTACCGCCTCTCGTTCAACTGCTAGAAGCAAATCGCTCATTCCTCGTTCCTCTCCGAAGCATCTCGCTGTTCGACAAAGATGGAGAGACGATCGAAAACCACGTCGTAGACCTCGGCCCCGCCATCCGGTCGCCTTTCACCAGCGCCCCGCGCCACGTTAGATCCACTCGCACCAACTGTGCATTTCCGTGGCGAGTGAATGACGAGCCGTGACCACATCCTGGGTTCTCCTCCATTCCCCGTTATGGAGACAATGGAACAGAGGAAGGCCTGTCACCCATCAGTCGCAGTGCGCTTTCCGGCGAACGTCGTTGGCTGGTCAGGAGATGAGCCGGGGGCGAGGTCCCACGGTCGCTCGGCGCCAACGGGGTCGAGGGCCAACGGGGCAACGCCGCCACCGAACATCTCGGGCTCTCCTTCGAGGACGGGCGACTCGTTGCAATCTTCGAAATAACGGCCACCGATTCCCTCGCAGCGGCGATGCCGCCAACAGCACAGACGTTGCCGCTCCCTGCGCCGGCCGTCCGACGGCAATCTTGACTAAGAACGTCGGATTTGTCAGGGTTGCGGAGAGTGACATCCCGGTGGCGGCCATCCTCGCACCCCGGGAACCCGCCAAAGGAGGCGACTGCTATGCCCGAATGGGGCTTCGAGACCCGCCAGGTCCATGCCGGTGCAGTGCCCGACCCCACGACTGGGGCCCGGGCCGTTCCCATTTACCAGACCACCAGCTACACCTTCCGCGACACCAGCCACGCCGCTGCGCTCTTCGGTTTGGAGGAGCTCGGCAACATCTACACCCGGATCATGAACCCCACGCAGGCGGTCTTCGAGGAGCGGATCGCCGCGCTTGAAGGCGGGGTGGCGGCGCTGGCGGTGGCCAGTGGCCAGGCGGCCGAGACAATTGCGCTGCTGAACCTGGCCGAAAACGGTGGTCACATCGTGTCGTCGGCTTCTCTCTACGGAGGTACATACAACCTCTTCCACTACACCCTTCCGAAGCTCGGCATCGAGGTCAGCTTCGTCGATAACCCCGATGACTTGGACGCGTGGCGTACTGCCATCCGGCCCAACACCAAGGCGTTCTATGCCGAGACACTCGGTAACCCGAAGGGCGATGTGCTCGACTTCGAGGCCGTATCCGGACTGGCACACGAGCACAAGATCCCACTGGTCATCGACAACACGTTGGCCACGCCGTACTTGGCACAGCCTCTTCAGCACGGGGCCGACATCGTCGTGCACTCCGCCACCAAGTTTATTGGGGGCCATGGCACGTCGATCGGCGGCGTGATCGTCGATGGCGGCTCCTTCGACTACGAGGGAAGTGGGCGGTTCCCCGGGTTCACCGAACCGGATCCCAGCTACCACGGGCTCGTCTTCGGCCAGCTTCCCGAGTCTCTGTTCCCGGCCCGATTCGTGCTGAAGGCACGCTTGCAGTACCTGCGGGACACGGGGCCGTCGATCGCCCCCCTCAACTCTTTTCTCTTCCTCCAGGGACTCGAGACCCTCAGCCTGCGCATGGAGCGCCACGTGCAGAACGCCATCACCGTGGCCGAGTGGCTCGAGTCGCGTGACGAAGTCTCGTGGGTGACCTATCCGGGGCTGGCGTCGAGCCCGTGGCATGCGCGCCAGCAGAAGTACCTCCCGAAAGGCGGCGGTTCGATCATCGCCTTCGGCATCGCCGGGGGTGCCGACGCTGGTCGCAGATTCATCGAGGGGCTCGAGCTCTTCAGTCACCTGGCCAACGTCGGCGACGTGCGCAGCCTGGCCATCCATCCGGCGTCGACCACCCACTCGCAGCTCACCGAGGCGGAGCAGACCACCGCGGGAGTGACGCCGGATCTGGTTCGCCTCTCGGTCGGGATCGAGTCGATCGAGGACATCCTCGCTGACCTCGAGGCGGGATTCCGCGCCGCCAAAGGAACGTGACGCAGAGGCCTTACCCCGGCGTCTGGTTGCCCGGCGACGACCCGGGACGGCGCCAGTTTGCCCGCTTGTTCGGTGACGGCGGGAGCGGCATCACGTTGGAGGCCGGCGGGTGGCTCCCTGCCGTCACGGTGGCTTACGAAACATGGGGCGAGCGTGATGCTCGCGGGAGCAATGCCGTCCTTGTTCTCCACGCGCTCAGCTTGGATTCTCACGTGACCGGTGCGGCCGGTCCGGGCCACCCCACCGCGGGGTGGTGGGACGGCCTGATTGGGCCCGGGGCGCCGATCGACACGGAACGGTATTTCGTCGTGTGTCCCAACGTGCTCGGGGGATGCCAGGGAACAACGGGCCCGGCAACGTCGGGTCCCGACGGTGCCGCCTACGGATCGCGCTTTCCGGTGGTGACCGTTCGGGACCAGGTGGCGGTCGAGGTGGCACTGGCCGACCATCTCGGCATCGCGCGATGGGCCGGCGTGGTGGGAGGGTCGATGGGTGGGATGCGGGTGCTCGAATGGTGCGTGGGGTACCCCGAGAGGGTCGACAAGGCCGTTGTTCTTGCCGCCGGGGCGGCGGCCACGGCCGACCAGATCGCCTTGTGCTCTCTGCAGGTGCGCGCCATCAAATCCGACCCGGCGTTTCTCGGCGGTGACTATTACGACAGCGTGGGGCGTCCGGCCGAGGGCCTCGCCATCGCCCGCGGAATCGGCCAGGTGACCTATAGGACCGGGCGCGAATTCCAGAGCCGGTTCGGCCGGGCGAGCCAGGCATCTGAGGATCCGCTCAAGGGCGGCCGGTATGCCATTGAGTCCTACCTCCAACACCAAGGGGACAAGCTGGCCAGTCGATTCGACCCGAACTCCTACATCGTCCTCAGCGAAGCTATGAACCATCACGACGTGGGCTGGGGACGAGGAGGGGTGGCGCATGCCCTGGCCCAAGTCAGCGCCACTGTGACCGTCGCCGGCATCGAGTCAGACCGTCTCTACCCGCTTGAGCTGCAGCGAGAGCTCGCTCATTTCCTTCCCGGGGATCGGCCGGTGACTGTCCTCGAATCACTGTTCGGTCACGACGGCTTCTTGTTGGAGATCGAGCAGATCGGGACCCTGATGGCCTCTGCGCTGAGTTGATAGGAGATTGCCGTCGGCCTGACCGGACCGTTGGCACGTTTTGAGCCTGCCGACAGGCGCCGATCTCAGGGGATCGCCACCGTCAGGTTTCGGTCAGTCACCAATGTCGCTGACGCCGGTGTCGCCCTCTCCTGATCTGTCCGAGCCGCGACCATCTCCGCGCGATGCTTCGTCGCCCACCCTGGCCCACGCAGCACGTAGGAGAGACGCTCACGCCAACAGACCGACCGCGACACATCGCGCAACATTTCGGCGTATTCGTGCGAGATGATGCGACCCGCGTTGAAGGTGTTGATGTTCTTGGTGAGCCCATAGACGACGCGTTCGCCCTCCGGCTCGAAAGTGCCGAACAGACGGTCCCAGAGGATCAGGATGCTTCCATGGTTGCGGTCCAGGTAGCGCGGATTGGATCCGTGATGGACCCGGTGATGTGAAGGCGTGTTGAGCGCGACCTCGGCCGGGCCCATACGACCGATCGCCTCGGTGTGGATCCAGAATTGGTAGAGCAAATTCACTCCCCGGGCCGTGGTGATCAACTCGGGGGGGATACCGATCAGGCAGAGAGCTCCATAGGGCAGGGTTGTGCCGAGCACATCGGCGACCGGCTGCCTGAGCGCCGTCGAGAGGTTGTAGTGCTCGCTTGAGTGATGCACGACGTGGAGTGCCCACATGTAACGGCTCTCGTGCATGAAACGGTGGTTCCAATAGTAGATGAAGTCCCACCCGGCAATGGCTAGGAGCACGGCCAGGGGTCCCGTGCCCGACGCTCGAACGAAGCGATGTCGCCAGAATCGCTCAGGTGTTGTCCGCGACGCCCAGCTGGTCGTGATGGCCACGCCCCCGGCCACAATGGCCGTCACCCCACCGCCGGCAGCGATGTGACGCGCCCATCGCGCCATGGCCCGCTGCCGTTCGTCCCGGCCGTTCCCCCGGACCTTGGTGGCCGCGTCGACCGCCACCTGGCCATCGCCGGGGGCCCGATTGTTCGATCGCTCGGACTGGTCGAAGCGACGGGCGGCCACGTCCGCTGCCGTCGTCACCGCCACCGCCCCGAGTGCGGTGGCGACGAGAGCCTTGCCGTAACGACCCCGGCCCGGAGTGAACGGTCGCAGCAGCTTGGGAAGAATCAGCGGCGCCAGCAGACTGCCCACGCCCATGGCCAAGCTGGCCACCGTGTCGCGCCGCTCGTAGTCGCCGGCGCTCGGTCCCCGCCGGGCAGCGCGACGTCGTAGCCAGGCGTACTCGGCCGCCATACTGGCGAAATAGAACGGCACGGCCACGACAGTTAAGTCTCGAGGACCCTTGCGACCTTCATTCATCACACCCATTGTGGGGCCTCGGGGGAGATGTCGTCGAACCCCCTGTAGGTCGACTGATTTGCGAACCCGACTCCGGACCGAGAGGCGACGTCGCCGCCGCGCTCAACCCCGGAGCAGCACCCGTCGGCCTCCCCGATCGATCCTGCCCGATCCTCTCAGACGGAACGACCACACAAGGCGTCGCGACGTGTCGACGACGTAATCTGGCGCCGTGACCACATCGATCCCCTTCCTCCCGCGCGTCGCTGTGCGCGGGATGGTGACCGCCGCCGATCAACTGGCCGCTTCCGCCGGAATCGGCATGCTCGAGAGCGGAGGCAGCGCGGCTGATGCCATGGTGGCCGCTGCCACCGTGATGGCCGTCGTAGCCCCCCACCTCTGCGGACTGGGTGGAGACGTGCTGGCGATGGTCAAGGAACCCGGTGCCCCGCCCGTGAGCCTCTTGGCCGTGGGCAGAGCCGGGTCCGGAGCCGATCCCGATCGTTTACGGACCGAGGGCCACACCGACATGCCCCTGCGCGGTGACATCCGGAGCGTCCCGGTTCCCGGCGCCGTCGACGGATGGTTGGCTCTTCATGGCCGCTACGGCCGGCTTCCCTGGTACTCGGTTCTGAAACCGGCCATCGGGCTGGCCGAAGAGGGATTCGCGGCCTCGCTTATCCTCGCCTTTGCCAGCCATCTGGTCGCCGATATTCCCGGTGCCGGACAACTCTGTCCCGGCGGACCGCTTGCGGTGAGTCAGGTCGTGCACCTTCCGGGGATTGCGCGCACACTTCGGGCGTTGGCCGCTGAGGGGAGGGACGGCTTCTACGGCGGAGAGTTCGGTCGGGTTCTCGTCGAACTGGGCGCGGGGGAGTACACGGCGCAGGATCTGGCACAGCCGCTGGCGCAATGGACCGAGCCTCTGATGCTGCGAGCATTCGGCCACGACCTTTGGACGGTCCCTCCCCCTTCCCAGGGCTATCTCACGCTCGCCGGGGCCTGGATCGCCGAACAGATTGGGCTTCCGAGTGACGCCACCGATCCGCTCTGGCCCCACCTGATCGCCGAGGCCGGTCGTGCCGCCAGCTTCGATCGTCCCGCCGTCCTTTACGACGGTGCCGACGGTTCGGCGTTGTTGTCGCCTGAACGACTTGGTCCGCGTGCCACCGGCGTCGACCCCGAGCACACCGTGCCGTGGACCGATGCGGACGTCACCGCATGGACCGGCGCCTCCCTATCCTCCGACGGGGACACCACCCATCTGTGTGCCGTCGACGGGGAGGGTCTGGCGATCTCGCTCACGCAGTCTAATGCTCTCGATTTCGGCGCCCACCTGGTGGCCGGCGACACAGGTGTCTTTCTCCACAATCGGGGCGTCGGATTCAACCTCAAGCCGGGCCACGGCGCCGAGTACGGCCCTCGGCGGCGTCCATCGCACACCCTGTCTCCGGCATTGGCGACGCGTCCGGACGGCTCACTGGCTCAGGTCGTGGGCACGATGGGCGGAGACGTTCAACCGCAGATCATCCTGCAGCTGTTGGCCCGTCTCCTGCACTGCGGTGAGGACCCCGCCACCGCCATTTCGAGCGCACGCGTGGTGCACGAGGCCCCCGGCGCACCACCGTTCCGGCTCTGGCAGGCTCCGCACCAGTCGCTGCTCATGGAATCCGACGCCCCCGAGACGTGGCGGGAGGGGCTGGGATCACGTGGTCACAGGGTGCGGGTGATCGGTTCCCTCAACCCGGTCGACGTCGGTTGTTCACAGATCATCTCCGTGGAACGCACCGGTGACCGACTCACGCTGACCGGGGCTTCGGATCCCCGCAGTCCTGACGGCGCCGCATTGGGTCGGTAGCCACGGGCTCCCGCGGTATTCGTCGACGCAAGCCGATTCGGAGACTTCCGACGTTGAGGGGTAACGCCCGCGGGAAGATCATCGATGAGCCTCCCGTCATGTGGTCACCATCAGGATCAGGTTTTGAAGGCGGTCCTCTCAGCCCGACCGGCGAGATGCAGGGCTTCTGGCGATTGACGGGGCGAGGAAGCGATCGGGACGAGCAGGAGGTGACCGAGCGTCAGCAGCGCAAGGGGGTCGGCCGCGCTGGCCGCTTCGTGCTCCGTCTTCTCGGTTATCGGGGCCGCTTCCGCCGTCCTGGTAAGCCATGACAACAGCGCCCCGTCGCGACGATATTCGTCATCGTCGCACCTCACGACCCAGCTGAACGCCAGACATTCCAGTTCCGCAGCGGACCCTACGCCACGAGGGGAGCGACTTCGCGGCCGATGAGCCGTATGTGATCGAGATCTCTCATGTCCAGGATCTGCAGGTAGGCCGTCGACGCGCCGGCCGCTCCCCACTCTCCGATGCGTTCGGCGACATCACCGGGAGAACCGCAGGCGCCGAAGCGTTTGAGATCCTCCACCGACCATCCGATGGCCTGAGCTCGCCGTCGAACGGCGTCATCGTCCTCACCACAACAGACGATGAGGGCGGAAGAGCGGCGAATCGACTCGGGATCGCGGTTGCTCTTCTCACAGGCCTGGCCGACCCGGCTGAACTGCTTCGCCGCGTCAGGTGGCGCCAGAAATGGCGTATTGAACTCGTCGGCGAACCGCGCCGCCAATGCCGGAGTTCGCTGCGGGCCGCCGCCGCCCATGATGATGGGAGGGTGGGGTCGCTGGGTGGGCTTGGGCAACGCCGGGCTCTTGGACACCGTATAGAAGGTGCCTTCAAATCCGAACGTCTCGCCAATGGGCGTTTTCCAGAGTCCGGTAATGACATCGAGCTGTTCCTCGAGCCGGTCGAATCGCTCCTTGAGTGGCGGAAAGGGAATGGCGTAGGCTCGATGCTCGTCCTCGTACCAGCCGGCGCCCAGGCCCAGTTCCACTCGACCGGCACTCATGGCGTCGACTTGGGCCACGGTCACCGCCAGGGGACCGGGTCGGCGAAACGTGGCTGAGGTGACGAGGGTCCCCAACCGGATCGAGTTGGTTTCCCGGGCCAGGCCGGCCAAAGTCGTCCAGGCGTCGGTCGGGCCTGGCAGGCCGTCAGCGTTGCCCATCTTCAAATAGTGATCAGATCGAAAGAAGGCATCAAACCCCTCTTCTTCCGCACAGCGGGCCACGCCCAACTGGTCCTCGTAGCTCGCACCTTGCTGAGGTTCGACAAAAACTCGAAGTCGCATAGCTCCATCATGGACGACGACGCCGAGATCTCGAGAAAACCCGAAACATGCCCATGGTTCGACTCGAACAAGCTCGGGCGATCTCGACGGACTAACCGCTTATGTCGACGCGCCCCGACTACCTCCGCGCTGGCCGTGAAGAAATGCCCAGAGTGATCAAGCCGGCACCTCGGAGCGTGGCGATTTTGAGGACGAACAGCCGTGGCGTAGTAACCACATAAAGGGATAGGGGTCCCTATTCGTCCACAAAGACCGGACATGTGGTCGCAGGACAACCGCGCTACGCCGAGAAGCAGCTTGAGGCAATACAAAGAGTGAGAGAAGACGTACTATGCGCACGTATTTGAAGGGCCCCCAGCAATGGAGATGTTGATGGGTGGCACCGTTACTTCGAAGAGCGACTCATCATCTATGACGATGGTTCTGGTATCGCCCTACGCAGAAGATGACCTCACTAATGTGACGCGACCTCTAAAAGGTTCACTCACCCAAATTCGACAAGGAGCAGGTCCATTGATTCGTCGTCGAAAGATCGTGCAGTTAGTTGCACTGAGCGTCGTCGTGAGCATCCCCTTATTGGGTATGTCAGGTGTTGCTTCGGCCAAGCCGAAGAACAATCCCGTGGGTTCGGCCGCATGGTGTCTCCACCATAAGAAGAAGGCCTTGATAACTCCCGGATGTCCCACATATGTACCTCCGGTCTCGCCTCCCGGGACCCCCAGTCTCACCATCGCCCCCAATGCTCTGGTGGAGACGGGACAGTCTGAAGTTCATGCCGTGGTCCAGTTCGAGGATTTGGCCGGCGCCCATCAAACGGTGTCCATCGACTCCTCGCAGCTGACAGCTGCCTGCGGAGGCACGATCACGTTCAGCGACCTGCAGGGTGTGTCGGCAACAGGTGCACCGGGTTCGACGCTCACCCCAGCCACCTTCACCAACCAGGTGAAGTTGGTACTGGACACTGAAGGCAATGCCAGTGTCATTGTTTCCGGTACGGATTGTGCCCCGGGCACCGACGTCTTCGAGGCCAGCCTGATATCGGTACCGTTCACCACGGTGTTGGCCACGCTGACGGTAAGTCCGCCCGTTCCCACTCCGGCCGGTGTGACGGCGTCTCCGGCCACCGAGGTTGAGACGGGTAACACCCCCCTCAGCGGTGACTCCAATGTGTACGCCGTGTTCTACGTCGAGACGGACCCTGTTTACGCCGAGCAGCAGGCGGAGATCAGTGACATCCAGCTCGAGGCCAGCTGCCAGGGTGGCTGGATCTGGGAGCCGGGGAACACGACTCTGGCTGGCGGCAGCTCGAGCGGGAACATCTCGGGGAATCCGCACAACACGAACACCGGTCCCGGGGACCTCACCACGACATCGGGCCACGAGCCCTTCACGACGATCGACGATGACGGCAATGCTGTCTTCGTCTTCATGGGGATCTCCTGTGCCGCCTCATCGGGTGGTTCGACGGCGATCGCCGATGTCGCCTTCAACATCCCCGGGAGTCACCCGACGTATACGGGAACCTTCGTGGTGAAGCCGCCCCAGGTGACGTGACCGAACCTGGGCCTGCTTCGATCTCGGGGTCCAACGCTATGTGTGATCCCTGAATGTGACGGGATCGCCAAGTCTCACCTCCTTGTCGACGGTGAGAGGGAGAGGGGGCAGGGGCGCTTTGCGCCCCCTCTCCCTATTTTCGGACCTGGCCCAACTCCACCACCCCTCGGCAGCGGTCCCGCGTGTTCCCGGTCCCTGAACCGAAGCCCGCAGCCGGTCAACCCGTTGCCTGGACGCGCCAGGGGGACCGACAACGCCGCAGCGAGGTCAGAGGGTGATCCCTCACCGACCCTGACTGGCTCCGGCGTGTCGGGACGATGGTCGTCGCGGCTGCTGTGCAAGGTCCAGCAATGATGTCTGGTGTGGGACCAAGCGATCTTGTGCTGTGCTCGGGCATGCTGCGGAGAAACACCGGGTTCCTTGATCGTCTGGCCGCGGCGTCGAACCCCGGCTGCCTCCCCGGCGATGTCGACTTCGATCTCGTCGGCTATCTCGGTGCCCTGAGGGCTACCGGGTCAGAAGCTCCCATGGGTGTGGAGATCTTCTCGGACGAGCTCAACGCCCTCGGATGGGACACGTCGGCTCGACTGGCCGCCGACACGACACGGCGGCGCCTTGCACGCCTCGACGGAGAGGGCGACTCGTGAAAGAACCAGGCGCTCAAGCTGACCAGGCGAACCTCGGGGTGGTCGTCGTGGGGACCGGTTTCGGGTGCTACACGCACGTCCGGGCCTTGCGTGCTGCTGGCTTCGACGTCGTGGCCCTGGTGGGACGCGATCACGCCAGGACGACCGAGCGTGCCCGGATGTTCGACGTCCCCACGCCGTGTCGGTCACTGGCCGAAGCCCTTGAGATACCCGACATCGTGGCCGTGACGATCGCCACGCCGCCGCTCACCCATGCCGCCCTCGCCCTCGAAGCAATCGACGCCGGTCGGCACGTGTTGTGCGAGAAGCCATTCGCCGCCGACGCGGCCGAAGCGCGAGCGGTCCTCGCCGCGGCCGAAAATGCCGGAGTGGTGCACGTCTTGGGAACTGAGTTCCGCTACGACGCCGGTCAGGCGCTCCTGGCCCGGGCGGTGGCCGAGGGGATGGTGGGCGAACCCCGCATCGCCACGTGGCTGATGCATGTACCCGTTCTCGTGGAGAGCGACGCTCAGATTCCTTCGTGGTGGGCCGACGCCGGCTCCAGTGGCGGATGGCTGGCGGCTCACGGATCGCAGCTCATCGACCAGATCAGAGCGACGCTCGGGGAGTTTCAGGGTGTGAGCGCCTCACTTGTCCATGTCATCGATCGGCCCATGAGCGCGGACGACGGCTTCGTGGTCCATTTCCGAATGAAGAGTGGTTGTGTCGGCACGCTTCAGAGCACGGCATCGGATCACGGGATTGTGGTCGAGACCCGCGTGACAGGATCGTCAGCCACCGCGTGGATCGAAGGGGTTGGTGCAACGGTCAAGCTCGCGTCGGCCACCGGAGTACGGACACTGGCGGTCATGGACCACATGCCGACGGTGACCGCTCCTGCGCTACCGATTGGCTCGGTGACGACGACCTACGAACGGATGATCACCTTCGGCGTGGAGTACGGGCCGTACATTCGGCTGGCTGCCAATTTCCGCCGCCTGATACTCGGACGACCGTTGCGTGGTCCGCATCCAGCGACTTTCGCCGACGGCGTGGCCATGATGACGGTTTTGGACGCCATCCGCCGTTCGGCGTCCGACGGCGGGTCATGGACCGAGGTCGGATCGGCCGACGAGCACGACGCCAGCGGCTGAGCTATCGGTCCCGGTCTCGGCCTTGACCCGTCGTGTCGTCAGGGGTCGACGATCAGACCCGGCATGACGAGGGTCTCGGCGCCGTGACGCAGGGTCTCGCGGGCGGTGGCATCACCTTCGGAGGCGTAGGCCCGCAGGACCAGCATGTCGGTCACGCTGTGCGCGGAACGAGGTGCCGCCGGCAGTGCGGACGTGTCGCCCGCGATCTCCGCCCACAGAGCGCCCGCCGCCGCCGCTGTCGTAGCGGCGTTCAGAGCCCGGGCCGCGGCCGATGCCCGTTCGACCCAGGGAAGCGCCTCGTCGGCCCGCCCGACGAGAACGAGGGCCAGGGCGTGGAATACCCGGGCGAGATCGGCGATGGGCCCTAGTTGGGGCCGCTCGATCGCCTCGGCCCGTTCGAGCGTTTCGCCCACGCGTCCGGCCATTGTGAGCTCGGCCTCGATGACGATCTCAGCCATGCCGACGACGGGGTCACGCGATGTCAGGGGCGGAAACGGTGGAGCGGCGCCCTCCGCTCCCTCCGCTACGGCGACGACGAAGCTTGCCGCCCAACCGAGCCAGGGTTCGTTGTGGTGTCCGGCCATCGACACCCGTTGCAATGCCACGGCGTGGGCCGCTGCCTCTTCGAGTCGCCCGCTCAGGCGCGCCATGATGGCCAGAAGGCTCCAACCCTGCATGGCCTGGTCGCGGGCGCCGATCTCCTCGGCTACCTCTACCAGGCGGCGGGCGAAGCCCTCGGCCTCCTCCATGTCCGGTGTGGCGCCACAGAAGCTACGCAGGAAGTGATTCCAGGTCAACGTGGTGAGCACGTTGATCTGTCTCGATCGGTCGCCGGCGGCATCGGCGAATTCGAGTGCATCCGCCAACCAGCCCGGGACTCGGTGGTCCGTCGGCTTGACGAGGCACAGGAATGAGGACACGGCGACGGCACCGGCGCGGTCGCCATCGTCGAAGAAGATCTCGAGGGCCTGCTCGAGTTCCGTCGCCGCCTCCTCCATGAGACTCAGGTTGAAATAGGCGACACCGGCATTGCCGCGGGCCCATGCTTCCTTGGTGGTGTTCCCGAGTCGGCGCCACCTCTCCGCTGCTTCACGAAGACCCGGAAGGGCCGATGACGGATCCGAGAACATCGTCGACGTCGCCGCCGTGTGGTCGCGTTCGACGGCAATGGTGGGGTCATCGGGATCGTCCTCGATGAGAGCCAGCGTCTTCAGCGCATCCTCGTTGCGGCTGCAAAGCGCCTGCATCTTGGCCAGAGCCAGCATGGCCGACGATTCGAGATCTCCGAGAGTCATGGCCCGCTCGAGAAGCCGTAGGGCGTCGAGATGGCGGGACGCTTCGATGAAGACGTGGCCGGCCGCCACCAATGCCTCGGCCGCCTCCGCTGCCACCTCCGGGTCGTCGACAAGGTAGCCGGCGGCGCGGTCGAGGTGGCGGGCCTTTTCCTCGGGTGTCGCCACCATGGTCGCCGCCCGTCGGTGGAGTTCACCCCGCACGTTATGAGGAAGCGTCTCGTAGGCCACCTCTCGCAGCATGGCGTCGACGGTGTCGTAGCGACCTTCAGGGTTGTGACGGAGAAGGCCGACCTCCACGAGCGAGCGCAACGTGGAGGCGGCGTCAGATGATCCGAGGCCGGTCACCTGTTCCACGGTGGCCGCTTCACCGACCACGGCGACATGCTGCAGGCCGAGCTTCTGGCTCGGTTCGAGGGCGTCGAGCCTGGCGGCGAGCACAGCCTGGAGTGTGGCGGGGATGGCGGCGTGGGTGGCGAGACGGTACAGGTCGCCGTCATCGACCAACGATCCACGGGACCGGGCCATAGCAACCAGCTCGCGCAGATAGAGCGGGTTGCCACTGGCCCGACCCACCAGGAATTCGGCGGCGTCTGCCGCCAGCGGCTTGTCGCAGACGAACGCGTTGGCCAACGTGGCGGCATCGGTTCGACTGAGGGGACCCAGACGGACGGTCGTGGCCGATGGAAATCGGGTCAGCCACTGGCCCGGTTCGGTGCGACCGGCCAGCACCGTCAGGAGAGCCACATTGCTGAGCCGGCCGGACAGTTCACCCAGGATTTCGAGCGTGCGATCGCCACTGTGGTGCATGTCGTCGACGATCAGGAGCAGGGGTCGGTCTGCTGTCTTTTCCTGCAACAGCCGGGCGAATGCCCACACCAGTTCCTGGGGAATCCCGGCGGGGTCAATGGCCCTCAGCGACGGATCGAGCTCCCCGCCGATCGACCGAAGACGGGCGCTCACCTCCACATCGCCCGCCGGCCCGAGTTGGCGGATGACTTCGGCTGCCACTCGCGTTCCCCCCATCGAGCCATACGCCGGATACGTGACCCGCACCACGGTTCCTTCGGTGGCGGCCACTCGTGCCAGCTCGTTCACGAGCCGTGTCTTTCCCGAACCCGCCTCGCCACACAGCAGAACATCGTGATTCTGACGGTCGCGCCGCACCCGACGCCATTGGGCGGTGAGGAAGGCCAGTTCATCATCGCGTCCGACCAGTGGCGGCCCGTCAGCGGCCAGTTCGGCGTCGGCGGGTCGAAGGTCCACCGCCTCCCATACACCGACCGGCTCCTGCTTACCCTTCAGCACCACCGGCTGGCGTTCGCGGAACCAGATGCGTCGGCCGGCGAGCTCGGCCGTCAGCCGACCGCAAAGGACTTCGCCCGGCGCCGCCACTTTCTCGAGACGGGCGGCCACGTTCACGGTGTCGCCGATCACCGTGGCAGCGCCGGCGGCGCCCACCGCTGTGGCCATCACCTCGCCGGAGTTGATACCGATCGAGAACGCAAGGTCACCCCCGAGCGATCGGACGGCCAGCCCGGCGGCGACCGCCCGCTCGGCGTCGTCGTCGTGGGCAACGGGAACGCCGAACACCGCCATCATCGAGTCGCCCATGTACTTGTCGACGGTGCCGCCGTGCTCGGCCACGACGTCGGCCAGCTCTCGGAACGCCGTGTCCACGATCCGCGCCACGACTTCTGGGTCGGTCCGCTCGGCTAATGATGTGAAACCGACGACGTCGGCGAACAAAACAGTGGCGAGCTTGCGCTCCTCCACGGGGGGCCCGACGACCTTTCCCGCCGCATTGTCGAGCGCCGAGCCGCACTGGCCGCAGTAGGGCTGTCCGGCCGGATTGGAGGACCCGCAGGAACGGCATCCTGACACCGCCAACGTACCGCCACACTGCCCGCAGAAAACGTTCCCGTCGGGATTGGAGGCCGCGCAGCTGGGGCAGACAGACACAAGCTAAACGTAGTCGGTTGACGAACTTTGGCAGTCCGTCCGACGACTCAGAGGCACAGCGGCGGTGTGGTCGTCGATACCGGGCCGCTGGTCGCCGATGACCCCCCGGCGACCGCCTTGACCTCGAACCAGTAGGTCGAACTGAGGCCTGAGACGGTGGTGTCGCTAAAGGCGACCGTCGTGCGTCCCGAGACGCTACCGACGGGGTTGTACCGCGCTCCGCCCGTCGATATCGGCATCGGCTGTCTCAGGCTTAAACCGGCTCACGGGGACTACCCTGGACTGCGTCGGATGTGTGGGGGCCGGCCGTCCGAGGGGGTGCCGGTGACTGTCGACGGGGGCGTCACCGGGCAGACTCCGGGGGGTGACGGGGTCGTCGCCCACGAGGTCTGGCGTCGGTTCGGCGCCGTGGAGGCCCTGCGCGGGGTCAATTTCACCGCCGCCTATGGCGAGGTCACCGGAATGGTCGGTCCGAACGGAGCCGGCAAGACGACCCTTTTTCTCGTTCTCGCCACTCTGCTGGCGCATGACAGCGGCCAGGTGTGGGTCGGTGGGTTCGACCCGGCCCACCACGCCGGCGCCGTACGGGACCAGATGGGCTGGGTGCCTGACGCTTTCGGCTTCTATGACAATTTGACGGCCCGGGAGTATCTGACGTTCGCCGGAGCGGCCTACGGTCTCGGTCGTGCGGCGAAGGACCGGGCAGAAGAATTGATCGGCGTGGCCCGCTTGAAGGAATTCTCCGATCAGCCAGTCCACGTTCTCTCGCGCGGACAGAAACAGCGACTCGGATTCGTGCGGGCCCTGGTCCATTCGCCTCGTGTTCTGCTCCTCGACGAGCCCGCCGCCGGTCTGGATCCTTACAGCCGGGTGGAACTACGCGCTCTGGTGCGCCAGTTGGCGTCCGATGGCGCCGCCGTCGTCGTGTCCAGCCACGTCCTGTCCGATCTGGAACAGATGGCCGACCGGGTCGTCTTCTTCGATCGCGGGGTCACGGTGGGAGAAAGGCGAATTGACGACGCTGTGCGCGTCTCGGGACCCCGTGTATGGCGTGTGTGGGCCTTGAATGCGGCGGACCTGGTCGCTGCGCTCGACCGCCACGGTTACGTCCACACTCCGCCGACGGCCCTCGGTGTCGATGTCGAGCTGGACTCCGATGTCGCCGCCGCCGGGTTGATTGCCGGGCTCGTCCATGACGGGGTACAAGTCGTGTCCTGCGCCCCTCTCACGAGCACGCTCGAGGCGACGTATCTGCAGCTGACTGGGGAGCAGGCGTGAGGGGCGTCTTCACCGTCGCCCGGCTGGAGTTCACGGTGCGGGTGCGGGCTGGGCACTGGCGATGGCTGCTCGGTGGCTGGTTCGTCATTCTGGTCCTTTTCACTCTTCTCCTGAGACTGGCCATAGGGCGCGCGCCCACCCTGGACGGCAGCCGGGGCACGGTGATGTACGGCGGCCTGCAGCTGTTCCAGCTGGCCTTGGCACTGATCGTGATGCCGGCACTGACGGGTCAATCGATCAACGGCGACAGGGAGCGGGGGACCCTCGGGGTTCTCCAGGTGACGGACCTGTCCGCCTTCGACATCGCCGCGGGAAAGCTCCTCGCCGCCTGGGCGACGGCTTGCGTGTTCTTGGTCACCTCGGCGCCGCTCGTCGCCTGGTCCATGATCGAGGGAGGTGTGCCGGTCTTTCGTGTCATCGTCGTCACCATCGTGCTCGCGCTGCTCTTGGGCGTGATCTGTGCCATCTCTCTCGGTCTTTCGGCGCTGCTGGCGCGTAGCACCACCTCGAGTGTCCTGTCCTATCTGGCCGTCTTCACGCTGACGGTGGGAACACTGCTCGTCTTCGTTCTGGCCACTGGCTTGACGGCCACCAGCAATTCCGGTGCCAGAACGGACAACACCTGGGTGTTTCTCGCCCCCAACCCCTTCGTGGTGCTGGCCGACGCCGCACCGGTCGCCCCTCTTCCCCGCCCGAGCTGTCGAACCGTCACGCAGGAAAACATCACCAATGGTCATTCGCAAACCGTTACCGGGGAGGTGTGCTCTTCGGATACGACGAACGTCGACCCCCTGGGTTCGATCAGCCGGGCCGTGCGGCAACTGCGGACACAGCCCGACGCTTCGGCGACGTTCAGCCCCGGGCCGATCGGACGCGGCGGCCTGGTGTGGCCGTATGGACTCGGATTCGACCTCCTCCTGGGGGCCTTCATGCTCGCCGTCACGACCCGGAGGCTGCGTACCCCCCGTCACCATCTCGCACGGGGTGTCCGACTGGCGTAGGGGATCGGGGCTGTCCCCGGCGAAGCGTCGCCGCTGGTTGCGCCTCCCCACCACCTGGTTCGGGGGCCGCTTGGCCTTGAACGCCCGAGGCGTTGCTCCGCAGGCCAGGCACGCCTCGGTTCTGCTCAGGGACCACCCCGGGTGACCGGATCAGTCCTGCCGTTCAAGTTCGGGTGGTCTGCCTGTCGATACACAGGGATACAGCTTGTGATGTTGCACAACGGGCCCGGTGCAGGGCACTGGAGGCGCTCGGGGGGACCGGGCTCGGGACCCCGATGAGCACAGTCTCGACCGTGTGGCAGACAGCACGATCGCCTCTAGGAAAAAACATGAGAAGGACAGAACCGGTGAGCGACTGGGCCACCGATTTTGACGTTCTCGAACCGGGCTATGTGGCTGACCCGTTCGGGATTTGGGACGAGCTGCGGAGGAGATGTCCGATCGCTCACAGCGGACGCCGAGGCAGCGATTGGCTGCCTACCCGCTACGACGATGTCACCGCCATCGCACACGACACCGACAATTTCAGCTCTCTCGATGTCGTCGTCATCCCCCTCGAGGTAGAGCGGACCGACGAGCAGATCCTTCCTTACGGTTTCCCACCCATCTCGGCCGATCCTCCGCTGCATACGTGGACCCGGAGGCTTCTGCTTCCGTGGTTCTCGCACCGCAGGGTTGCGGAGTACGAGAGTCTGACACGGAACCTTTGTCGCACCCTGCTCGATGAGTTGGCCGATCGGGATTGTGTCGATGCCGCCGCCGACTATGCCCAGCAAATTCCTGTTCGCGTGGTAGCACACATTCTCGGAGTGCAAGCCGAGTTGGCCGACACTTTCACGCGATGGGTCCGAGATGTCCTCGAGTTCGCCGACGACATGGATCGGCGTGTACAGGCCATCGAGGAACTCATCAACTATTTCGTCTCACAAATCAAGCACCGACGCCAAAACCCGGGTGATGATCTGTTGAGCTATTTGCTCCAGGCCGAGATCGACGGGGAGCCGATTGAAGAGGGGGTCGTCCTCGGAGTGGCGGCCCTCGTCCTCATTGCCGGCGTCGACACGACATGGAGCGCCATCGGTTCATCGCTGTGGCATCTGGCGACGCATGACGCGGACCGGCAACGCCTGGCCAAGGATCCTGATCTCATGCCTCTGGCCGTCGAGGAATTTCTCAGGGCCTACTCGCCCGTCACCATGGCGCGCGTCGTCACCAACGACATCGAGTTCGGAGGATGTCCGATGAGGGCGGGAGACAAGGTTCTTCTGAACTTCCCGGCGGCCAATCGCGATCCGGAGATATTCGAGGACGCAGACATCGTCATGCTCGACCGGGCCTACAACCGTCATGTCGCGTTCGGGTCAGGGATCCATCGATGCGCCGGATCGAATCTGGCGCGCATGGAACTGAGAGTCGCGATCGAAGAGTGGCTCCAACGGATCCCGGAGTTCCGTCTGGCCGACGGAGCGGAGATCAGATGGGCCGGTGGGCAGGTCCGCGGCCCGCGCGTCCTGCCCGTTGTCTTCCCCTGACGTTGACGGTGCGGAGATTGCCCCTGCGGATACCGCCGAGTGCGACAGAGCCGACCCGGACAGTGCCGTTCCGGGTACCGCCGTCCCGTTAGAAGGAGGGTGGGGCCACTGTCAACCCCCAACGTCGTCTTCGAGGACGATCGCTGATGGGGGTCCATCGCGCCTCTCCGGGCTCATCGACTGCGGCCCGTCGCACCGTCAACCCCACCCGTGGACAGCTGTCCGGTGGCCTACGGGCCAACAGTGAAGGGCCGTCCATCGGTCCCCGCCGGCCGGTCGGAAACGACCGCGATCCGGCGTCAGAACCCCGACCGCCGGGGCCTGATGGGGAGAAGCACCCTCTCTCCGTTCCAGTAGGTCACAATAGGGCCCATGAATAAACGAGAGCTGGCAAAAGCAGTAGCTGTTCAGGCGGATGTGGACTTGAAGACGGTGTCCACGGTCCTCGAGGGATTCACCGATGTGGTCACCGCGGTGGTGTCCAAAGGGGAGCCGGTGGCCATCACCGGGTTCGCGAAATTCGTCAAGGTCGATCGTCCGGCCCGGATGGGCCGCAACCCTGCCACCGGGGAGACGATCAGGATCAAGGCCTCGAAGAAGGCGCGCATCACTCCGGTGAAGGCGTTCAAAGACGCCGTGATGTCCCCCGGGGGTGCTCCGAAGCTGAACCGGGGTGTCTGGCCGACGAGCGACGACGCCGTTCGGACCGCGGGCAAGACCGCCGCTCCGGCTCCCGCCGCCCGCAAGGCCCCGGCCAAGAAGGCCGCCGCCCGCAAGGCTCCGGCCAAGAAGGCCGCCGCCCGCAGGGCCCCGGCCCGCAAGGCTCCGGCCCGCAAGGCTCCGGCCCGCAAGGCTCCGGCCAAGAAGACGGCCCCGCGCCGTGCTCCTGTTCGTCGGCCGGTCGCCAAGAAGACGGCGGCCCGCAAGCGCTGAGTAGCGAGTCCCGCCTTACCCCCTACGGGCTGTCCTACGGGGACCCGGCCGGCGGCGGTGTCGTCACCGGGACGGTCGGCACGGTTGTCGGTGGGGTGGTGGACGGCGGATTCGTCGGAACGGTCCTGGGAATGGTGGGTGGCGGCTGCCCCGGAAGGGGCGAGCCGCTGCCCATCTGGAACGGCCCCACCTGAAAGCCGGCGGTGGCATAGGTCAGCCGCAGCGGTTGGGTCACGAGCAGTGGGGTTGACGCCATCGGTGGCGTGACCTCGAGCCAGGTGCCGGCGTAGCACTCGTTCGGCGCGCCCGTCGCCGGCGTACCGGACGGGAGCACGTGGTCACAGATATTGCCGAAACTGAGGGTGAAAGACGCCCGGGCGCCATGGACCAGGACTACCGGTCCTGGTGGGACCGTTGTGCCGCCGGCCACCGGAGCATCCAGGGTGGCGACATTGTCTGTGGGCGCCGGTAGCGGTGTTCCACTCTGGGCCGTGGCGCCGAGGGTGGGGAAACCCGTCAGCGAGCACAGTGTGGGCGAGATGTTCGTGAGCGTCACGATCTCCTCGACCGTGTTGCCCATGTCGCGCCAGTCGGAGACGGTTGCGCCCAGCTGAGGGCTGTCACAGTGCGGGGGCCCCGGTGCTGTGGTCGATGTCGTCGTGGTGACCCGGTTGTTGGCACCAGTGGCCCGCGGGGCGGCATGGTGGTGCTCGACATAGAATTTATGGGCGGCGACAGCCCCGCGATCAATGCCGAAGGCGGCGGCGATGACCGCCACCGTGGCGGTGACCGACAACAGCGCGATCCGGGCCCGACGCCACCGTCGGCGGCGGCGGACCTGCCGCCGGACCCGGTCCTGGATTTTCAGCGGGTCGTTCACGGTCCCGCCGGGGTCACCCGGGTTCGCGTCGGCGCGCTCGATGTCGGATCCGCCGGGCGGTCAGCAACGGTTGTTCGTCTGGTGGTGGCGCTCCGCATGGGGGGGGCAGAATCGACAGGCGTAAGGACCTGTCCGGTTCAGGCGAGCACGACCTGTCCGTAGGTGCTGCAGAGACCCCACGCCTCGATCATCAAGAAGGCGATGACGATGGCCAGGATCACAGGGGCCCTCCAACGGCTGCCGCACGAAGCCATGGCCGGGGGCATGTACCAACCGGGAAGGATGGCGGGGACCTGCGCCAGGTAGACGCCGAGGGGGACGGCTTCTGCATCGAGGGGCTGATCCGGGTCGGCGGCGAGGGCCAGGGCCGTGAGCTCTTCGTCGGTGATGGGGTCGTCGAGCTCCGGATCTGCCGGGACCGATCTCGTCGGATCTGCACTGATGGCAACGGCCACAGGATCGTTCCCCTCCCTGACAGCGTGTCTGCCTACCTGTCGCCGTCTCTGTCAACGTCTCGCTCTCAATCGTAGCGGCCGGTCGATCTGGGCACCGGCCAAGTCGACCGACCGAGCCGGCGCGCCTCCCGCCGATTTCAACCCTGAGGAACAGATGTAGACTTTCTATTGATCTGGGCCGCCGGTACTCTGGTTCGGCGGTCAGTGGTCTGGGGGGGGTGTCGTCGATGAAAAGACGACAAATGCGGTGGATCCTGGTTCTCGTTCCTACGGTCGTGGCCCTGTGCCTCATGGTCGTGGCACCCGTCGCCGACGCCATCACCGGCCACGCCTCTCCCGTGCCCGCCCCTTCTCCCGCCGCTCCCGCGACCTTCGCCCCGCCGGTGGGTGCGCTCCTGGTCCCCCCCGGCCGGTCCCAGAGCCCGAAGAAACCGAACGATTATTCGGGTTACTACGAGAACCTGGTCGGAGCTCTGAAGCTCACGTCGACCATCACCGTTCCCACCGTGAAGTGCACCAACAGCGCCACCTGGGGGACCGTGGTCGGCCTCCTGGCCCTGGCGAACAGCAACGTCTCGGGCGAACACGGCGGTGGTGTCGAGGTCGGGTGCGCCCCCGTGACGGGCACGCCGTCCTATGCGGCGGCGCTGTGCGACCCCTCGTTTCCGAAGGGGTGCGGTGCCCTCGCCGATGTGGTTCTTCCCGGGGACACCGTGGACGTCACCGTGACGGCCGCCGGAGGCTGCAACCCGGCGTGCGCGTCGGTGGTCGTGACCGTGAAGGACACCACCCAGAGCTGGACCGAGTCCTGGAGCGGTTCGTCGTCACAATCGGACTTCGACACCTTCGTCGTGGCCGTGGGGGCCAGTCCCCTCGCCGACTTCGGCAAGGTCACGCTGACCAACGTGACGAGCAACGGCGCCCGCTTCCAGGGGCAGAAGTTCAATCTGATCGACAACGCTGGACACACCTTGGCCCGGGCGGGCAACCTCACTCAGGCCAAGACAAGCTTCAGCGTGAAGTGGCTGCGGGCCGCGTAGAAACTCCCGGTCGCCGGCGAGACCGCTCGGGTCCATCGAGGATGACCCCCGCCAGACGACGGGCCCCTTCAACCAGCTCCGCCGGGGAGACCGTGGCGTAGGAGAGCCGGAGGTGCGAACGGTGCGCCGCGCTGACAGAGAAGGCTGATCCCGGCACATAAGCGACGCCGTGATCGATGGCCACATCCAGAAGAGCCTGCGTGTCGATGTCCGGTAGGCGGACCCGGGCCCACAGGAACATGCCACCCTCGGCGGGAGCAACGTGGAGGCTCTCACCGAGCTCTGTGGCCAGCGCCTCCGTCAGGATCCGCGCCTGGCTCGAGTAGTGCGAGCGCAGGACGGTCAGGTGGTCACGGAGAAACCCCGGCCGGGTGAGCAGGCGGAGAGCGACCTTCTGGGTGAGCGTGGCGGTGTGCAGGTCCACCGCCTGCTTCACCAGCGCGAGCGACGGGGCCAGCCAGACCGGAGCCACGATCCAGCCCACCCGCAGGCCCGGGAAGAGCGTTTTGGAGATCGTCCCGACCGTCACCACGTTGTCGGTAAGTGTCGAGAGCGACGGTGGCGCCGTGCCGGAGAATCGGATCTCGCCGTAGGGATTGTCCTCGACGATGAGAAATCCTTGCTGATCAGCGAGCTGGGCCAGCCGACGGGCCCGGGCGGCGCTCAGGGTGGCGCCTGTGGGGTTGTGAAAATTGGGGACGAGGTAGACCAGCCGCGGACGCAGCCCTGCGCCGATCTGTTCCTCGAGCGTCTCCACCGATAGCCCGTGGTCATCGGTGGGGAGAGCGACGAGCCGCCCTCCGCTGAGTCGCATCGCTTGGATGGCGCCGATGTAGCCGGGATCGGCCAGAGCGACGGGATCGTCCACGTCCAGGGTGACGCGGGCGACGAGGTCGAGGGCCTGTTGCGATCCGTGGGTGATGAGCACCTGCTCCATCCGGGCCCCGTGGCGCGCCGCCACCCATTCCCGGAGACCGGGGTCACCTTCTGTGGATGAGTACTGCAGTGCACCGCGGTCATTGCGCAGGACGTCGTCGATGGCCTCAGAGGCCTCCTCGGTCGGGAAGTGCAGGGCCGAGGGGAGGCCACCGGCCAGCGAGATCACCCCCGGACGGTCCGCCACCGCCAAGAGCTCGCGGATGGCGGAGGACGTGATGCGTCGCGCTGCTCCCGAGGGGGCCGTCGTGGCGCTGAGCTGGTCCATCGAAGCTCAATGTGACATAAGTGGACCATGGAAAACAGATCCACTTCGGGCAAAGTGGCCCGGTCGGGGGAGTTGCGACGCTTCGTGAGCGACCTCGGGGACTGGGCTGTCGGGCCCGGGCCCTTGTTCCGTCAACTGGCGCGGGCGGTGGCCGCCGCCATCGAGAGCGGCACCTTGGCCGAGGGGTTCCGCCTGCCTTCTGAGCGGGCGCTCTCGACCGCACTGTTCGTGAGCCGCGGCACCACGGTGGCCGCCTTTGAGCTTTTGGTGGCCGACGGTCTCGTGGGCCGTCGGCCCGGCAGTGGTACATACGTCGCCGGGGCCGCCGCACTCGGTCTTCCCGACGGTCGGGAAGGGTCCCCGCTCGTGCACCGCCTGGTGGAGCGCAGCCACGCCCCTTCGGACATCATCGATCTGTCCATCTCGGTCCTGCACGATGCCCGCGGGTTGCCGGCCGTCTCCTTGTCGTCGGGCGACCTCCGGGCCATGGCCCCCGAGTCCGGCTACAGCCCCTGGGGGTCGACGGGACTGCGGGCGCTGGTCGCCGGCCACGTCACCGCGTGGGGACTGCCGACGAGTGCCGGCCAGGTGGTGATCACGACCGGCGCTCAGCAGGGGATCAGCGCCGCCGCCGCCTGTTGGCTGCGGCCCGGCGACGACGTGGTCGTGGAGGACCCCTGTTACCCGGGGGCGATCGCCGCTTTCACCCAGGCTGGTGCCCGGCTCATCGGGGTTCGCGTGGATGGCGACGGCGTGCGCGTCGACGAGCTCCGCCACGCCCTGGCCGGCCGGCCGGCGCTCGTCTACCTCCAGCCCACGGTGCAGAGCCCGACGGGGACCGTTCTTTCTTTGTCCCGCCGACGGCGGGTGGCCGAGCTCGTCCGGGAATATCGGGTGCCGCTGGTCGAGGATCTCGCCCTCGCCGATCTGTGCTGGACGCCCGCTCCGCCCCCGGTGGCGGCGTTCTGTCCGGAGGCGTCGGTGGCGGTCCTGGGCTCGTTGAGCAAGGTCCTGTGGGGCGGCCTGCGTCTCGGATTCGTGCGGGCGCCCGAAGCCCTGGCCCTGCGGTTCGCCCGGGTGAAGGCCACGAGCGACCTCGGGTCGTCGGCGGTGAGCCAGATACTGGCCGAGCGTCTGTTGTCGGATCCGGCCGGTGGGTGGGGTGCCCGGGTCCCGGAGCTCCGTTACCGCTACGAGGTGCTGGCCGCCGCCCTCGCGGCCGGGCTCGGCTCATGGTCGTGGGACGAGCCCGCCGGTGGGCTGTCGCTCTGGGTGAGCCTGGGCGGCGCCGATGCCGAACGCTTCGCCCAGACGGCCCTGCGCCACGGGGTGGCCGTGGCCACGGCCACGCCGTTGTCGGTGTCGGATCGCCACTCCGACCGGATCCGCTTGTCGTTCGCCTCGCCACCGGCGGTGCTGCGCCTGGGGGTGGAGAGGCTCCGGTCCGCCTGGGAGGCGTCGGGTACGTAGTCAGGGTCGGCCAGGTTGGTCGACCGGGTTGCCCCCGTTCGATTCCCGGCCGAGCATTCGGCAAGGGCTTCGACATCAACGGATTCTCGGCGTCGACGATCCTCGACGACGACGGCAACGCCGTGTTCATGTTCAAGGGCACCTCGTGTGCGGCGGCCACCTCCGCGGTCATCGCCGACGTGCTGGCGGGGACGCACCCGGCCTACGTGACGCAGTGGACCACGGATCCGCCCGCACCCACCATCTGACACCTGCTTCAGTCAGAAGCGCCTGACGGCGTTTGTCTCAGCCGAGACGCGCACCCGGAAGGTACCCCGCCGACCGGTGGCCGTATCGGCTGAGTCGCGTCCGGGGGCAATGGATGCAGGGGCGCCGGGGACTCAGGGCGCCGGCGGCCGGAAGCGCAGGGGTAGCCGGGCCGGTCCCCAGATACCGAAGGTGGACGGCTTCCACTCGACGGGGCCGTCGCGTCCGAGATCGGGCATGCGGCGGGCCAGGAGCGGCAGTGCCTCTTGGAGCTCCGCCCGGGCCAGGGCCGCACCCATGCAGAAGTGGATGCCGGAGCCGAAGGTCATCTGGACGGCGTCGCGTTCGGCGGTGATGTCGAAAGTGTCCGGCGAGGCGAAGACCTCGGGGTCCATGTTGGCGCCGGCCAGGGCGATCGAGACGATCGTTCCGGCGGGGAACAGGACGTCGCGGTACTCGATGTCCACCGATGCCACCCGCACCGTGCCCCGGACCGCCCCCAGGTAGCGCATGGTCTCCTCGACGGCACGGGGGGCGAGCTCGGGGCGATCGGCCAGGAGCGCCCATTGATCGGGATGCTCCGAGAGAAGGGCCACGCTGCAAGCCAGTTGGTTCCGGGTGGTGTCGGTGCCCGCCATGAGGACGGCCTCGGCCAGCATGACGAGCTCCTCGCTCGACAAGCGGTCACCGGCTTCCTCGATGGCGATGAGAGAACTGAGGAGGTCATCCGAAGGGTGACTGCGGCGTTGCTCGACCATCGACAGGACATAGGCCTCGAGCTGTCCCGAGGCGCGCTCGATGGCGGGGAGGTCGGCGGCCAGATCCTGGTTGAAGATGCGGAATATGTCCGTGGCCCATTCCGAGAAGAGCTTCCAGTCCTCTTTGGGTGCCCCCAGAAGTTCGCAGATGATGGGGATGGGGTAGGGCTCGCAGATGTCGGCCACGAACTCGCAGCGCCCTTGGCCCACCACTTCGTCGACCAGTGCGGAGACGACCTCGCGCATGAAGGGTCGGAGGCGGTCGGTGGCCGTCGGGGTGAAGGCCGGCGCCACCAGGCGGCGCAGACGGGCGTGCTCGTCGCCCTCCATGGCCAGGATCGAGCGCCGGCGGTTCTGCATGTACTTGTCGGGTTCGAGCCCGGCCATCTCGGGCAGCAGCGACAACGCCGAATGGAATTTCCGGTCCCGCAGGACGGCCACGGCGTCGCGGTAGTCGGTGAGCATGAAACCGATCGGGGTCCGGGCCAGCCAGTGCTCGGAGCGCGCCTCGCGGATGGCGGCCAGGACTTCGGGACGCTCGAGACCCGCGGTGTCCAGAGTGGGCAGCGCTAGGTCGAACGCGGAAATGGCAGAGCCGGGCATGACGTCCCCCTGACCCGGTGGCGGGTCCCCTAAACGCTACCCCGGGGCCGGCGGCGCGGCTCTCCGAGGCTCGCCGGCCATGGAGGCGGCGGAGCATTCAGGGGCGAAACGCCGCCCTGGCCGCCGCCGCTCCGGGGCCGGCCAGCTCCCGGAACCGGTAGGTCCCCTCATCGAGGAGCTCGCGCCCGGCCTGCACCACGGCGCCGAGGGCGGCGAAGGCGAAGCCGCCTCCCACCGAGATGCGGCGGACCCCCACGGAGGCGAGCTCGGAGACCGACGGAACGCCGGCGATGGCGAGGACGTTCACGGGGAGGTCGACCGACGTCACCACCTGAGCGATGTCGTCCAATGAGGTGAGGCCGGGGGCGAACAGAACATCGGCACCGGCGGCCTGGTAGCGCTGGAGCCGGGCGATGGTGTCGGCCAGGTCGGGGCGGCCGTGGAGGTGGTTCTCCGCCCGCGCCGTGAGGACGATGCGGACGGCGCCGTCGTGGGCGGACCGGGCCGCCGCGGCCACGCGTGCGGCCGCGTGGTCGATGTCGTAGACGGGAGTGTCGGCCCGGCCCGTGGAGTCCTCGATCGAGAAGCCGGCCAGGCCGCAGGCGACGGCACGGTCGACCGTGCCGGCCACGGCCGACGGGTCGTCGGCGAAGCCGTTCTCGAGATCGGCCGAGACGGGGAGATCGGTGGCGTCGACGATGTGACGGGCATGGGCGAGGGCTTCGTCGCGGGTGACCGAACCGTCGAGTCGGCCCAGGGTGGCGGCGAAGCCGCTGCTGGTGGTGGCGAGCGCCGCGAAGCCCAGTGAGGCCAGGAGCTTGGCCGAGCCGACATCCCAAGGGTTCGGCAGCAGCAGCGGGCTGTCGCCGTGGTGGAGTGCGAGGAACAACGCCGCCTTCTCGGATTGTGTCGGCACGGCGGGAACGCTATCGCCACCGGCCGTCGTGGGAAGCTGCCGCCGTGGCTGAAGAGGTCTTGGCGGGCGGCGTGGCCAACGCCGGCGCGGTCGTCCGGGTGGACGACAACGTTCTGCGGCCCACCAACCCCCACACGGCGACGATCCATCGTTTCCTCGGTCATCTGCGGGCCCAGGGTTTCGACGCCGCGCCCGAGGTCGTGGGCCTCGAGGCCGACGGGCGGGAGCGGCTGACGTTCATCGAGGGTGACGTGCCGTGCCCTCCCTTTCCCCTCTGGTCCCAGAGCGACGCTGTCCTCGCCTCCACGGCGGCGCTGCTGGCCCGTTTCCATGCGGCGTCGGCGTCGTTCGTCTGTTCGTCGGGGATGACGTGGAGCACGGAGATGGCCGACCCCGGTGTTCAGGGGGAGGCGACGGTGATCTGCCACAACGATGTGTGTCCCGAGAACGTGGTCTACCGCCAGGGTGTGGCCGTGGCCCTGTTGGATTTCGATCTCGCCGCGCCGGGACGGCCGCTGTACGACTTGGCCCAGCTGGCGAAGATGTGCGTACCCCTCGACACGGCCGAAGACGCCGGCCGCTTGGGCCGTGGATCGCTCGATCCCGTGGCGCGGCTGCGGATCGTGGCCGACGCCTACGGGTTGCCGCCGGGTCGGGCGGGGTTCTTGGAGGTGCTGAACGAGGCCGTCGCCGTGGGCGGCGCATTCGTGGCCCGGCGGGTGGCCGAGGGCGACGCCGCCTTCATCTCTATGTGGAACCAGATGGGTGGAGCGGCCCGTTACGAACGGCGCCGCCTGTGGTTCGCCCGCAACCACAACCGGTTTCTCGACGCCCTCGGCTGACCGGACGGGTCGCCCGGGGCTCCGGGCGAGACGGGTCAGTGCGTGGCGATGGTGGCGTGGAGGTCGGTCACCGTGATGGAGAAGGTCCCGTTCGACCGCCGGAACCACGGGGCGGTGCTGCCCACGAGCTCGAGTTGCACGGTGTCGCCCGTCGGCACGGTGTACTCGTTGGGAGCCAACTCGAAGGTGACGTCGGTATCGGCCACCGAGTCGGCGGTCGTCTGGGCCGACTGGTTGACGTCGGGCCGGAGGACGCCGGTCTCGATGATCTGGCGGGTCTGGCCCGTCGGGCCCACGTCCCACAGGCGACCCACCAACTCGGGGTAGGTGCCGACCACGTGGAGGTGCGCCTTTATCTGGATGGCTCCGATCAGGGTGGTGCCATGGGCGACGCGACGCGAGATGTCGGCCGTCCCCGGCTCGGGGGCGGCCGGAAGGAGATGACAGAGCTTGCTGGCGTAGGCCGGGTTGAGAGCGGCCGAGACGGCCGGGTTTCCTCCCGCCGAGGTGACGGTCTGGGGCGATGACGACGAGAGCGACAGTGTCCCGGTGGCCAGAGCGGCATACGACGAAGCGGTGAGGACCGGTTCCGAGGGTGCTGTGGCCGGGCAGGTCTGGCCCACGGCGATCACCTTGTTCGGGGGGGCGCCGTGACGGAGCATGACGGTGTCCAAGAATGAGAGGACCGCCGCGTTCTGGCGGCGGACATCGGCGGCTTTGGCCTGGGCCCAGCCGTGGCCGTAGTCGTCGAAGATCAGCAGCAGGGGGTTGTGGATGTGGGCGGCGGCCAGGCTTTCGGTGAAGTGGAGGGCCTCGGACACGGGGAAGAGGGTGTCGGTCCATCCGTTTTGGATGGCGATGGCGGGTTCCCGGGCGGGGAGGGGGATGCCGATGGCCGAGTGGTAGGTCTGGAGTTCGGTGAGAGCAGCGGTGTCGGTGGGGGAGACCGGTTCTCCGGCGCCGATGGCGTTGTACCAGTCGGTGAGATCGGCGCCCGGATCCTGGCCCGCCGGGGACAGGAAGTACGTGGTGGTGACGCCGTAGAGGAGGGTGTTCCAGCTCTGCTTCTCGACGCCGGCCGGGATGGCGTCGGCCGATGCCGGTGTGGGGCGGGTGGTGAGGAGGCCGCCGTTCGGGGCCAGGGCGGTCACGAGGTCGTCCCACGGCCACATGGCGTAGGCGGCCGCCACCGACATGGCGATGTGGTGGACGGGGCTCGTCCACGGCGCGAAGCGACCGTTGGTCAGCCGGACCCGGTTCTCGAGCGCCGCCAGTTCGAGGGTCTGGCCGGCGCCGTAGGAGATACCGGTGACACCGATCTGGGGCTTCACCAATCCTTCGTCGACCAGTTCACCGGCGAGATACTGGGTGTCTCGGATCTCGTATCTCTGATCAGCCAGGTGGATCCATCCCTTGGCACAGGCCGGGGTGCCGGCCCGTGACTGGACCGTGCCGCAGGAGTTGCCGAATCCCCGGGCCGTGTACATGAGGACGGCGTAGCCTCTGGTGGCCATGGTGACGTCGTCGACGGCGCCGTCATCGGAGGTGACTTCCCAGTTGGACTTGTCACCGCCCAGACCGTGGAGCATGACGATCAGCGGGAAGGGGCCCTTACCGGCGGCCGGCAGGGCCACGTTGGCGTCGAGAGGCACCCCGTCGAAGCTCGGGATCCGGCGGTCGGTGCCACCGCCGATCCCGCCGGCACAGAGGCGGATGCCGTCCTTGGCGGAGCAGGTGAGCCGGCCGAAGGGATGGGGTACCGCCGGCGGAGAGGGTTCGTGGACAGCGGCGGCAATCGGGGTGGAGGCGGGCGGGGACGCGGCGCCACCAGCGCAGGCGGTCAGCGTGGCGACGACGGCCAGGGCAAGGGCGAAACCCGGGCGTCGATACCGTCGGATCTCCCCGGTTTCGATGGGGAGGGAGCCTACAGGGACCGATGGTCGGCCGACGGAGATCAGTCGGCCGGCGCTGCGGGGTCGACGGGGGGGTCGAGATCATCGTGGAGATAGTGATCGATGGTGGGACCCACCCAACGGGCGATCTCGAAGCGGTCGGTCGTGGCCACCGGCTCGAGGCGCATGACGTAACGGATCCAGGCCAGACCCATGAGCTGAGAGGAGATGAGGGCCCGGCGGCGCTGCTGCATCTGCTCGCTCTCGCCCGGCAGGCCGTGGGGGTTGAGACGCTCGGTCAGGAACTCGCGCATGGCGTCGGCCGTGTCGGGCGACGCGGCCATGGCCTGGGCGAGGGTGAGGAAGGAGGTGACCTCGCGGTCGCCCGGCTCCATCTCCCACTGGGCCAGGAAGCGCTCGACCAGTCGTTCCCCGCTGAAGGAGCCATCGTCGCCGAGTACCTCGGCCTGGATCTGGTGGGGGTCCATGGGGAGCTTCATGGTCTCGATGTAGAGAGCGGACTTGTCGGCGAAGTAGTGGTGGACGAGGGCGGGATCGACAGAAGCCCGGCGGGCGACGCCGCGGATGCTCGCCTGTTCGTAGCCGAACTCGGCGAAGGCGGCCCGGGCCGCGGCCACGATCTCGGCCCGGGTGTCGGCGTTGCCCGGGCGCCGGCCGGCGCGCGCCATTTAGGGGGTTCCCTTCGCCCGGTCGCCCGTGCTAGAAGTCATCAGTGATGAGTTCTAGCCTGACGGTCACGACCCCTGCCAGCTCGCCGCCGCGACAGGGGGCCGTGGCGGAGAAAAGCGCACTCGGCCGGCTGGCCGGCTGGTGTTATGACCACCGGCGGCGGGTGTTGGTGCTGTGGATCCTGGGGATCATTTTATTGACGGCCATCTCGCAGATCGTAGGCACGCGTTACCAGGACAGCTTCTCCTCGGGGAACTCGGAGTCCCAGCAGGTGCAGAACATCCTGGGCGCCCGCTTCCCGTCCACCGCCGGCACCACGGCCTACGTCGTGATCCACACCGCGTCGGCGGTGAACTCGCCTGCGTCTGAGGCGACCACGGCGCAGATGGTGGCGAGGTTGCGGACCCTGACCAATGTCACCGGGGTGACGAGCCCCTTCGCCGCCGGGGCGGTCCACCAGATCTCGTCGGACGGCCATATCGCCTTCGCCGTGGTGCAGTTCGACCGCGACGAGCCGAACATTCCCAACAGCTCGGTAACCAAGCTGGTGGACACGGCGCGGTCCTTCGGCCGCCCCGGCTACGACGTCGAGCTCGGCGGTCAGGTGATCGGCAAGGTGATCGCGGCCAAGCCCGGTCCGAGCGAGGGCGTCGGCATCGTGGCCGCCATGATCATCATGCTGATCGCCTTCGGATCGCTGGTGGCCATGGGCCTGCCCATCATGGCGGCGCTGTTCGGCATCTCCATCGGCTTCGCCATCCAGGATCTGCTGAGCCACGTCCTGAACGTGCCCATCTTCGCCCCCGAAATGCTGGCGATGATCGGATTGGGGGTGGGGATCGACTACGCCCTGTTCATCGTCACCCGTTTCCGACAGGGCCTGGTCGACGGGCGCGAGCCGCGGGTGGCCGTGATCGAGGCGCTGGCCACATCGGGGCGGGCCGTGCTCTTCGCCGGATGCACGGTGATCATCTCCTTACTCGGGCTCTTCATCGTGAACCTGCCGTTCATGCAGGGTCTGGCCGTGGGAGCCATCGCCGCCGTGCTGTTGGTCATGGCCGCCGCGCTGACCTTGCTGCCCGCCATGTTGGGGTTCGCCGGCCGCGCCGTCGACCGGCTGCGGGTGCCGGGGCTCTTCCGAGGCGTACCGGCGAATGGTCGGGGCTTCTGGTACCGGTGGAGCCGGATGATCCAGCGGCATCCGGTCTCGTCGGGACTGTCGGCGCTGATCGTGCTGCTGCTCCTGGCCATCCCGCTGTTCTCGATGCGGCTGGCCTTCACCGACGCCGGGAACGATCCCGCCGGCCTCACCACCCGTCAGGCATACGACCTTCTGGCCCAGGGCTTCGGTCCCGGATTCAACGGCCCGCTGGTCATGGCGGTCGAGGTGCCCGCCGGTTCTGGACCGGCCACCCTGACCGGGCTCGACGCCGCACTGCGCCGGACGCCGGGGATCGCCTTCGCCGCCCCGCCACGGTGGAACGCCATTCACTCGACGGCCGTGATCATCGCCTACCCCACCACCGCACCGGAGGCGGCCCCCACGGCGAGGCTGGTGACGACGTTGCGGCAGCGGGTGATCCCGTCGGTGACCGCCGGCACCTTTGTGAAGGTGCTCGTGGGAGGGGAGACGGCGGGGGGAGTGGACGCCGCCTCGTATCTGTCGTCGCGGTTGTTCTGGGTCGTCGGTGGTGTGATCGTGCTGGCATTCATCTTCCTGATGGCCGTGTTCCGGTCGGTGGTGATCCCGCTGAAGGCGGCGGTGATGAACCTGTTGTCCGTCGGTGCCGCCTACGGCGTGATCGTGGCCGTCTTCCAGTGGGGCTGGGGTGCGTCGATCATCGGGATCGGCAGCACCGGGCCCATCGATCCCTGGGTCCCATTGATGATGTTCACGATCCTCTTCGGATTGTCGATGGACTACGAGGTCTTCTTGCTCTCGAGGATGCGCGAGGAGTGGCGACGGACGGGGGAGAACACCACGGCCGTGGCCGACGGGTTGGCCAAGACGGCCCGCGTGATCACCGCCGCCGCCGCCATCATGATCTGCGTGTTCGGGTCCTTCGTCATCGGCGACCCTCTACGGGTGCTGAAGGTGTTCGGCCTCGGACTGGCGGCATCCATCGTGATCGACGCCAGCCTGGTGCGGATGGTGCTGGTGCCGTCGGTGATGGAGCTTCTCGGTCGGGCCAACTGGTACATGCCCCGGTGGCTGGACCGGATCGTGCCCACCCTCGGTGTCGAGGTCGACCTGGAAGAGCCTGCGGTGGTGCCCGTCAGCGGTTGACGAGATCCTCGACGGCGAGGCGGGGACTGGAGAGCACGATCGAGTTCAGGGCCACGAGGTCCTGGACCGGGGCCATCGAGGCCTGGGCCAGGACGATGACGTCGACCGATGCGTCGATCGATGCCAGGTGGGCCGCCAAAGCGGCGAAGTAGCCGTCGTGGTTGCCTGATGCGAAGTGACTCCAGGCATCGAGGCACGGGGCATCGACGAGCTGGACGCGGCGGCGCTCCGCTTGGGCCGTCTCCGCCAACAATGCCCGGGTGGGTCCCATGGTGCTCCCGAGAGCGGCCACAATGGCGATGCGGTCGCCGCGTCTGACGGCCGTCCGGGCCATGGCTCGGTCCACCCGGGTGACGTCCAGGCCCAGGGTTCTGCCCACCTCCTCCGACGAGGCGCCGATGGTGGAGCAGGTGCAGACCACACGAACGGCACCGTGGTGACGGAGATCGAGGAGGTGGGTACCGATCCGGGTGCGCAGATCGTCGTCGACTCCGTGACGCTCGATGGCGTCGGTGAGGAGGCTTGCATCGACCGTGTGAACGGCTCGGTCGGCGGGCGAGATGTCGAGAAGAAGGTGGTCGAAGACAGCGACATGGACGTCGGCCGTGTGGAGAAACCCGAAGGTCGTCATCGTCATCGTCATCGTCATCGTCGGCGTCCGTCGGCGGTCAGAGCCAGCCGCGTTTGCGGAACATGGTCAGCAGCCCCACGGCCACCATGATCTGCAGACCGATGCCGAGCACCACGAAGGTACCGACGCCGGTGATGTGCTGGATCATCCATCCGAAATTCTGTCCGAAGAAGCCGGTGACGAAGCTCAAGGGTAAGAAGATGGTGGCGATGATGGTGAGCTGCTTCATGACCTGGTTGAGGCGGTTGGACACGGTGGACAGATGGGTGTCCATGGCGCCGCTCAGGAGGTCCCGGTAGCTGTCGACGAGGTCGCTGATCCTGATGAGGTGGTCGTAGAGGTCCCGGAAATAGCGCTCGACCTCCGGGGTCATGCCCGGCAGTGCCGAATCGCTCACCGACAGGCTGGCGAAGATGTCGCGTTGGGGGGTGATGACCTTGCGCAGGCCCACCAGGGCGCGCTTCATGGAAAAGAGGGTTCCCAGCTGCTCCTCGGTGGGCTTGGCCAAGATGGCATCTTCCAGTGCGTCGATCTGCTCGTCGAAGGCGGCCAGGACGGGGAAGAAGCTGTCGGTGAGGGAGTCGATGATCCGGTAGAGCAACATGATGTTGCTCCCGCCACCGTGCTGGCGCCGACGCGCGGCGCGCTCGCGGACGTCGTCGAAGGCCGAACATTCGCCCCGTTCGACAGTGACGAGGAACTTGTCGGAGTAGAAGCAGTGGACCTCGACGGTCTCCCCACCGTCGCCCTGGGCGCCGTGGACCACCAGGTAGAAGAAGTTGTCATAGTCGTCGAGCTTCGGGCGCTGGCCGAAGTTCTCGGCGTCCTCCACGGCCAGAGGGTGGAAATGGAAGGTGTTCAGCAAGAGGTCGCTTCCTTCGGCGTCGAGATCGATGAGATCCAGCCAGAAGAAGGTGCCGGAGGCGACGTCGCGTTTCACCGCATCGCTGGTCAGGTCCGTGAGAGTGCCGTCGACTTCCATGAGATGCCCGCGCATGGAGCCAAGTCTTGTGCGTCGCTCGCTTCGCGTCGGTGACCCTCGCGCCGGCCACGACGACAGTGGAGTGTGGCGGCCCTAAGATCCCTGCCTGTGCGATTCAGCGTCTGGCCCAGCCCTCAGCGCTCGTGGAAAGACGTCCGCCAGCTCGTCGTGCACTGCGACCAGTCCGGTTGGGACGGGATGTACTTCGCCGACCACTTCATGCCCGACGACCCCCGGGGGGTGCCGGCCAACGGCGCTGTCCTCGAGTGTTGGGCCGTCCTCGCCGCTTTGGCGGCCGAGACGCAGCAGCTGAGGCTCGGTTCGCTCGTCTCGGGGAACCTCTACCGGCATCCGGCCATGGTGGCCAACGCCGCAGCCACCATCGACCACATCAGCGACGGGCGCTTCGTCGTCGGCCTCGGTGCCGGCTGGCAGGTGAACGAGCACGCCGCCTACGGCATCGACCTGCTCGACGTCGGCCCCCGGCTCGACGCCTTCGAGGAGGCCTGCGTGGTGATCACGTCCCTGCTGGGGCAGCAGCGCACCACCTTTTCCGGCGGCCACTACCGGATGACCGACGCCCCCTGTGATCCGAAGCCCGTCCAGGCCCACCTGCTGCTTCTCATCGGCGGGAGCGGTGAGAAGCGGACCATGCGGATCGCGGCGCGCTACGCCGATGAGTGGAATGCCTGGGGAAGCCCGGAGGACTTCGCCCGGCGCACGGGCATACTCGAAGCGCACTGCAGCGCCGTCGGCCGTGACCCCGGCTTCATCGTCCGCTCCACCCAGGCCCTCGTCTACCTGAGCACCGACGAGAAGTGGCTGGCCCCGCTGCGCCGTGAGAGCTCGGCGCGCTCACGGCTGCTCGGGACCCCGGCCGAACTGGTGGAGCAGGTGGCCGCCTACGACGCCGTCGGGGTCGACGAGCTGATCATCCCCGACTGGATGATGGGATCGGCGTCACGCACGGCCGACACCCTCGACCTCTTCTGGAACGAGGTGGCCGTCCACTTCCGCTGATCAGACGGGAACGGATTCCGTCTCCGTCGAGGTGTAGGCCCGGTCGCGCAGCGGCACTTCCTTGAGGAGCCAGGTGAGGGCGAAAGCGACGACCATGAAGGGGACTCCGAAGAGAAAGACACTGTGGATGGCGTGACTGAAGGCCTCGACGTAGCCGTGTCGTTGGGCCGGCGGTAAGGCGTTGATCTGGGCCGGGTTGATGGAGATGCCGCTGCTCGACAGGTGGCGCAGGGCCGACGCCGGGAGGTACTTCGGCAATTCGGCGAGCAGGCGACTGTTGAAGATGGCTCCGAACAGCGCAATGCCGATGACGCCGCCGATGGACCGGAAGAACGTGGCCGACGAGGTGGCCGTTCCCAATTGGCTGTAGGGCACCGCGTTCTGGACCGCTACCACGAGCACCTGCATGACCGCACCAAGGCCGAAGCCCACGACGAACATGTATACCGAGGACAGCGCCAACGTCGTGGTCGGGGTGAGCAGCGACAAGAGGAAGAGGCCAATAGCCGTCACCGCGGTGCCGAAGATGGGGAAGACCTTGTAGCGACCCCAACGCGAGATCAGCCGGCCGCTCAAGATGAAGGTGATGAGCATGCCCCCCACCATGGGCAGCAGTTGCAACCCGGCGCTCGTGGGCGTGGCTCCGTGCACCGTCTGGAGATAGAGGGGGATGAAGATGATGGCCCCGAACATGATGAAGCCGACGACGAAGCCCACCGAGCTCGACACGTTGAAGACGGCGATACGGAACAACCCCAGGGGGATGAGTGGTTCGGCGGCCCGGGTCTCGACCAGACAGAAGCCGACGATGAACACCACCGAGGCGATGATCATGGCGATGATGGGGAACGAGGACCACCGGTACGTTGTGCCGCCCCACGTCGTCAACAGGACAATGGTGGTGACGCCCGCTCCGAGGAGCGTCGTTCCCCAGTAGTCGATGGCGTGCTCGGTGCGCTTGGCCGGGATGTGCAGGACGCTGGCGATCACGAAAAGGGCGATGACGCCGACGGGGATGTTGATGTAGAAGACCCACCGCCAGCTCAGGTCCTGGGTGAACACGCCTCCGAGCAGGGGACCGATGACGCTGGTGGAGGCGAAGACGGCCCCGAAATAGCCCATGTACCGGCCCCGCTGCCGGGGACTGATGACGTCGCCCATGATCGCCTGCGAGCCCACGATGAGCCCGCCGGCGCCCACCCCCTGCAGGGCCCGGAAGAGGATCAGCTCGAGCATCGAGTGCGACAGCCCCGACAGCGCCGAGCCCACCAGGAAGATCACGATGGAGACCTGGAAGAGCTTCTTGCGCCCGAAGAGGTCGCCCAGCTTGCCCCACAGCGGTGTCGAGATGGTCGAGGTGAGCAGGTACGAGGTGACGACCCAGGTGAGGTGGTTGAGCCCGTGCAGATCGCCGGCGATGGTGGGGAGTGCGGTGGAGACGATCGTCTGGTCGAGCGTGGCCAGGAACATCCCCATCATGAGGGCCCCGAGGATGACCAGGATCCGGCGGTGCTCGGCGGGGGAGATCTCGTCGTCCAGGGGGTTTGGCTCCGGACGGGTCTGCTCGAGCTCAGTGACCATGACGGACCTCGGGGTCCTGGTCGATGGTGGAGGCGAAGAGCTGCAGGAGCCGGGCGAACTCCGTCCTATCCGCCGTCGGCCACTGCGCCAGCCGCTCCTCGAGCCAGTGCCGCCGTGCCGCCAACAGGCGTTCGATGGATTTCTTTCCGTCCCGGGTGAGCAGCAACCGCGAGGCGCGTCCGTCCTCGGGGTCGGCGCTGCGGACCACGAGACCGAGTTGTTCGAGTTGCTGCACCTTGCGAGTGACGGCGGGGGAGTCGATCCCGAGGCGTTCGGCCAGATCGCAGAGTCGGGGACTCTCGGGCTCGACCAGGAGCTTGTAGAGCACCGCCGCTCCGGCCCTGTCGATGTCCACGCCCGCTCGGGCCCGCAGCTTGGCGTGGACGCGCACCTGGGTCATGACCCGGGCCACCGAGAGCAGGGCGGCATCGATCTCCGCCGTGGTGGTGTCGGCCGACGTCGCGACGCTCGTGATACCTGTCTTCGTGGCGCTTCCCATGCTGCGGGCGAGTGTACATGCAGTTACTTACCACAGGTAACTAAATCGGGTATGTTGTCGGGCCGTTGGTCCGGTGCTCGGGCGGGGAGGAAAGAGCGGGCATGACGGCACGAGGAAGGAGCACCACGGCGGCGGCGGTCATTGTTCTGGCCGGAGCGCTCGTGGCCGGATGCACGGCTGCGTCCCCGGCGCCACCGTCGGCGACGCCCACCACGGTGGCAAAGGTCGGGCCGGCGGCGGGATCGCCCGCACCCACGGTGACAGCCCCCTCCGATGCGGCGGGAACGGTCTGGCTGTGCGCCCCCGGTCTGGTTCCCAACCCGTGTGCCTCCAGTCTCGCCGCCACGTCCGTGCTGGCCGACGGATCGACGATGCGGCACGCCACACCGGATGAGACGACCTCGGCGTTCGACTGCTTCTACGTCTACCCCACGGTGAGCACCGAGAGCACCGACAACGCCGATCTCACCGTCCAGCCGGCCGAGATCGGCGCCGCCGTCGCCCAGGCCTCGCGCTTCTCGTCGGTGTGTCGGGTGTGGGCTCCCATGTACCGACAGCGGACGGAGAGTTCTCTGGCCAAGGGGCTCGGAAACGATCCGACGGCCGATGCCACCGCCTATGCCAGCGTGCTCTCGGGCTGGCGCGACTACCTGGCCCATGACAACGACGGACGCCCCGTCGTCTTGATCGGTCACTCCCAGGGCGCCGCCATGCTGATCCGTCTTCTGCGCAGCCAGATCGATCCCGACCCGGCTCTGCGCCGACGCCTCGTATCCGCCATCATCGTGGGCGGAAACGTGCAGGTCCCCACCGGGAGCGACGTCGGTGGCAGTTTCGCCCACATCGCCGCCTGCCGGTCGGCCGGCCAGACCGGGTGTGTCATCGCCTACTCGTCTTTTCTCGGTCCGCCGCCGACCGACAGCCTGTTCGGTCGGCCCGGGACCGGAGTCAGCCTGCAGTCGGGCCAGACGGCCTCGGCCGGGATGGAGGTTCTGTGCACCGACCCCGCTGATCTCGGCGGAGGAACCGCTGCGCTCGACCCCTACTTCCTGCGCCCCGGGCCCACGGTGGCGGGCGCCTCGGTGAGCACCCCGTGGGTCGAATATCCGGATCTCTACACGGCACGGTGCGAGAGCGCGGGCGCGGCGTCGTGGCTCCAGGTGACCGACATCGCCACGTCAGGGGACGCTCGTCCCCGGGTCACCGACACCCTCGGAGCGCAATGGGGGCTCCACCTCGACGACATCAACCTCGCTCTCGGCAATCTCGTCGACGTCGTGGCCCGACAAGAGGTGGCCTACCGGTGACCGTCAGACGCCCATCGGTCAGGCGCCCATCGGTCAGGCGCCCACGACCTGGGCCTCGGGGGCGGGCACGGTGACGGGCACGCCGCCCTGTGCCGCCGAGCGGTAGGCGGCCTCCACCACGACGTGGGCCCGGAGCGCTGTATCGAAATCGGGTCCCGCCGTCCGCCCGCGTCGGATGGCGTCGAAGAATCCTTCGTCGGGATTGACCGGGGCCAGACCTGCTTTCCACACCTTGTCGCCCAGCTCGCCACCTTCGAGGCGGCCCGGATCCTCGCCGGTGCGCTGCCAACGCACCGGACCCCACCAGTCGTCGGTCTCGATCGAGCACCACAGGTTCTCGCACATGACCTCGACGTGACGAGAGCTCTCGCGCTCGAGAATGTCGTGCCAAACCGACAGAAGTGATCCCACGGCGCCGTTGGCGAACGACAGCGACAGGTTCACGGCGTCCTCGATTCCGGCGATGCCGTGGAACTCGGCCGAGACGCCCGACACGGTTCGGATGGGGCCGACGAGGGACTCGATGATGTCGATGTCGTGGATGGAGTGCTCGAGCAGCGTCCCGGCGCCGGCCCGGGCGACGTCGCCGCGCCAGGTCGACTTGTACATCCCCTGCAGCGGGATGTACTGATCGTCACGGAACATGACGCTCATCACCCGGCCGCTGGCCGGGTCGGCGATCAGTTCCCGTAACCAGCAGAAGGCGGGGGAGAAGCGCAGAACCAGCCCGACCTGGTTCACCACGGCGGCCCGGCGCACGGTCTCGGCCATCTGCACCGCCCCGGCCAGATCGGTGGCCAGAGGCTTTTCGCAGAAGATGGCCACGCCCCGCTCGGCCGCCATCTCGACCAGCCGGGGATGCTCCGAGGTCCAGGTGCAGATGAACACGGCGTCACAGCCGGAGAGAACCTCGTCCTCGCTGGCGCACACGGTGGCTCCGGTCTTGGCCGCCAAGGCCTCGGCCCGCGACGGATCGGTGTCGTAGACGCCGGCCCAGCTCACGCCGGCGCACGAGTGAAGCAGCGAGGCGTGGACGTTGGCGATGAATCCGGCGCCCAGGAAACCCACACGAATGCTCATCGCCACATTGTCGCTCACCGCCGCGGCGGCAGCGCAAAGGGCGTAGTTTGCTGCCCGAGCATCGGAGGGTCCATGGACGCAGAGCGCGACAGCCTGGCGGCGCGGCAAGAGGCCGTCGTGCGCGAGCACATGGCGTCGGAGAACGAGTCGCGCTTCGACGACACCCTGGCCACCTTCGCCCATCCCCGCTACGAGCTCATAGGGACCGGTCAGGTCTACGACGGCGAGGACGAGGTGAAGGCGTACTACGCTGCCTCGCGCGCCGTCTTTCCCGACCAGCGCAACGAGGTCCGGGCCGTCCACGGCGCCGAAGGGGCGGTGGCGGTGGAGTTCGACCTGCTCGGGACCCACACCGGATCCCTGGCCGGGGAGGAGCCGACGGGCCGCTCCTTTCGCTGCCCCATGGTGGCTCTCTTCATCTTCGAGGGCGAGAAGATCGTGTGTGAGCGCGTCTACTTCGACTCGGGCACCATCTACCGACAGCTCGAAGCCGGTTAGCGGCTACGACGAGGACACCGGGGCCCGACGGTCGGACCACGGCGACGCCTCTTCGAGCTGGGAGGCGATCCGGATGAGCAGCGACTCCTGCCAGGGCCCGCCCACGAACTGGACCCCCACGGGGAGCCCGGCCTCGCTCCAGTAGAGCGGCAGGCTGACGGCGGGCTGACCGGTGATGTTGTAGGCGGCGGTGAAGGCCACCATGGCGAGCGCGGTGGCGGGCGGCGCCTCGGGGTGGGCGTGAATCTCGGCCAGGACGGCACCGGCCACGGGCGGCTCGATGGTGATGGTCGGGGTGACGAGGACGTCGAAGTCGCGTCCCCAGCGGGCCACGACCTGGCGACTGGACAAGCGGAGCTCATGCAGAGACCGCACCACGCTGAGCCCGTTGACCGCCTGCCCGGCGGCGTAACCGGCGGCGTTGTATGGCTCCACCTTGGTCCAGTCCACATCGGGGTAGTCCGCGTAGCCGGTGTTCACCACGTTCAGAAACGGACCGATGGCCACCGGGTCGAACACATCCTCTTCGACGATGACGACCTCGTGACCGAGTCCCTCGAGCAGGCGCCCGGCCGCCTCGACGGCCGCCAAGGGGGCTGGATCGATGGCGATGCCGAGCGCCGAGGTGACACACAGGGCGAACCGCAAACGGCCCGGTGACACGCCGACCTCGGCGGCGAAGGGGCGCTCGGGGGCGGGGGCGTTGTCCCACGACAGCGGATCGGGGCCGCTGATGCAGTCGAGGACGGCGGCGGCGTCGGCCACCGTCCGGCACAGAGCCCCTTCCGTGGACATCCCCAACCAGCCGGGAACCCGGGCCGCCACGCGCCCACGGCTGGGCTTCAACCCCACCAGACCGCAACACGACGCCGGGATCCGGATGGAGCCCCCTCCGTCGCTGCCGTGGGCGAGGGGGAACATCCCGGCGGCCACGGCAGCGGCCGCACCACCACTCGAGCCACCAGGGGAGCGATGGGGATCCCAGGGATTGCGGGTGATGCCGTAGCGGTCGTTCTCGGTCACCGTGATGGTTCCGAATTCCGGGGTGTTCGTCCTGCCGCACAATAAGAAGCCGGCGGCGCGCAGGTTCTCGCTCACCAGGTCGCCCTCGCTGCTCGTTCCCGGGGGCGCTCCGTTCGAGCCGTAGGTGATGGGCCAGCCCTCGACGGAGGTGAGGTCCTTCACCGGAATGGGCACGCCGGCGAAGGGACCGGGCTCGACCACGCCACTGACGATGGCGTCGGCCAGGGCCTGGGCCTCGGCCCGGACCTCCTCGTCGTTGCGCCAGATCACGGCGTTCAGCTCGGGGTTGAGCTTGTCGACCTGCGCCAGACAGGCGTCGAGGACCTCGACAGGGCTGATGACCTTGCCGCGCACGGCGGAGGCGATCTCGACGGCGGAGGCGAACATTTCCATGGCCCTAAGTCCTACTCGGTGCCGGCCTCGAGCGCCCACCGGGGGCTCCCATTTCCGGCTCCGCGGGTCACGACAGAAGCAGCTCGAGGATCTCGTCGACCTCGTGCAGATCGTGCCGGAGTGCATCGGGCCGCAGCGCTCCGAGCTCCTCGAAGCTCGGACGGCCGGTGGCCACGAGCAGGCAGCGCACGCCGGCGGCGCGCGCACAGGCCAGGTCGTTCGGAGCGTCTCCCACCACCCAGACCTCGTCCGTTTCGAAGCTGAGCCCTCGTCCGGCGAGGACCTTGGCCATGGCGATCGGGACCAGCTCGGTCCGCTCCGCGTGGTCACTGCCGTAGGCCCCGACGTCGAGGTTCAGCCAGCGGTCGAGCCCGAAGGCGGCCACCTTGACCAAGGCGTTGGGGGCGATGTTGCCCGTCACCACCGTTTGGAGGGCACCCTTCTCTTGCGCCAGTCGCGCCAGCAGCTCGCTCACTCCCGGGAGCACATACCCCTGCGCGCTGATCTCGTGGGCCTGGGTGGCGAGCTCGATCTCGATCTGCTCCAAGATGGCGGGCACGTGGACCGCGGCGTCGACGAGGTCGAACTGGGTGAGGTATTCGCTCACGATCTGGGGGTCGGTCTTCCCGCTCATGAGCACCCGGCGGCCGGGTGCGGACCCGAGCATCTTCTCGATGGCCCGGTCGAAGATGAGCGCCCCGATCTCCCCGGCGCGCACCAGGGTCCCATCGATGTCCCACAGGATCAGCCGAGGCATCGTGACAGTCTCGCTGATGGCGGCGGGACTCCATGACCCCGGCTTCGTGTCAGGCTGGAGCCGTGCACAACAGCGTGGCCGTCCTCTTGGTGGCCGTCTTCCTGGCCAGCGCCGTCGAGATGGTGGAAGCCCTGACCATAGTGGTGGCCGTGGGCGTCACCCGGGGTTGGCGTTCGGCCCTCGAGGGCACCGCCGTGGCCCTGGCCGTGCTAGTCGGTCTGGTCGCCGCCGTGGGCCCCGCCCTCGTCCATTACGTGCCGCTCTCCACCTTGCGCATCGTCGTCGGAGGTCTTCTGCTCGTCTTCGGACTGCAGTGGTTGCAGAAGGCCGTGCTCCGCGCCGCCGGGCTGAAGGCGAAGCACGACGAGGACGCCATCTTCGAGACCCAGGTGGCCGACCTCTCCTCGGGCGAGACGAGGACCCGGGGAAGAGACAGCACCGCCTTCACCGTGGCCTTCAAGGGCGTCTTTCTCGAGGGACTCGAAGTGGTCGTCATCGTCCTCACTCTGGGCGCCACCGAAAACCGGCTCGGTCTGGCATCGCTGGCCGCGCTCGCCGCCGTTGTCGTGGTCGGCGCCGTCGGCGCCGTCGTGGCCCGCCAGCTTTCCGGGGTACCGGAGAATGCCCTGAAGGCCGTCGTGGGCGTCATGCTCGTGAGCTACGGCACCTTCTGGACCGGTGAGGGGATCGGCGTGCACTGGCCCGGTTCTGATCTCGCCCTTCTCGTCCTGGCCGCCGCCTACGCCGTCGCCGCCTGGCTGCTCGGCCGTCTGCTCAATCGTCCCCCGGCCGGTGCTGTCCGTGTCGCCTGACGAGCAGCCTCACCTCTCCCGGGACGAGGAGCGCATAGAGGCCCATTCCGGCCCGGCAGCGCGTTGGCGTCAGGGCTTGGTGGCCTTCGGTCGATTCTGGCTGGACTTCTTGGTGGGGGACACGCCCGAGCTGCTCGTCGGTTCGCTGCTGGCCATCGGTGCCGCCGCACTGCTCGTCCATGGCGTGGGGGTGAGGGCAGTGGTCGTGGTGGCCCTCCCCGTCCTCGTCCTCGTCACCCTGGTCCTGTCCAGTCTGCGAGCCCGGGCCCGGGCCCGACCACCCGCCCGCTCGCACGACGCCGAGTGAGCGCCTCTTGCTAGGGGGCGAAGTGCCACTGCGCGATACAGGTGCAGACCTGGATGGAAAAGGTGGCGTAGAGCCGCTCGCGGCCGAGCCGCTGGGCCTCACGGTGCTCGGGATGGTTGCGCCAGGCCTGGTGATCCTCCATGGAGGCGAAAGTGACGACGCTCACCCGTTCGCCGTCAACGGAGGTGAACGTCTTGTAGTCGACGAAACCGGGCATGGCCCGGACCAATCCGTCCATTCTTTCAGCGGTGCGCTCGTACTCCTCGACGGCTTCGGGACGAAGCGTGGACCGGAACACCGTGACCACCGCCGCGTCGTCTGATCCTGATCCCTCGTTGCTCATCGACTCATCTTCGCACCGACCCGGCCCGCCCCCCGAGCCGGAGCCCCCGAGGTGTGCCGCCCCAAACGGGCATCGGGTCTGAACCCGATCAGAACGTCGATTCGAGTTGCTCGGCGCTGGACAGCCTCTGCTCGATCGCCGCCAGTTCGGCTGAGTCTCCCTGGACACGCGGTCCGGTGAACCACTTCCGGGCGCTGAGCAACCAGTAGCCACCCGAGAAGAGAAGGACCACGCCGACAGCGATGGGTGCATAGTTGAACGTCGTCCAGGTGATCGGGCTCACCTGCGGCAGCATGAAGAGAACGGTGATGATCACCACCCACGCGACACCGATCCAGCCCACCAGTGCGCTCCAGCGGCCGAGGTGCCACGGTCCGTTCTGAAATCTGTCACCGGCCAGACGCCTCAAGAATGTCGGGATCACGTAGGCGATGTACAGGCCGATGGTGGCGATCGAGGTGACGGCGAAGTACGCCGTCGTGTTCCACAGGTAGGGCAGACCCAGTAAGAAGGCGAAGACGACAGCGAAGTAGATGGATCGTGTTGGCGTCCGGGTTCGGGGGTTGATGTGGTGAAAGAACTTGGAGCCCGGTACGGCGCCGTCACGAGAGAAGGCGTAGATCATGCGGGAGTTGGCCGTCACCGATGCCATGCCGCAGTACAGCTGGGCCACGAATGCGATCACGAGCAGCAGCTCGCCACCGTGTCGACCGAGAGCGGCGATCCAGATCAAAACAGGAGCGGTCGTCGATGCCGCGGTGGCGTCGTAGTTGATGCCGTGAATGGCAAATGTCACTCCCAGGAGCAGGATCCAGCCCGCCACGAGCGACACCCAGATCGAGTTGACGATGCCGCGCGGACCAGCCACAGCCGGCATATGGGTTTCCTCGGTCATATGAGCCGAGGCGTCGTACCCGGTGAAGGTGTACTGAGCCATCAACAGCCCGATGAAAAAGACGTAGTAGACGTTGTGGAATCCGGTCAGGTTCTCGAACTTGGTGAAGACGAATGACGCCGATGCGTGATGCGACGGGACAAAGGCGAGAACCCCCACGATCACCAGAACCCCGATGATGTGCCACCACACGCTCACGTCCGATAAGAACGCCACCACCTGGACACCAAAGATGTTCAAAGCGGCGTGAACGGCCAGGATCCCCGCGTACACGATGATCACGTGTCCACGGCTGGCCGACCATCCCGTCGTCAAGCTGAGGAAGGCCGTGAAGAACGAAGCGAATCCAAAATCGATGCCGGCGGTGACAGCCACCTGACCGAGAAGATTGAACCAACCCGTGAACCAGCTCCAGGCGGCGCCGTTTCGCTTGGCCAGTTTGGCGGACCAGTAGTAGAGACCTCCGGCCGTCGGATATGCCGAACAGACTTCGGCCATGCCCAGCCCGACGATCATGGTAAAAGCACCGACCAGGATCCATCCCCACGTGATATCCACCGGACCACCGGCGCCCATCCCGAAGTAGTAGAGGGTCAGGCAGCCCGACAGAACCGAGATGATGGTGAAGGAGACGGCGAAGTTGGAGAATGCGCTCATCCGCCGCCGGAGCTCCTGGGCGTAGCCGAGCTCGTGGAGCTTTTCCGTGTCGGCGTCGAGTGCCGCTGCGCCTCGAGCTCCACCTGGATCGGTCGACATGTCCACCCCCGTGGCTAAAGCCGACGCCCGATGCCCCGGCGATCGTAGGAACAGAAAAACGACTCCGCTGCGGCGATGCAAGCTCTTCTCTTACGTCACCGCTCTCTTACGTCACCGCCACTTCTCGGTCTCTGGACTAGACCAGGTCCGTCAGGTGGTGTCAAGGATCACGGTGTCCCCGCCCCCGTTCGCCCCTGGCATCGGGTCCGTGCCGGTCACTTCAGAGCCGCAGGGGGCCGGTCACTTCAGAGCCGCAGGGGGCCGATCGCTTCAGAGCCGCAGGGGGCGGATGGGACTGGCCAGGAGCTCGGGGTGGGCAACCCAGTCCACACCGGGCACGTCGACGTAGAGCTCGATCTCGTTGCCATCGGGATCTTCGATGTAGAGGCTGTGGGTCACGGTGTGGTCACTCGCTCCCACCACGGTGGCACCGGCCTCTTCCAATTGCCCCAGTGCCTCGCGCAGGTCGTCGTCGGAGTCTCCGATCTTCAGCCCGAAGTGGTACATCCCGATCCGGGGTCCGTGGGGCACGGGGGCGGCGTCGTTGCCCACCTCGATCAGCAGCAACTCATGATGGGTCCGTCCCGACGGGGCGGAGAAGGCGGCGGCGGGGAAGGCCATCCCGTCTTTCTCATGGGGCAGGATCTGCCGCCACCCGAGCACGTCGCGATAAAAGCGCGCCGAGCGCTCCACGTTGCGCACGTACAGCACGATGTGCCCGAGCTCTTGCACCTTCATGGCCACGTCTCCTCCCGAGCGGCGCGCGCCGCCCCCTGCCCCAGGGGGAACCTCGGCCGACGGGCGGCTATTCCTCTTCCCCTTTCACTCCTATGCTCGGCGCCTATGGAACTGGACCCCGAGGAGAAACGGGTCCTCGCATGCCTGGCCGAGAAGCAGCTCACCACCCCGGCCCAGTATCCCCTCACCCTCAACGCGCTCACCCTGGCCTGCAACCAGACGACCAGTCGCGATCCCGTCGTCAGCTACGACGAACGCACCGTCGAGGAGACAGTCACCCGGGCCAAGACGAACGGATTGGCCCGCTTCTTCCACCCGGCCCACGGCCGCTCGGCTCTGCGCTACGGCCACACCCTGGACGAGGTCCTCGGTCTCGACACCCGCCAGCTGGCTCTGCTCACCGTTCTCATGCTCCGCGGTCCCCAGACCCTGGCCGAGCTCCGCACCCGGACCCAACGCATGGCGGAGTTCTCGAGCACGGGCGAAGTCCAGTCCGATCTCGAGGGCCTGGCCCGCCGTGAACCGCCTCTCGTCATGCGCCTCGATCGCCAGCCGGGCCAGAAAGAGGAGCGCTACATCGAGCTCCTCGGTGCGCCGGCCACGGCGGGGCCCGCGACGGAGCCCGCCTCTTCATCGTGGGCCACTCCGGCGCCCTCGGCCCTGCTGTCCGCCGATGGCCCGGCCGCAGCTGGCCCCAGCCATGATTCGGCCCCGCCCGACCGGCGCGCGAACGACGATCAGCTGCCCGGGGCACCGCTGGCCGCCGAGCTGGCCGATCTCCGGCTCGAGGTCGTCGCCCTGCGCCGCGACGTCGACGATCTCCGCTCCCAGCTCGGCCTGTGAGCCACCTCGGGCCAAGCCATGATGGGTGAGAAGCGCTGTCCATGGAGGAAACGATGAGCAATAGCACGCAACCGAGGATCGTCGTGGGGGTGGACGGCTCCGAGTCGTCGCGCCATGCCCTGCGCTGGGCCACCCGCCAGGCCCAGTTCACCGGGGCCCGCCTCGAGGTGGTGATCACCTGGGAGCTCCCGACGTCATACGGCTGGGTCCCGCCCTATCCCGAAGGCTTCAACCCGGCCGAAGACGCCCAGAAGGCGGTCGACGAAGAGGTCGCCATCGCCCTCAAGGACTATCCCGACGTCGAGGTCCAGACAACGGTGGTCGAGGGCCACCCCGCTCCCACCCTCGTCCAGGCCTCGAAGGACGCCGAGCTCCTGGTTCTCGGCAGCCGGGGCCACGGCGAGTTCGCCGGCATGCTCATCGGCTCGGTCTCGCAACACCTCGTCTCCACCGCCCACTGTCCGGTCCTCGTCTGGCGCCGCGACGGCAATCCGGCCTAGCCCGCCGGACCGGGGGCCCGACCAATGGCTGCGCCGTGGCGAGTGCCCCCCGGACACCCGACCGGTCTCGCCCCCTTCGATCCCGGATCGACAGACGGCGCGCCGGGCGACAGGCCCACCACCGAGTCGGCCGTCTCCGATCTCCAGCAACGCCTCCAGCCGTTGCAGGACAAGCTCTGGGCCGAGGGCAGCCGCTCCCTTCTCGTCATCCTCCAGGGTCTCGACGCGGCGGGCAAGGACGGCACCATCAAACACGTCTTCACCGGCTTGAACCCTCAGGGGGTCCGGGTGATGTCGTTCAAGCCACCGACGCCCGAAGAGCTCGCCCATGATTTTCTCTGGCGTGTCCACCGCGCCGTCCCCCGGGCCGGAGAGATCGGCATCTTCAACCGCTCCCACTACGAGGATGTCCTCGTCGCCCGCGTCGACAACCTGGTCGAACCCCGTCTCTGGAAGGCCCGCTACGCCCACATCAACGCCTTCGAGAGCCTCCTCGCGGACTCGGGCACGACGATCGTCAAGTTCCTTCTCCACATTTCGCCCGACGAGCAGGCCAAGCGACTCCGGGAGCGTCTCAACCGTCCGGACAAGCGCTGGAAGCTCAATCGCACCGACTTCATCGAGCGCGCCCACTGGGACGCCTACCAAGAGGCCTACGCCGATGTTCTCAAAATGACCTCGACGAAGATCGCCCCCTGGTACGTCGTCCCCGCCGACCACAAGTGGTTCCGCAACTGGGTCGTCAGCACCGTCTTGGCGGACACCCTCGACGCCATGAAGCCCCGCTATCGGGATCCGCCGCCCCTGGAAGGGGTCACCCTCGGCTGAGCGTTCTCAGTCCGCACCGCGAGGAAGGCTCTCGGCGTAGCGCCCCACCCGCCGGGCGAAGCCGCCCACCATCCGCTGCAGGATCACCCGGATCAGAGTGCCGGTTCCGGGAACGAGCTCGTCGAAGCTGCCCTCCCAGCTGATCACCGTCCCGTCGCCGTCACGGCGCAGCTCCACGTCGGACCGGTAATGCCGCACGGGCAGCCCGCTCACGGCGATATAGCCGAGATGATGCGGTGGTTCCCACGCCACCACCTCTTCCCGGCTCCCCCCGGGCCCGATCCCGAAACGCCGCAGGGCGCCGACACCGTTCGGATCAGGCGCTCCGGGCCGCAGTAGATAGGTCCGTGTCATCCACGACCACTCCTTCCACCGCTCGGCTTCGCCGATCAGCGGCCACACCACCTCGACCGGAGCTGAGCTCCGCACCGTGGTGCTCAACTGCCATCGGCCCTTACCCGACCGCTCGTCCGGCCCGACCGGAGGTCTGCTGCTCATTCGCTCAGCCCGAGAGATGGTCCTTCAGTGCCTGCAGGGACTGCTGGTAGATCCCCTGCATCATCTCCGTCATGTCGTCGGGTTCGACCTCCACGTCCCATGTCACGTGCGACGTCTCCCCCTCGGCCGTCACCGTGATGGTCGCCTTGTGGCTCCCCACCGGCACGCCGCTCACGATCCCGTAGGCGATCGACCTGTCCCCGTCATCACGACTGATCAGCCGTTCGGTGATCTCCATCCCCATCATCTTCAGGATCCGGTCGTCACCGTCGACCACACAGGACTCGATCCCGGGCATCCACCCGCCGATCCCGCCGAAGTCGCCCACCACGCTCCACACCGCGTCGGCCGGCTTCTCGATATCGATCTCCGCGCTCGCCTTTCCCACTACCCCTCCATCGTCGCTCGAGCCAGCAGCATGCCATGTCCCGCCGCTCGGCCGCCCGGCACCGGGAGCCCGCGGCCCGCTCAGGCCTGCAGATCGAGAACGCCGGCGGCGAGGTCCTCGAGCTCGGCCCGCCACGACGTGGGCGCCACCAAAGGACGCACCACGAACTTGGAGAAGCCCACCTCGATGTACCGCTCCATCAGCGCCCGCAGCGCCGGTATCCCGTCGGGAACCAGCTCGGCCAGCTCGGCCTCGGACCGCTTCCCCGCCAATCGCCCGAGCCGCGGCATCGGCCTTTCACCCCGGAAGTAGCCGATACTCACTCCGTAGTGCTCGGGGTCGATTGCCCGCCCGGCTGCGGCCGCCGCCTCTTCGATCACCCGTCGTCCGGCGGCTGCTTCGCCCGGCAGGCACATGCTGGGCAACCATCCGTCAGAGAGCGTCCCCGCCCGCCGCAGCGAACTGGGAACGTTCCCCCCCAACCACACCTCCAGCGGTTCCTGCATGGGTTTCGGCTCGACCGTCACCGCTTCGAACCGGTAGGCGGGCCCGTCATGGTCGACGGCGTCTTCGCTCCACAGCCGACGCAGCAGCGGCAGCACCTCGTCCACCAGCGCCCCCCGCTCCGCCGCCTCGACCCCCATGGCGGCCAGTTCGGTGGCCTGCTTGATGCCGAAGACGAGTGTCAGAAGCAGCCGTCCTCCAGACACCCGGTCCAAGGTGGCGATCTGTTTGGCCAACCGCACCGGGTTTCGTCCGGGCAGCACCAGCGTCGTCCCGATCTTCAGCTTGGGTGTCGCGCCGGCGGCGTAGGCCAGTCCCGTCAGCGGATCGTCGCCCGCGATGCTCAGCAGATCGGCCATCCACAGCGAGTCGAAATGAAGCTCCTCGAGTTCTTGGGCCAGGCCGCCCAGCTCCGTCCCCGACACGCTCTGCAGCCCGGCGCCGACCCCGATCCTGACCTTCATCTCTTTCGTCGCGCCGACTGGCTCGCCTCCATAGCGGCCAGGGTACCGGCTGCTCTTCGCTGGTAGCGTCCCCGCCCATGGACCCCGAAGAGGCCGCCCGCCAGACGGCCCCCGTCATCGTTTCGCTCCCGGCCGGCTTCATGCTCGACGCGGCGACCTATGTCCGCGGCGCCGAGCTCGGCTTCGACGGCATCGACTTCTACGTCGCCGGCCGCGGGGGAGCCCTGGGCGAGGTCGACGGCTCCGTCGTCGCCGCCGCCTTCGTCTTCTTCCACCCCGCCACCATCGTGGAGCGCTGGGACCGTGGCCGCTGTGTCATGCCCCCGGCCGAGTCCGCCCACGCCTTCGCCAGCTGCCTCGATGCCTGGTCCGCCGCCCATCTCTCCGACACCGTCGACTATCTCCGCTTGGCCGAGCTGGAAGGCAAACTCATCGCCGCGGCCTCCCGGGCCGGAGCACCGCTCTTCGCCGCTTGGGCGGCGCTGCCCGAACCCCAGGACCCGAAGGCGCTGGCTCTTCACCGCATGAACGTCCTGCGCGAATGGCGGGGAGCCGTCCACGGCGCCGCCGTCGTCGCCTCGGCCATCGAGCCCCTCGAGGCGGTCATGGTCAGGACCCCGGCCATGGCCGGCCTTTTCGGCTGGCCCGAGCCCTACCCGGACCCCGAACCCCACCACGACGTCTGGGAACAGGCGGAAGCCGCCACCAACCGCGTCGTCGGACGCGCTATTTCTTCCCTCCCTGACACCGAACGGGCCCAACTGGTGGAGCTGGCCCTGGCGGCGCAGAAAGCCTCGGCCTGAGCTCAGGCTCCCTCGGCCGGCTCAGGCTCCCTCGGCCAGAAGCGTCTTCACCTCGGCCAGGCTGGAGCCCTCGTGGGGCACGACCAGCCCCGAGGTCTGCAGGTCATCGGACCCCAGATGGACCCCGCTATGGCGGACCTGGCCGATCAGATCGGAGAGCGTCGAGTCGAACTCCGCCTCGTCGCCCCGGTCGAGCGCATCGGTCAACTGGGCGTCCAGCTGCTCGATGGCCGGCATGTCGGCCTCGGGTACCTCGTAGCGCCCCTCTCCGAGAATCCGCACGATCATCAGGACCCACCTCCAGCGGGAGCGGCCGGCGCGGTGGGATCGGCGGGGCCGGCGGCCGGGGCTCCGTCGGTCGTGGGCAGCGCGCCGGCGGCCGGCTCGGCCGTCCCCAACTGCGCCTTCAGTGCCGCCAGCTCGGAATCGACCTGACCGGCCTGTGAGGTGGCATCCAGCTGGGCCTGGATGTCGTCCTTCCCACCCCCGAGCGCATCGGGTAGCGCTCCGGTGTCGATCAGTTCGTCGATGGCCGCCCCCCGGGCCTGCATCTGGCTGATCTTGTCCTGAGCCCGCTGCAGCGTCATCCCGGCGTCGGTCATCGATTCCGAGATCCCCGACACCGCCTCGCCGATGCTCGCTTGGGCCTGCGATGCGGTGTAGCTGGCCTTCAGGGTCTCCTTCTTCGTCCGGAAGGCTTCGATCTGGGCCGACAACCGGGTGGCGGTGTTCTCCAGTTGCTGTTGCTGCGCCTCCACCTGGCTGTGCTGGGTGCCCAGCTCCGTCAGCTGGTCGGCCAGCCCGGCCCGCCGGCTGAGCGCCTGCCGGGCCAGGTCCTCCTGGCCCTGCCCGAGCGCCTGCTTGGCCTGCTCCTGCAGCTTGCCCGCCTGACCCTGCAGCTCGGCCGCCTGCAGCTCGAGCCGCTTCTTGGCCGTGGCCACGTCGGCCAGGGCCCGACGCACCTTCGTCAGGTTCTCGGCCTGCTTCTCGTACGACAGGTCGAGCATGTCGGCCGGGTTCTCGGCCTTGTCGAGGGCCTTGTTGGCCTTGGCCTGCACTATCCCGGAGAGCCGCTTCATCACACTCATGGCGCTTGTGCCTTTCTCATGTCCGACCTCAGATCAGAGCACGCCCCGACCCGTCCGTCGAGAGCGCCCCGCGGTCACTGAGGCAGCAGGGCCGAGCGCCCGTAGCTTTCGAATTCACCGGCCAACCGGGCCCGATCGGCCTCCGTCAACCGACGGTAGCGCGCCGCGCCCCGCTCTGGGCTCCAGTAGACGGGGTCCTCACACACCCAGGCCGCCCTACGCAGAGACCCCTTCGTGATCTTCCCGGTGGCCGTCAACGGCAGCTCGGCCATCACCCGGATGAACCGGGGCGCCCACTTCGTCCCCATGTCGGACTGCTCGGACAGGAAGCGGGCGAAACCCTCGGGATCGAACCGGCCCTCTCCCTTCAGCTCGACGGCGGCCATCACCTGGTCACCCGATCGCGGGTCGGCCACGGCATAGACGGCCACGGCGGCGAAGTCCCGGTGCCGTTCGACGATCCGTTCCACGGGGCCGGCGGCGAAATTCTCGGAATCGACCCGGAGCCAGTCGTCGCCCCGCCCGGCGAAGTAGAAGAAACCGTCGGCGTCGCGATATCCGAGGTCCCCGGTGAAGTACCAGCCGTCGTGCACCCTTTCGGCGTTACCGTCCTCGTTTCGGTAGTAGCCCTCGAAGCTCCGGGCGCTCCCCCTGTTCACGATCTCGCCGATGGCGTCGTCGGCGTTCAACAGCCGCCCGGCGCCGTCGAAGAACGCCGCCGGGCACTCCACCGTCGTCCCCGACCGGCAGATCACGATGTCATCGCCCGGTACCGGTAGCCCGAGCGAACCGGCCGGCGTCTCCGGTGTCACGTTCAGCACGGCCCCGCCCTCGCTCGATCCGTACCCCTCCACCAACCGGCATCCGAACCGTTTCTCGAAGGCGGCCCGGTCGGGGCTCGACGCTTCGGTCCCGAAGCCCTCCCGCAACGGATTATCGCCGTCATCCGCCCCAACTTCTGTGGCCAGCACATAGGCCAGCGCTTTCCCAACGTAGGTGAACCGCGTGGCGCCGTACCGCCGTACATCGGACAGGAACCCCGAGGCGCTGAACCGCCGGGTCAGCGCCACCGTCGCCCCCACCGAAAGGGCCGGGGCCCACAGGGCCATGATGGCGTTCCCGTGAAACAGCGGCATCGGGCAGTAACAGATGTCCTCGCGTCGGAACCCGTAGCCGACGGCGGCTCGTCCGGCGATGGACGCCAGTCGACCCTGCGTGCACCGCACCGCCTTCGGCGAACCGGTCGTCCCCGATGTGAACAGCAACAGCAGCAGCTCCGTGGCCGCCACCGCACCCGCACCCGCCGCGTCGGCTTCGCCGGGGTCGGGCTTGCCGGGGCCGGGTTCGCCGGGGCCGGGTTCGCCGGCGTTGTCTCCGTCGATCCGCAGGATCCTCCCGGGGTCGAGACCGAGATCGAGGCCCTCGAGCAGAGCCGACCCGCTCTCGTCGGTGACCACCAGTTGGCAGTCGGCGAACCGGATGTCGCGGGCCAACTCCTCGCCGCGCCGGGTGGGGTTGATCCCGACGACGGTGGCACCGCACAGAGCGGCTCCACCGAGCCAGAAGAGATAGTCGGGCACGTTGTCGAGTAGCACCCCGATATGAAAGGGCCCGGCCTGCCGCAGCATCGTTGCCCGGGCGCCGCGCCGGGCACTCTCGGCCACCACCTCCCGCCACGTCCACGACCGCTCTCCGAAGAGCAGACCCCGGCCGTCGTCCTCGGCCCGGGCGAGCAGAAGCTCGGCCACGGTACCCGCCGGCTCCGTCGACTCCAGGGGCGGCGGGGCGTCGGTCACAAGCTCGCCACACTACCGTTCGGCCGCTTTCGTCGGCCCTCTCCGTGTGAGTCGGCGCCGTCGGTATGCGACGTCGGTATCCATTGACGTCGTCACCGGTGGTATCCATTGACGTCGTTGCCGTCCGTCTCGTACCGTCGAGTAGGGCGAAGGGGGAGCGATGCCGACGCATACCGAGAGGGTTCGGCCCACGGTCACCGATGAGGCCATCGACGCCGTCATCGCCGCCGGCCGCACCGAGCGTGAAGATGTCGTCCGAGCTGTCCAGAGCTCGACCGATGTGGCCTTCACGTGGGACTACGAGCGCAACCGCATCCCTCTGGCCAAGCTCTACGAGAAGGCCAAGCACTCCCAGTGGAACGGCACCTCCGACCTCCCCTGGTCCACCCCCGTCGACCAGGAGGCGGTGGCCGGCCAGGTCGACGGGGGAACGACGGCGCACCGCTTCACGGCGTTGGCCCAGGCGGACGGCTCGCCGCTCAAGAGCTGGGGGACCCGTGAGTGGACCCGCTTCGCCGTCGAGTCGCAGAACTCCACCCTCTCGCAGATCCTCCACGGGGAGCAGGGTGCGCTCGTCTGCACGGCCAAGATCGTGGAGACGGTGCCGTGGATCGATGCCAAGTACTACGCGGCGACCCAGGTCATGGACGAGGCCCGCCACGTAGAGGTCTTCTCCCGCTACCTCGACGAGAAGCTCTCGGGCCACTATCCGATCAATCCCCATCTCCAGGCGCTCCTCGACGACATCATCGGCGACCCGCGCTGGGACATCACCTACCTGGGCATGCAGGTCATGGTGGAGGGCCTGGCCCTGGCCGTCTTCGGCTCCATCCACCAGATGACCACGGAGCCACTGCTCAAAAAGCTCCTGCGCTACGTCATGGCCGACGAAGCGCGCCATGTGGCCTTCGGTGTCCTCGGTCTCCAGGAGTACTACGCGCAGTTGTCGGCTCCCGAGCTCCGCGAACGCCAGGAGTTCGCCTATGAAGCGGCTCTTCGTCTCCGCCGCCGCTGGTTCCAACCCGACGTCTGGGAGCGCATGGGCGTCGACCCCCGTCCCGTCGTCAGAATCATGCTCGAATCGCCGCCGCGCGCCGAGCAGGTCTTCGCCGGCATGCTCTTCTCGAAGATCGTCCCCAACTGCCGCAAACTCGGCCTCTTGGACGCCGGTGACGGATGGCTACGCGCTCGTTTCACCGAGCTGGGAGTCATCGGCTACGAGCACGCCGTCGACACCGGCGAGGACTACGACACCTTCGACGAAGTGGCCAAGGACCGGGCCCGGTCCTCAGCAGGTGCTCAGCCCAGGTAGCCCGTCAGGACTGTCTGCCCCGCTTTGTTCCGCACCCAGATCTCGGTGATCTTCGACGCCGGCACGGCGCACGTCAACTCCACCTGCACCGTCCGTCCGGTCACCGTCCGGTACGTTCCCGCCGCCCACCACGAGCCTTTGGTGCTCCGCATGGACACCGACAGGTCCTGACCCCCGGCCTGCCCCGCTTCTTCGAGGCGGATGGCGGTTCCCCACGGCTTCGATGTGAGCACGGCCGAGGCCTCCACGCCGTGGCTCCCGTGCAGCGCCACCGTGGTCCCGTGCGTTCCCGGCGAGCCGGACAGGCCGACCACCAGGGCCACGGCGGCCAGGGAGGCGGCCACGGCGCCACCGAGCGCGTAGCGGACCCGGCGCGCCCGTCGGTCGTGGCGCGCATCGCTCTGCAGCCGACCGAAGACGGCGGACTGGAGCTCGAACGGCACCTCGTGGCCGCCGAGATGCCCGGGATCGGCGGCCGGAAGGATCCCGGCCAGGCCGGCCAGGTCGCCGCGCTCGTCCCGGCACGCCTGACAGCCGTCGAGATGCGCACTGAGCGCCAGACGGTCTTGGTCGGCCAGCTGGCCGACGATCTCCATGGCCAGCAGACCGTGCCAGTGATCGCACCGGTCGCCGGTCACTGATCCCATCCCATCTCATCGAGCGTCAGCCGCAGCGACTGAAGCGCGTAGAAGAGCCGGCTGCGCACCGTCCCTTCGGGGATGCCCAGTTCGATGGCCACCTCGCGCCCCGACCGTCCCCGGTAGTAGGTCTCGACCAGAACCTGGCGGTGCTCGGGCCGCAGCCGCCGCAACGCCTCTTCGACCTGCCACCCGACGAGGGCCCGCTCGATGTCGTCGCCGATCTGGGCCATGTCGGCCGGCAATGGGCTCGTCTGACGCAGAGCCCGCGACCGCGCGTGGTCGATCACGATCCGCCGCTCGATGGCGAACAGCCACGTCCGCAGCGATCCCAGCTCGGGATCGAATCGCTCCCGAGCCCGCCACGCCCGGATGAACGTCTCCTGGACGACCTCGTCGGCCGCCCCGGCATCGGCCAGGGAACGCCGGGCGTAGCCGTAGAGCTCGCCGCTATAGGCCAGGAACGCGGCCCGCAGGCCTTCTTCGTCGGCCGACTCGATCACCGCCGTGGCCCGGCGCGCCGCTGCCGTGCGCCGCAACGTGCCGTCGGCCGTACCCCGACGCGCAGAATTCGCGTCGCTCATCGTCTTGGCGCCGCCACGCTCATCGACCTCCTCGGTCGACCTGATCGTCGGGCCCGGGGTCAATAGCCGTAGCCCCCGCCCGACGGTGCCTTGGTCGTCGTCGGTGTCTTGGCCACCGGCGTCGTCGTCTTGGAACCGATCTTCACCACCGACCAGCGGCCGAAGTTGTCCTTCAGTCCGCTGCCGGAGGTGGAGCCGGCCGAGCTGTCACCGCTGAAGGTGTAGAGAGGCATGCCGTTGTAGGTCACTTGGAGCGAACCGTCAGAACGCGTGATCGTGGCCAGGACTCCGCTGGTCCCGGTCCCGCCTTTGGCGCTGACGCCGGAGGCGACGGTGAGCGGGGGCCACACGGAGGTGCAGCCGGCCGAACATGTGCTCGTCCCGCTGCTGTCACTCGCCAATGTGTAAAGGGTCATCCCCGACGCGTTGACCAAGATGGTCCTGCCGATGGTGGTGTTGGCCTCGGCGTTCACCACCGACTTACTGGTGCCGCCCGCCTTCGTTGTGGCCGCCGGGGCACCGGCGGGGGACTGGGCGATCGTCGTGGGCGAACTGGAGGCGCTCGGCGCCGACGACCCGCAGGCGGCGGCGATCAGACCCACCACAGCCACGGCCCCGATCGCCGTCAGCGACCTCTTTGCTCCCCGTCGGGGATTCGCAGGTGCCGGAGATGTGGAAATCGCATCGGTGATCATCGGTGTCAGTTTCCTCCCTGAGGATGAGCCATCGGGCCCGAGGTGGGTCCTCGGCCTGTGGATACGGCCGCCAACCCCCCGACGTTCACACGATGCCGGACCTTCACGAGATGCCCCTCCCATTCTGGCTCAGCCTCCATCGTGGGTACTTTGTCCCCATGGCGCCGGAGCACGACGGTGGGTCTGCGGGCCCCGAGGTCCCATTCCGGGCCGCCGTGTTCGATATGGACGGCCTGCTCATAGATTCCGAGCCCCTCTGGCGTGAGGCCGAGATCCGCATTTTCCGCCGCCTGGGCGTGCCCCTGACCGAGGAACTCTGCCTCGAGACCCGCGGCATGCTCCTGACCGAAGTCGCCTCTCACTGGTTCGAGCGCTATCCCTGGGAGGGGGCCCCCCGACGCCGTGGCGGCCGAGATCGTCGATGCCATGGCCCTCCTTCTGGCTCAGCGCGTGACGGCCAAACCCGGAGTTGTGCCGGCGTTGACATCGTGCCGGGCGCAGGGCTTGCGTCTCGCCATCGCCTCGTCGTCTCCCCGCCGGCTCATCGAGGCCGTGGTGGATCGACTGGCTCTGTGGGACCGGTTCGACGTTCTCCATTCGGCGGAAACCGAGATGGCCGGGAAACCCGACCCCGCCGTCTTCCTCACCACGGCGCGGCTGCTCGCCGTGGCTCCCGAGCGCTGCGTCGTATTCGAGGACTCACCCGCCGGCGTCCAAGGCGCCCTGGCCGCCGGCATGACCTGTGTGGCCGTGCCCGAAGCCGGCGTTCCCGGTGCCGGCCGGCCCGAAGCCGGCGTTCGCTGTGCCGGTGGGCCCGGTCGGGACGGCGCCACGGATCCCTACGGCGGGGCCGACCTCGTCATCGACAGCCTCGAGTAGGTCGACGACGCCTTGTGGGCGCTCCTCGCCCGTCGTCGGGCCGAGCCCCGAGACACCGATAGGCCGACGCCGGGCCGCGTCGTCGACGTCAGGAACGTCAGCTCCGTTGCGGCCCGTCGGCGTCGGGGGCCAGCATCGCCCGGATCTTGCGGGGATATTCCGGGAAATAGTCGCTGATCTGCTCGAGGCTGAAATCGCGCAGGATCGATGTTGGCGACTCGCGCTCCAACAGGAATGCGAACGAGCAGCGGATGAGCTCGGTTCCCGACACGTGTGCGCAGCCCAGAGTGTCGGCCAGACCGGCGGGCACCCGCACGGTGTGGGTCGTTGTGGCCGATCCGTTGTTGACGGCCACCGTGTACGTCCCGTCTGCCTGTTCCTCGACGGACACCTCGGCCATGCCGGTCACGTTAACGGTCCGGGCCCCGAGGCCGGGCTTACCGGCCGGCCGCCATGGTGCACCGCGACGCACCGCCGGTCCGGGCGCGCGACACTGGCGCGGTAACCGAGTACGACCCCGCCACCGGCGGCGTCCGACAATCAGCCCCGCCCCGCCGGGGCCGCCAGGAGGAGAACGTGTCCGACATCTACGACATCCCCGTCAACACCTTGCAGGGCAAGCCCTCCTCGCTCGGGGACTTGTCGGGTAAGGCCGTCCTCGTCGTGAACGTGGCCTCCAAGTGCGGCCTCACACCGCAGTACACGGGCCTGCAGAAGTTGCAGGACACCTACGCCGGACGGGGATTCAGCGTCGTCGGATTCCCGTGCAACCAATTCCTCGAGCAGGAGCCAGGAACGGCAGCCGAGATCGCCGAGTTCTGCACCGCCAACTACGGCGTCACCTTCCCGCTGTTCGAGAAGATCGACGTGAACGGTCCTGACCGGCACCCGATCTACGACGCCCTCACCGCCGTTCCCGACGCCGAGGGCGCCGCCGGCGACATCCAGTGGAACTTCGAGAAGTTCCTGCTGTCGCCCGACGGCGAGATCGTGGGCCGCTTCCGGCCCGGCGTGGAGCCCGAGGACCCGACCCTGGTGGCCGCCGTGGAGTCGGCCCTGCCCGACTGATCGAACTTCGGCGCCGCCGCGGCCGGTGAGCGGCCGGGCGCTACCGTCGCTGGTGTGCGGACGACCATTCTCGAGATCGACACGTCTCGGCGTCAGGTGGTGGACATCACCGACGACCTTGACCAGTTTTGCGGCGGCGGCGGCGATGGACTGTGCTCGGTGTTCGTGCCCCACGCCACGGCCGGTGTCGCCATCATGGAGACGGGCTCGGGATCGGAGGACGATCTGGTCGCTGCACTCGAGCGCCTGCTTCCCCGTGACGATCGCTACCGGCACCGCCATGGGGCCCCGGGTCACGGCGCCGATCACCTGCTCCCGGTTCTCGTCTCGCCGTCGCTCGTGGTTCCCGTGATCGGCGGCCGCCCGGCTCTCGGTACGTGGCAGCGGGTGGTGCTGGTCGACACGAACGAAGACAATCCTCACCGCCGGGTACGGCTCAGCTTCCTGTCATCGCCGTAGCGATTGCACGGTGACGCGACACAGCGCCCCGGAGCGGCGCAGTGGCCGACATCCGGAGCGCTGTGTGCTGTCCCCCCCGAGACAGACCTGTTGAGAAGAACGTGTCCCCAAGATCCGGTTCGGCTATGACCGAACCAGGGCAGTGATCAGTCGCCGGACACTGCGTCCGACGTTGCCGGCTTGCGCACAGCCCCACGCCGGCGCTGGAACAATCCGAGACCCATGAGCGAGAGGCCGAAGGCGATGAGCGCCACCTCGAAGGGCTTCGATCCGGCCCAGGGCTCACCGGTGTGAACCGTGGTGGCTCCGGTAACCGGGACGAGAGCCCCAGCCGATCCTGTCTTCACGCCCGTGGTGACAACCGGGACGCTGTTCGATGGGCTGGTGGGCGGGTTGGTCGGCGATGTCACCGGCGTGGCGCTCACGATGGACGTCTCGCCGGCACCCCCGCAGACCTCCGTGGCCCCGTTGTTGTTCGGGTCACCGCTGTAGCTGGCGATCCACCGGTAGGTGCCCGCACCCTGCGTCGGCGTGAAGGACACGGGGCCGTAGGTCCCGTTGCCGCTCACGGTGATGGGTGCGGAGGTGAAGACCGGAGTGGACGTGCAGTTGACGTCGGTCGGCCCGTACAAGGTGAAGACGATCGTGCCACCGGCGTTGGCGCCGACCGAGATGGCGTTGGCCTGGTTGTTCAGCGCTGTCACACTCGACGTCGTGCCGCTGAGGGTCGACGTGTCGGTGATGGCCGAACCCACTTGGGCGTTGCTCGCCGTCGTCACGATGGTCGGTGAGGCCTTCAAGGTGGCGGGATCGAAGCAGGCGGTCTGGCTCGTCGGCCACCCCGCCCCGCCGCCGCCAAACACGGCCGTGTGGAACGAGTTGTGACGGTTCTTGTCGGCCACGAACTGACGCTTGTGACCGGCCGGTGCGTAGCGCAGGGCGTAGGTCACGACGCAGATGTTCTCGCCGGCCTGACCACCGGCGGGAACGTCATTGGCACTGGCGTAGGTGTGGGTGGCCGTCCACTGACCGCTCACGGCACCGGTGGTGAAGGCACCGCAGGGGTCCGACGTGTTGTAGTTGACCGACTGGTCGGCCGTGGTGCTGATGCCCGGGTTGCCCTTGGAACCGACGAAGGTCGAGAAGGTGTGTCCGAGGTGCTTGTAGGAGATCTTGTAACCGGCGTCGTGGGGGTCGTTCCAGACCATGGCCCAGCCCACGCCGAAGTCTCCGGCGCACGGGCTGCCGGCGCTGGCGTTGAGCTGACTGGCTCCTGTTCCCACGGGCCAGCTCCAGGTGCCGCTGACGTTGATCGTCACCGTCCCGTTCGGGTTGGCCGTGATGGTGCCGGTGGGTGCGGGCGGGTTAACAGGCTCGACCCGTGCCGAGGCGGCGGTCGCACCAAATGCCACGAGCACGACCGACGACAAGACGACCGTCATGGCTCTTCCGGCCATGCGCCGTGATGCCTGGCGTGCACCCGACTTCTGTCGTACGTGACTCATTGTGTCGCTCCAATCCCCGTTTTACGTTGGTGGCATCGTGACGGACCGTCCTCATGAAGCGCCCTATGGAGCATCAACATCTCCTCAATCCGGGATTCGTCTCCTCAATCCGGGATCCGTCTCCTCAATCCGGGATCCGTCTCCTCAATCCGGGATCCGTCTCCTCAATCCGGGATCCGTCAAAGGGTGGGCAACTCCTGCTTCGAGGCACCGTTTGTGCGCGGGGGCCTTGCGGGTCGAGGATGGCGTCCATGACATACGACTCCGCCGCAGCCGCAACAACCGATTGGGCCGCACTGGCTGACAAGCTGGCCGGGGCGCTGCACCTGGCTGTGCCCCCCATCACCATCACCTTCTCCGATGAGGCTCCGGCGTCACCGGCAGCCTTCGACGAACCGATGTCGGAACCCACCGCCGACGGGCGCTCGGGCCGTGTCCCGGCGGGGTGCGTCTTTTGGATCCGGGCCGTCGAGCGCAGCTTCAGCACCGTTCCCGCCGATCACGGCAATTGCTCGGTGGGCCGCTACACCCACGGTTTCGCCTCTCTCGAAGAAGCGGCCAGCCACGACGACGTGGCTACTCTCCTCGAGGTCGGATGGGTGGATGCCGAGGCCATCGCCGGCGTTCCCTCCGTCTCGACATCGGCGGCGGCCGTCGTCTACGGGCCGCTGTCCGAAGCGACGGCCGAGCCCGACGTCATCCTTCTGCGGGTGAACGGTCGCCAGATGATGGTCCTGTCCGACGCCCTGCCGGGGCTGCGGATCGAGGGCAAGCCCCAGTGCCACATCGTGGCCGTGGCCAAGGAACAGCGAGAGGTGGCGGCCAGCGTGGGTTGTGCGCTCAGCCGGGCCCGCACCGGCATGCATTCCGAGGAGATGACGGTGGCCATCCCCGGAGACCGTTTGGCCTCGGTGGTGGACGCCGTCGAACGCGCCTCTGCCGTCGACACCATCGTGGCCAAGTACGCGGCGGACGACGCCCGGAGGTTCGCCGTCTCCTCATGACGAGGCTCTGGTGCGGACTGCTCAGAACGTCACCGGGTGGCGAGGGCTCTCAGTAGGACTTCGGCAGCTGCAACGAGTGCTGGCCCACGAAGTTCAGGATCATCTCGCGGCTGACAGGGGCGGTGCGCATAAGACGGGTGAGGCCCCACATGTCGGCCAGACCGAATTCCGACGACATTCCGTTGCCCCCGTGCGTCTGGATGGCCTGGTCGAGTGCGCCGAGAGCGGCTTCTGCCGCCGCAAACTTGGCGAAGTTGGCCGCTTCGCCGGCATCGAGGCCGGCGTCGTAGGACCACGCCGCCTTCTGGGTCATCAGGCGGGCCAGCTCAACCTCGATCTTGGCCTTGGCCAAGGGATGGGAGATGCCCTGGTGACGACCGATGGGCGTGCCCCAGACCGAGCGCTCCCGGGCGTAGGTGCTGGCCTTGTCGAGGGAGTAGCGCCCGATGCCGTTGGCCATGGCGGCGGTCATGATCCGCTCGGGATTGAGTCCCATGAACACCTGGCGCAACCCGTCGCCCTCGGTGCCGAGGAGCCGGTCGGCGGGAACCTCGACATCGTCGAAGAACAGGGTGAACTGATTCTCGGGGGCCACGATCTCCACCGGGATGAGGGTTTTCTCGAGACCGGGGCTGTCGAGGTCGACGACGAAGAGCGACAACTTGCCCCGGCCGGTGGACTCGTCGACTCCGCTGCGGGTAACCACCAGCACGGACTCGGACTCGTCGGCGAAGGAGATGAAGTACTTCGTCCCCCGCAACCGGTAGACGTCGCCATCGCGGGTGGCGGTGGTGGTGATGTTGTGCGAATTCGAACCGGCATCGGGTTCGGTGATGGCGAAGGCCATCTTGAGCTCGGCCGTGGCGAAGCGCGGCAGCCAGAGCTGCTTCTGCTCGTCGGAGCCGAACCGGGCGATGATGGTGGCGCAGATGGCGGGGGAGACGACGAGCAGAAGCAGAGGGCAGCCGTTCGTGCCCAGCTGTTCGAGGACGATGGCCAATTCGCTGATCCCCATGCCGCCCCCGCCGTACTCCTCGGGCACGTTCACCCCGAGAAATCCCGAAGCGGCCAGTTCATCCCACAGCTCGTCGGTCCGGCCTCCGCTGCGAGCTTTCTCGGTGAAGTAACTGTGACCGTATTTGGCGGCGATGGAATCGACCGCTTGACGGAGCATCTGCTGCTCTTCGGTTTCGCGAAAGTCCATGCTCGCTCCTTGGATCAGTGTCCCGTAGGTGATGGCGACGCCGCGTCGATCACATCGACGGGGATGTCGACCAGGCGAGATCGGATGTACTCCCCGAGACTCTTCGCCTGAGCGTCGGGGCGGGTGGATGAGGCGACTCCCTCACCCAGCAGGCCGTGGACCACGAAGTTGAGCGCCAACAGGTTGGGCAGCTCGTAGCGGTCGACGGCCAACGATCGCGCTTCGGGCAGAAGCAGCCGCAGCTGATCGACCGTGAGCTCCCGGCGCAGCCAGGCGAAGGCCGCCTCGTCGCGTGCCCACAGTCCCACGTTGGCGTTGCCCCCCTTGTCCCCCGAGCGCGCCCCGATGATCGTGCCCAGCGGCAGCCGGCGGCTGGTGGGAGCGGAGCCGCCATCGCCGTGGCCGGCGCCATCGTCGTCGTCGCCGTTGCCGTTGCCGCCGGTGCGCCCGTCTCCCGAGGTTGCGGCGGGGGAACCCGGTGTCGTCGGAGCGGTGGTCGGCCCGGGCGGCCCGATCACCACCCGGCGGCCGTCGTGGTGGACCGCCACTTCTTCGACCGAAGCCCGGGCCACGAGCGTGGGCCAGTAGACGCCGTACGCCGTGGCCGGGCCCGGAGGCGAGGTCAGATAGAAGCCGGGGTAGCTGGCCAGGGCCATCTCGGTGGCGGCGTTGGAGAAGCGTCTCCCCACCGCCTCGGGATCGGAGCTCTTCACCGTGACGCGGAGCTGGGCGCTGGCCTGTTCGTTGGTGGCGGCGTCGGGGCGGTCCGTGCGGATGAGCCGTACGTCGTGGTCGGCGAACGTCCCGGTTCCGCCCAGGCTCTGCCACAGCGTGCGCTCGGCCAGTTCGGCCTTGGCCTCGATATCGAGACCGGTGAGGACGAAAGTCATGGAGTTGCGCCAGCCTCCCAATACGTTGATCGACACCTTCAGCTTCTCGGGCGCCGGGAGTCCCCGGACCCCCGACAGCCGGACGCGGTCCTGTCCCTGCTGCTCGAGTCGAATGCTCGAGAAGTCGGCCACCACGTCGGCGTTGGCATACAAGGGCCCGGCTATCTCGTAGAGGAGCTGGGCCGTGACGGTGCCCACCGATACCAGGCCACCGGTCCCCGGGTGCTTGGTGATGACGGCGGAGCCGTCCGATGCCATCTCGGCGATGGGGAATCCCGGATGCTCGAGGCCGGGCACCTCGGCGAAGAAGGCGTAGTTCCCGCCCGTCGTCTGGGCTCCGCACTCGAGGACGTGGCCCACGGCCACGGCGCCGGCCAGGCGGTCGAGGTCGTGACGTTGCCATCCGAAGTGCCACACGGCGGGTCCGACGACGAGCGAGGCGTCGGTCACTCTTCCCGTGACGACCACATCGGCGCCGCCGGCCAACGCTTCGGCGATGCCGAACCCTCCGAGATAGGCGTTGGCGCTCACCGGATCCGACGCCGAGGTGAGGGGCGCGCCCGTGTCCAGGTGGGCCAGGGTGTTCCCCGCCGCCTGCAGAGCGGGTAGTTGTCCGAGGATGTCATCGCCCTCAACGTGGGCGATGGTGGCGTCGATCTTGAGCTCGGCGGCGAGGTCTCGTAGGCGCTGCGCCAGTCCCGCCGGGTTCAGCCCTCCGGCGTTGGCTACCACTTTGATGCCACGGTCCTTGCATGTGCCGAGGACGTCTTCCATCTGGCGGTAGAAGGTGGAGGCGTAGCCGAGCGACGGGTCGCGTTGGCGGGCCTTGAACAAAATGAGCATGGTCAGCTCGGCCAGATAGTCGCCGGTGAGCACATCGACGGGGCCGCCGTCCACGAGCTCACGGGGGGCGGCCAGGCGGTCTCCGAAGAAGCCGGAGCAGTTGGCGATGCGCAGGACGTCGGGCGTGCTCACCCGTCGCTGTCCTGCGGATCGAGCACCACGAGCAGTCGTCCCGCCTGCACCTGTTCACCGGCGGCCACATGGATCTCGGTGACGGTGCCACCCACGGCGGCGCGCACCTCGTGCTCCATCTTCATGGCCTCGATGGCGATCAGCGTGTCCCCGGCGTGAACGGCGTCACCGACGGAGACCGCCACCTTCACCACCGTCCCCGGCAGAGGGGCCACCAGGGCGCCGGCGGCCAACGTTGACCCGGGCAGGGCGAAGCGGGGAACCTCGGTGAGAGCGGTGGAGCCGTCGGGTCCGTCGATCCACGTGGTGGCGTCGCCGCGGTGGACCAGGTAGTGCCTGACCACCCCGCTGACCGAGAGCTCCACGGCGTCGGCGTCGCATGTCATCACCTCGATGTCGGACCGGGGCTCTGCGTTGATGGTCACCGAGGTACAGCGGTTCTGCCGGTCGAAGAGGTAGCCGACGTCGATCTGGTCGCCGCGGCCTGTGAAAGAGGCGGTCTGCATTTGCGACGCGACGTTGCGCCAGCCCGACGGAAGTCCCCGGAGCACGGTGGCGTGCCGGCGCCTGTCGGCCTGGGCGGCCAGAGCGGCGGCCAGAGCATGGAGGTGTTCGGTCTCGGGGGTCGCCTTCGGAGCACCGAGGACGGCGGGGTCGTGGCGCTGAAGAAAGCCGGTGTCGATGTCCCCGCTCAGGAATTCCGGATGGCGCAGGATGCGCACGAGCAGATCCCGGTTGGTGGTCACGCCGTGGATCTGGGCCGTGTCGAGGGCCCGGGCCAGCGTCCTCGCCGCCTCGTGGCGGGTCTCGCCGTAGGCGACGACCTTGGCCAGCATGGGGTCGTAGTACGGGCTCACCTCGGAGCCGTCCTCCACCCCGCTGTCCACCCGCACGCCGGGGCCGCCGGGCACCGAGAAGCGCTGCAGGTGGCCGGCCGACGGTTGCCAGGAGCGGGTGGGGTCCTCGGCGTAGAGCCGGACCTCGATGGCGTGCCCGCGCCGGGGCGGGTCGAGGACCTCAGGGGGAAGAGGGTGGCCCTCGGCCACGAGCAGTTGCAGGCGGACGAGATCGAGACCGGTCACGAGCTCGGTGACGGGGTGTTCGACCTGCAGGCGGGTGTTCACCTCGAGGAAGGCGAAGGTGCCGTCGGGCAACAGCAGGAATTCGACGGTCCCGGCCCCGACATAGCCGATGGCGTTGGCGGCGGCCACGGCGGTAGTGCACATCTCGGTCCGCAGCGCCGGCGTCACCACCGGCGAGGGGCATTCCTCGATGATCTTCTGGTGCCGTCGTTGGATGGAGCACTCGCGCTCGAAAAGGTGGACGACGGTCCCGTGGGTGTCGCCGAGGATCTGGACCTCGACATGGCGGGGACGGGAGATGTAGGGCTCGAGAAAAACGGTGCCGTCGCCGAAGGCGCTGTGTGCCTCCCGGGCGGCCGAGGCCACGGCTTCGGCCAGCTCGTCGGGTCGTTCCACCACCCGCATGCCCCGGCCACCGCCTCCGGCCGATGCCTTCACGAGAACCGGCCATCCGAGCTCCGTGGCCGCCTGGATCAGGTCCTTCTCCACCAGATGGTGCTCGATGGGCCCACCCTCACCCTCGTCCAGGCTGCCCTCGACCACCCCTCCGTCGGCCTGCTCGCCCTCGCCCGTGCCATGGGGGATCCGCACGGTGGGCAGAACGGGGACGCCCGCTCCCGCCATGGTGGCCTTGGCCGCCAGCTTCGACCCCATGGCCTCGATGACCTCGGGCGGGGGTCCCACGAAGATCAGCCCGGCGGCCAGACAGGCCCGGGCGAAGCCGGGGTCCTCGGATAGAAAGCCGTATCCGGGGTGCACGGCGTCGGCCCCGCTGGCCAGCGCCGCGGCCACGAGCAGATCGGAGCGGAGGTAGGTCTCGGCCGGCGTGTTCCCGGCCAGGCGCACGACCTCGTCGGCTTCGGCCACGTGGGGGGCGCCGGCATCGGCATCGGAGGCGACCGCCACGCAGGCGATGCCCATGGCGTGGGCGCTGCGCATGATCCGGCGGGCGATCTCCCCCCGGTTGGCCACTAGGAGCTTGCTGATCACGGGTGATCCCCCGACGTCGGTCGTTGTGGCGGCACGAGAGGACCCATCACATCCGGAACACGCCGTAGCCGCGTGTCCCGTGGACGGGGTTGCTGTCGATGACCGACAGGCACAGGCCGAGCACCGTGCGCGTGTCGCGTGGATCGATGATCCCGTCGTCGTAGAGCCTGGCCGTGAGGAAAAGTGGTAGCGATTCGGCTTCGATCTGCGCTTCCACGGTGGCGCGCATGGCCTCGTCGGCCGCCTCGTCGAACGGTAGTCCCCGAGCCTCCGCGCTCTGCCGGGCCACGATGGACAGGACGCCGGCCAGCTGGGTCGGACCCATCACGGCCGAGCGGGCGTTGGGCCAGGCGAAGAGGAACCGGGGGTTGTAGGCGCGCCCGCACATGCCGTAATTGCCGGCCCCGTACGAGGCCCCGATGTTGACGGTGAGGTGGGGGACGCGCGAATTGGAGACGGCGTTGATCATCTTGGCGCCGTCTTTGATGATGCCGCGCTGCTCGTACTCCTTGCCCACCATGTAGCCCGTCGTGTTCTGCAGGAACAGAAGCGGCACGTCGACCTGATTGGCCAGCTGGATGAACTGCGTGGCCTTGTTGGACTCTTCGCTGAACAGCACGCCGCGGTGGTTGGCCAGTACGCCGATGGGATAGCCGTGGATGGAGGCCCATCCCGTGACCAGGCTGGGCCCGTAGAGGGGCTTGAATTCGTCGAAGGACGATCCGTCGACCACCCGGGCGAGCACGTGGCGCGGGTCGAAGGGCACCCGTAGGTCGGCCGAGGCCACCCCGAGCAGCTCGTCGCTGTCGAAGAGCGGCTCGTCCCCCGGCATGGTCGGGCCCGGGCCGGGCTTGTGCCAATTCAACCGGGCCACGATGGCGCGGCCCAACCGGATGGCGTCGAGCTCGTCGGTGGCCAGATAGTCGGCCAGTCCACTCACCCGGGCGTGCATCTCGGCGCCACCGAGCGACTCGTCGTCAGACTCCTCCCCGGTGGCCATCTTGACCAGAGGGGGACCACCGAGAAAGACCTTGGAGCGGCCTTCGATCATCACGATGTGATCGCTCATGCCCGGGACATAGGCCCCGCCGGCGGTCGAGTTGCCGAAAACGAGAGAGATGGTGGGAAGCCCGGCCGCCGAACGCTGGGTCAGGTCGCGAAAGCCGCGCCCGCCGGGGATGAAGATCTCGGACTGGGTGGGCAGATCGGCGCCGCCCGACTCCACCAGGCTGATCGAAGGCAGCCGGTTCTCGAGGGCGATGTCGGCCAGGCGGCCGGACTTGCGCATGGTGAAGGGGTTGGTGGAGCCCCCCCGGACGGTGGGGTCGTTGGCCGACACCAGGCACTCGACCCCGTTCACCACCCCGATACCGGCCACCAGACTGGCGCCCACCGTGTACTCGGTCCCCCAGGCGGCCAGGGGGGCCAGTTCGAGGAAGGGCGAGTCGGGGTCGAGGAGCAGCTCGATCCGCTCCCGGGCCAGGAATTTCCCCCGGGCCCGGTGTCGTTCGACATAGCGCTCGCCACCGCCGCCCCGGGCGACCTCCAGCTGGGCGTTCACCTCGGCCAGGGCTTTCTCCATGGCCAGGCGATTCTTCTGGTAGACCTCGGAGGCGGGGTCGATGAAGGAGCTCAGTATGGGCATGGTGACGGGACCGCTCCCTTGATCGGAGCCCCGCGCGTGCTACTCCAGGTCAGCATGGACCGTCAGTTCCCCCGTCATCGGGTGACAGACTAAACCGCATGCCCGACCGCCCGCTTTCCGCCGTGGTGCTCGCCGCCGGCGAGGGGACGCGCATGCGCTCGTCGCGGCCGAAACCTCTGCACCGACTGTGCGGCCGGCCCATGATCCTTCACGTCCTCGACGCCTTGGCCGAGTTGTCGGCGCAGAAGGTCGTCGTGGTGGTGGGCCACCGCGGCGAATGGGTCACGAAGACGTTGGTCGATCACGCACCGGCGTCGTTGTCCATTGCCTTCGTGGAGCAACCCGAACAACTGGGAACCGGCGATGCTCTGGCCGTGGGCATCACCGGACTGCCCGAAAGCCTGGTCGACGCCGACGGGGATGTGGTGGTGCTGCCGGGAGACACCCCTTTGGTGCGGGCTCCCACGCTCGCTTCTCTGGTGCGGCACCATCGCGAGACCGGTGCGGCGGCGACGCTTCTCACCGCCGTTCTCTCTGACCCGACGGGCCACGACCGCGTGGTACGGGGCAGAGACGACGCCGTGGTGGCCGTCATGGAAGGCGCCGAGGTCACCGGCCATTCCGATGTCGACGAGGTGGCCACCACCATCCACTGCTTCCGCCATGGCGTCCTCGCTCCCGCCCTCCGACGGCTGCAGCCCGTGGGGATCGGAGGCGAGCATTCGCTGAGCGGCATCTACGCCGTGCTGCATGACGCCGGCTACCCCGTGGAGTCGCTCGTCACCGCCGATCCCATGGAGGCGGCCCGGGTGAATGACCGGGCCCAGCTGGCGGTGGCCGAGGCGGAGCTGCGGGACCGGATCAACGAACGGTGGATGCGACGGGGGGTCACCATGTGGGATCCCGAACGGACCTACGTCGACGCCAGCGTGCATCTGGAACCTGACGTGGTGCTTCTGCCCGGTGTCGTCCTGCAGGGCGACTGCCGGATCGCGGCGGGGGCCGAGGTCGGACCCGACTGTCACCTGGTGGACTCGGTAGTCGGGGAGGGGGCGGCGGTGACGAAGACCACGGCCGTGCGCGCCGATATCGGCCACCACGCCCGGGTCGGACCCTTCGTGTCTCTCGGCCCCGGGGCCGAGGTTCGCCCCGGCGCCCTCGTCGAGGCATTCACCCGGGTCGACGGTCCCGGCGTGGACATGCACGATCCTGTGGCCTGAGCCCGTCCCGGGCTCGGCGCCGGGCCATCGGCCGGCTCCGTGGGGGCGCGGTAGCGTCAAGAGATGGAGATGGTGCCGCGTCGACGTCTTGAGCTCGTGTCCGGGAGATCGCACCCGGAGTTGGCCCAGGAGATCGCCACCCATCTGGGCGTGGAGCTGAGCAAGGCCAATCTCCGGGAATTCGCCAACGGCGAGATCCATTGTCGCTACGACATCTCGTTGCGGGGCAGCGATGTCTTCATCGTCCAGACCCACTGCGGGCCGGTGAACGACACGCTGATGGAACAGCTCATCATGATCGACGCCGCCAAACGGGCGTCGGCCAAGCGGATCACCGCCGTCTGCCCGTACTACGGGTACTCCCGGCAGGACCGTAAGGCCATCGGGCGCGAGCCCATCACGGCCAAGCTGGTGGCCGACGTGCTGCAGGTGGCGGGGGCCGACCGGGTGGTGAGCCTGGATCTGCACTCGGGCCAGATCCAGGGCTTCTTCGACATACCGTTCGATCACCTGACGGCCATGCCGGTGTTGGTGGAGGAGCTGCGCCGCCAGGGGAGTGCCGACATGGTCATCGTGGCCCCCGATGCCGGGCGGGTGAAGGTGGCGGAGCGCTTCAGCCAGCACATGAATTCCGACCTGGCTTTCGTCCACAAGCGCCGACCGCGCGGCACACACAACCAGGTCGAGGCCCTCGACGTGGTCGGTGAGGTGGAGGGCCGGCACTGCGTTCTGATCGACGACATGATCGACACCGCCGGCACCATCTGTGCCGCCGCCGAGCTTCTGGCCGAAAGGGGAGCCTCGGACATCTGGGCCATGGCCACCCACCCGGTGCTGTCCGATCCCGCTCTCGAGCGCTTGGAGAAGTCTCCGCTGTCGCGCGTCGTCGTCACGGACACCCTTCCCATCGCGCCCGAGCGCCGCATCGACAAGCTCGCCGTGCTCTCGGTGTCGAAGCTGATCGCCGACGCCATCGACGCCGTCTTCGAAGACACGTCGGTGTCGGAGATCTTCGGCGGCGACAATCTGGCCTGAGCGCTGTCGGCGCCTTCAGGGCGTCTTCGCCGTCGCCGCCTCCTCCACCCGGTTGCGGCCGAATTGCTTAGCCCGGTACAGAGCTTCGTCGGCGTCTTTGAGCACTTCGCTCGCCGGACGTGGGTGCTCCGGATCGAGCATGGCCAGTCCGGCGCTGAAGGTCACCACACCCACGGGGTCGTCTGTGCGTCTGATGGCCAGTCTTTCCACGCCGGCCCGCATGCGCTGCACCGCTTGGGCCCCGTTGCTCATCGACTGCTCGGGGAAAATGCACAGGAATTCGTCTCCTCCGTAGCGGTACACGGCATCTCCCCCGCGGACCTGGGCCGTGAGCTGGGCCGCCACCTTCTGCAGGACGTCATCTCCAGCCTGATGACCACGGGTGTCGTTGTAGGACTTGAAGTGGTCGACGTCGAGAAGGGCCATGCAGTACCGGTGTCCGTAGCGGCTGACCCGTGCTTCGAGCAGCTCGAGATTCTCTTCCAGGGCGCGACGGTTACCGAGTCCTGTCAGCGGGTCCTGGCGCGCGATGCCCGCCAGGTCATGGTTCACCACCTCCAGCTCGGTGGTGTGCTCGGCCATCTGGCGGTGCAGCGCCGTGATCCTGGCCGCCGCTATCAGACGACCCTCGAGATCGTCGGTGTCGAGGGGCTTCACCAGATAGTCATCGGCCCCGGCCGTCATGCCCTGCTGGACTTCGTCGAGAGATCCGAGGGTGGTGACCATGATGAAGTAGATGTGGTCCCCCCGGGGGTGGGATCGGGTGGCCCGGCACAGCTCCAGCCCCGTCATGCCCGGCATCATCAGGTCGCTGATGACGGTGTCGGGCGCCCAGGTACGAAAGGCGTCCCATGCCTCGGTACCGTCCGCCACGATGCGGCATTCGTGACCGAGCGTCTGCAGGGCCACGCGGATGATGAGCCGGGACGTCGGGTCATCGTCGGCCACGAGGATCTTCATGGCCGAGGAGATGGTGTCGGAGACGAGGAGAGCTCCGGCGCCGACCGAGACGTCGGCGGCGGCGGCGTGGGCGCTGACAACGCCAGGCGAACCCGCTCGAGCTCGATTTCGACCCCCAGCAGGAGTGCTTCGCCCCTCTCGGGATCGCCGACGGCGCCATCGGTCGTCAACCGGGCGCACAAATGGGAAAGCTCGACGGCGCCGAGGTTGGCACTGGCCCCACACAGTGTGTGGGCCTCGAGCATCAGGGCCGGGCCGTCACCGTCCTCGAGCGCCTGGCGGAGAGCCACCATGCGGCTGTCGGCGTCGGCCAGGAAGAGGGTGGCCAACTGTCCCATGAGGTCCTCACCCGAAGCGGCGCCAAGGCGTTCGAGGCGCTCGGTCACTTCGGGATCGAACACCGGTCGATCAACGTCCGGAGGTGGCGCTTGCCCGGGGTGAGTCGGCGGCCCGTGGTACAGGGTCTGCGGGGCGGGGTCGGGGGAGGCGGGGTCGGGGGCCCAGAGGGCCATGCCGGCGGCCAGAGCGGCGACGCTCAGGGGTTTGGCCAAGAAGCCGTTCATGCCCGCCGCCGCGCCGCGTTTTTGATCTTCCTCGGTGGCCGACGAGCTCACGGCGATGATGGGCGAGTTACGCGATGCCCCCCACTGGTCGCGGATCTCGCTGGTGGCGTCGAAGCCGTTCAGGACAGGGATCTGGCAGTCCATGAGGATGGCTCGGTAGGGCACCATGGTGGCGGCGATGACCGCTTCCACGCCGTTGTCCACCACGTCGACACAGAAGCCGAGATTCTCGAGCATGGCCAATGAAACCCTTTGGTTCACGGGATTGTCCTCGACCAGCAAGATGCGGTCGGAGGCGCCCGTCGGAGCACGCCGGGGTCCGGCGACGGCGCCGTCGTCTGGGTGAGGTCGGGCCGCAGCCTCCCCGATAGGGCTCGGTGGGATCGAGGTGATCAGGACAGGAAGAGCGGTCTTCTTCATGGCGTCAAACACGGGGGCCTCGAGATGGTTGTCGGTCGACCGGCGCCAGCTGGCGGATCAGCATGCGGCACAGGTCCTGATAGGCGCGCTCTACTTCTTGGAGGTCGGTGTCACCGTCGGCCAGGAGCCCGGCACCGGCCCTCTCATCCAGACGGCGCAAGGCCAGGGCGAAACGTCGGCCGCCCAGTTGGCTGCTGCTTCCGATCAATGTGTGGGCGATACGGCGCACCGCTGACTCGTCCATCTCATCGAGTGCCACCCGGAGCTCGAGCAGGAGCGGCTCGGTGTCGCTCACGAACTGGTCGACCAGGTCGCCCAGGAAGTCTCCGCCGGCCGCTTGGCCGAGAATGCGGAGGTCGTCGAAAACAGCCCGGTCGATGGTGACCGCATGGTCGGCACCGCTGTCGGCCGCCAGCGCCCCTGCCGCCTCCACCGTCTCCGCCTCTACCAGCTCCGCTGCCGCTGCGGTGGCGGCCGCCGTCCCCGTTCGCACCGACCGGTCCACGAGGGCGAGTAGAGCGTCCTTGCTCACGGGTTTCGACACATAGGCATCCATGCCTTCGGCCAGGCAGCGGTCGCGGTCTTCGGGCCGCGCTCCCGCCGTCATGGCGATGATGGGGGTCATCCGGCCGGAGCTCTTCAGCGCCCGGATGGCCGCCGTCGCCTCATAGCCGTTCAACTCCGGCATCTGGCAGTCCATCAAGACGGCGTCATACGATCGAGAAGCGACGGCCTGCACGGCGGCCGCGCCGTTGAGGACCGTGTCGACCCGGTACCCGACGCTGGACAGCATGGCCACCGCCACCCTCTGGTTGATCAGATTGTCTTCGGCCAAAAGCAGACGGCGTCCTTCGAATTCGCCCTGTGGCGCCGGAGGACCGGTCGTCTCGACGATGGGCGCGGACGGCGCCTCTTGGAGCCCCAACGCCACTCTCAGACAGAGGCGGAGAGCCTCTTCGTGTATGGGCTTGGGCAGAGAGACGCAGCCGCCGCCGCGGGTGGCATTGTCGAGGTCGCGTTCGTGACCCACGGCGGTCAGGAGCACCAGGCGCGGCGTGAGGGCGGGATCGACGACGATGGCGTTCTTCAGTTCGGGGCCGTCCATCCCCGTCATGGACCAGTCGAGAAGAGCGACGGCGAAGGGTCGACCCTCGGCGGCCGCTGTGCGCAGGGTGGCCAGGGCCGACCGCCCCGTCTCGGCCGTCCTCACCGTCATTCCCCACCGGGTCAGGTAATCGGACAAGACCGTGCGTTGGGTGGCGCGGTCACTGACGATCAGGGCGTTGATGCCGGCGAGACCGGCATCGGGTGACGACTTATCGGGCTGCTCGATCCCTGCGACGGAACCGACGCGGATCGTGAACCAGAAGGTGCTGCCGACCCCCATCTCGCTGGTGACCCCGCAGTCACCGCCCATGAGGGCGACGAGTTGGCTGCTGATGGCCAGTCCGAGGCCGGTGCCGCCGTACTTTCGGGAGGTGGACGTGTCGGCCTGGACGAACGGGGCGAAAATCAGGTCGAGCTTTTCGGGGGGGATCCCGTCGCCGGTGTCCGAGACCTCGAAACGGACGACGGTGTCGTTCGTCATAGGGTCATCACCGGGGAGACCGGCCCGGGTGACGCGCACCACGATCTCGCCGCTCTGGGTGAACTTGAGAGCGTTGCCGACGAGATTGGTCAAGACCTGGCGCACCCGTCCCGGGTCGCCCACGACCACCGGGGGAATTCCGCTTTGGACGGCGGCGATCAACTCGAGACCCTTGGCGTCCGCCGGCCCGGCCAGCAGATCCACGACGTCCTCGACGATGTTCCGGAGGTTGAAATCGACGATCTCCACCTCGAGCTTCCCGGCTTCGACCTTCGAGAAGTCGAGAATGTCGTTGATGATGGTGAGCAGCGCTTCTCCTGAATCGCGCACCGTCTGCGCATAGTCGCGCTGGCGGCTGTCGAGAGTCGTCTCCAGCAGAAGATCGGTCATACCGATGATGCCGTTCATCGGCGTGCGGATCTCGTGGCTCATGTTGGCCAGGAAATCGGACTTGAGTCGCGAGGCTTCGGTTGCTTCATCGCGGGCATCGGACATCGCCGCTTCGGCGCCCGCTTCGGCGGTGACATCAGCCACCGTCCCCACCCAGCCCGCCGTCGCTCCGTTGCTGTCGGGAATCGAGTGCGAGGTCACGAGGACGATCCTTGTGGTCGCATCCGGGCGTCGCATAGGCAAACGGAGGGAGATCTCCGACCGGTTCAACTTCGCTGCCGCCAGGTCGGCCATGAGTCCGGCGCGTTGATCCGCTCCGACCATGCTTTGCCACGGCCGGCCGACGGCGTCGCCGGCGGCGATACCTGTGATCTGAGACCAGCGGGGGTTGGTGTAGACGTAGCGACCGGCGCGATCGGTCTGGAAGATGCCGACCGGCGCCGCATCGGTGAGGAGTCGCAATTGGTCCGCCGTGGCCTGAACGTGGCGTGCCCGGGCAGCCAGGTCCCGGGCCCGGGAGAACAGGCCGGCGAAGACCGAGACCTTGGCCCGCAGTTCGTCGGGGGAGACGGGGGCGACGATGAAGTCGACAGCGCCCTGGGCATAGCGGTCGACTTGGACGAGCTCGTCGCCCTTTTCGGCGGTGACGAAGATGATCGGGGTCATCTCCGACTGCTGCCGTTGCCGGATGAGGGCGGCGGTCTCGACACCGTTCATGATCGGCATCCGGACGTCGAGAAGGATCACAGCAAAGTCCTGGACGGCGACGCAGCGCAGGGCGGCGACGCCTGAGTCGGCCTCGACGATGAGGTAGTCCAACGGGGTCAGAACCGCCCTCAGGGCCAGGCGCTTTCCGGCGTTGTCGTCGACGATCAGGACAGCGACTGGAGAGAGACCCGTGGAGGTCCGGGCCGAGGTCCCGTTCACCTCTTCGGCCAGTCGCAGCGGGGGGGTCATGATGTCGGCGCCGGCGCGACCTTGGGCAGCCACATGCGCAGGGCGGCCAGAAGCTCGATCGAGTCCACCGGCTTGGGGACGTAGTCACTGGCACCGGCATCGATGCAGCGTTCGCGCTCGCCGGCCAGCGCCTTGGCGGTGAGAGCGATGATGGGCACGAACCGACAGCAATCCATTGTCCGGATCGCCTGCATCGTCGCGTAGCCGTCCATCTCGGGCATCANNGCATCGTCTGGTAGCCGTCCATCTCGGGCATCATGATGTCCATCAGGACGATGTCGATGGCCGTCCTGCGCGCCAGGACGGCGATAGCCTCGGCACCGCTGGCGGCGACGATGACCTCGGCATGAGAACGCTCGAGAAGGGCTGACAGCGCGAAGCTGTTACCGAAGTCGTCGTCCACGACGAGAATGGTCACTCCGTCTATGCCACCGCCGGCGTGTCCGTTAGGTGAGCCGTCGTGCGCACGCACGCCAGTGTCCGTCGGCGCCCGCACGCCAGTGTCCGTCGGCGCCCGGACGCCAGTGTCCGTCGGCGCCCGGACGCCAGTGTCCGTCGGCGCCCGCACGCCAGTGTCGGTCTCCTCCACCGGCGACTCCGATGGACCGGTGTGATCGGTAACCGTTGCCGGGCGCGCGGCCGTGCCGGGAGATATCACGCCAGAAGGGGGGGTCGTCGGCAGCCATGGCCGCAGGGCGGCCAGGAGCTCGGCCGTGTCGACGGGCTTCGGGAGGTAGTCGTTGGCCCCGGCCTCGATGCAGCGCTGGCGTTCGCCCGCCATGACCTTGCCGGTGATGGCAATGATGGGAAGCTCGGCGAACCGCCCGTCGGCCCGGACGGCGCGGATGGTGTCGTATCCGTCCATGACCGGCATCATGATGTCCATGAGGACGATGTCGATGTCCGGCGTGCTTTGCAGAATGGCGAGTGCCTCGGCTCCGCTCTCCGCCACGACAACATCGGCGTGGCCCCGTTGCAGCAGGGCGGAAAGGGCGAAGATGTTGCGGAAGTCGTCGTCGACGAGGAGCATCTTCACTCCGACGATGCCGATCACCTCGAGCTCGCTCAGATGACTCTGACCCGAGGCGTGGGCGTCGGCCCCGTTCGAAGCGGTGAGAGCGGTCGTCGATGCGGGGGGGACGACAGACAAATGCCCGCTTCCGCGGGCCGGGAACCGGGCGCCCGGTAGGAGCGCGGTCGCCGATTTCGGGGGGCCGGCGACGGGGAGATAGACGGTGAAGGTGCTGCCCTCACCGGGGGTACTGATGACGGTGATCGCACCACCGAGCAGCGCTGACAGTTCGCGGCTGATCGAGAGGCCGAGACCGGTTCCCCCGTAGAGACGGGCCGTCGATCCGTCGCCCTGGGCGAAAGCCTCGAAGATCCGATGCTGTTGTTCGTCGTTGATGCCGATGCCGGTGTCACTGACGGAGAAGGCGACGACCGACGGCGCCGTGGCGAGGGAGTCGCTGTCGAGGCTCCACCCGCTCGTGGTCAGGCCGATCTGGACGCGGACCATGCCGCGTTCGGTGAATTTGAAGGCGTTGGCGAGGAGGTTCTTCAAGATCTGGCGGAGCCGTTGGGGATCGGTGACGATCGTGGCCGGCGCGTCGGGGGCGACGACCACCGAATAGTCGACGCCCTTGTTTTGCGCCACCGGCTCGAATTCGCGGAGCAGAGAGACCGAAAGATCGCTCAGAGAGAGATCCGCCGTCTCCGCCGAGATGGTGCCGGACTCGGCCTTGGCCAGGTCGAGGATGCTGTTGAGCAGGCCCATCAGGTCCTTGCCCGACGCGCTGATGACGCTGGCGTACTGGACCTGGGTGTCGGTCATGTTGTGCTCGGGGTTGTCCTCGAGCTGCTCGGCCAGGATGAGGAGGCTGTTCAGCGGAGTGCGTAGCTCGTGCGACATGTTGGCGATGAACTCGGACTTGTACTTCGACGAAATGGCCAGTTGGGCGGCCTTCTCCTCGAGGAGGCGCTTGGACTGTTCGATCTCCTGGTTCCTGTTGGACGCCTCGCGGTTCCGATCGGAAAGGAGGCTGGCCTGACGTTCGAGGCCTGCGTTGGACGCGCGCAGTTCCGCCTGCTGGGTGCGGAGCTCCTCGGCCAGAGTCTGGGACTGCTTCAAAAGGGTCTCGGTGAGGGCTGAGGCTTGGATCGTGTTGAGGACGATCCCGATGCTGGCGGTGACGGAATCGAGGAAGGTCTGGTGGGTGAGGGAGAAGGGCGAGAAGGAGGCCAACTCGATCACGGCCTGGAGTGATCCCTCGAACAGAACGGGCAGGAGGATGATGTTGAGCGGCGGCGAGGCGCCCAGTCCTGAGTTGATCCTGATGTAGTCGGCCGGAACCTCGGTGAGAAGGATCCGCTTCTTCTCCTTGCCGCATTGGCCGACGAGGCCTTCGCCCAGGCGGAAGGAGGTGGAGAGCTGTCTGCGCTCCTCGTTGCCGTAGCCGGCCTGGAGCTCCAGGACCCGTTCGGTGCCATCGGTCGGGCTGGTGATCGAGTAGAAGACGCCGTGCTGGGCCGATACCAGGGAGGCCAGCTCGGAGAGGACCATGTTCGAGACGTCCGCCAGGTTGTCCTGGCCCTGGAGCATGCGGGTGATGCGTTCCCGGTTCGTCTTCAACCAGTCCTGCTCGACGTTCTGCCGGGTGGTCTCGCCCAGGTTGCGGATCATCTCGTTCAGGGTGTCCTTGAGCGCGGCGACCTCGCCGCTCGCCTCCACCCGGACCTGACGGGTGAGGTCGCCGTTGGTCACGGCGGTGGCCACGTCGGCGATGGCCCGGACCTGGTTGGTCAGGTTGGCGGCCAACTGGTTCACGTTGTCGGTCAGGTCCTTCCAGACGCCACTGACCTCGGTCGACTGGGCCTGGCCGCCCAGCTTGCCTTCGACCCCCACCTCGCGTGCCACCCGGGTGACCTCTCCGGCGAAGGCGTTCAGCTGGTCCACCATGGCGTTGACGGTGTTCTTGAGCTCCAGCATCTCGCCGGAGACCTCGACCGTCACCTTCTTGGACAGGTCGCCGTCGGCCACGGCCCCGATGACGCGCTGCATCTCGGAGGTGGGTCGGACGAGGGCCTCGATCAGGTTGTTGACCGATTCGACGCTGCCGGACCAGCTCGATGCCGTACCCCCGAGCACGGCGCGCTGGGAGAGCCGACCCTGGGCCCCCACTACCTGGCTGACACGGGCCAACTCCTGCTCGAGGGCCTGGTTGGCGATGATGACGTCGTTGAGACCGTCGGCCACCTTGCCGGCCACGCCCGTCCAGTCGAGTGGCATGCGGGCGGCGAAGTCCCCCCTTTTGACCCGGGCGAGGACAGTCAGCACAACGGTGGGATCGAGCGGGTCGGCTTGCGCGACCGCGGGGTCCGGCATGAAGCCTCCAGATTCGAAACGTGATCTCTACGTGTAGACGAGAAACATCCGTTCCAGATCTGGAGACGTCCGTTGGCCATTTCGGCATCCGGAACTAAAAACCTGAACAATTACCTGCGCCGGCACCGGATCTCTCTGATTGTGATGGGGCAGAGGCCGCTGAACGTGGCGGGTGGTGGGAATCCCCTCGAGGCGCCGGCATCAGAATCCGGATCGGACCCCGGGGATCTGACGGTCCGGGCACCGACGGCCCGGTCGTCGGTCAGACGACGGACAGAGGGGTGGCTCGGATTCCCTTTGACCGGGGGGCGTCGACGAAGAGGTCGAGAACCTCGCCGATGGTGCGATCCCGGCTGACCGAGTCACGCAGGGGAAGGTGGACCTGGATGTGATAGCGGTTGCGGCGGCCGTCCTTCTCCTTCACCACGTAGCCGGCCTCGGTGAGGTCGGCCATGATGCCGTAGGCGGTGCGCTCGGTGACATCGAGGGAAACCGCCAGGTCCCGGAGACGGGCCTCGGGGTCGTTGGCGATATAGAGCAACGCCCGTGCGTGATTTGTCAGAAACCCCCAATCCCCCATACGAACCATGGTAGTGCATTACTAGAAGTAGATTGCGGGCAATTCCACCTGGTCAGAGGAGCCGACCGCACCTGGTCGGAGGGGCCGACCAGGCACCGGCTCGGCCGACGCCGACGCCCGGGGCCGGGGTCCGCTCCGGGGCGCGCAGCCAAGGCATCTATGCTGGGTCGCCGGATCAGTGCCGCTGACCGGTGCCGCTGACCAGTCCATCCGAGGAGCGAAGTTCATGGCCGAGTTCACCCTGGTCGCCGAGGCCGGCAGGCCTAGCGGGTCGCGCCCGGCGCGCCGGCTGCGCGAGGACGGTCGGATCCCCGGCGTCGTCTACGGCGAGGGAGTGGACCCCGTCTCGGTGAGCGTGGCCGCCCGTGACCTGCGGGCCGCTCTGAACACCGACGCCGGGGTGAACGCCGTGTTGTCGCTCCAGGTGGGCCAGACCACGTTGATGACGATGGCCCGGGAGCTGCAGCGGCACCCGGTGAAGAACACCGTCATCCATGTCGATTTCCAGGTGGTGGACCCGAACCGCGAGATCACCTCCGAAGTCCCGATCACGCTGGTGGGCGAAGCCATCGAGCTGCACCGGGCCGACGGGATCCTTGACCAGCAGCTGTTCGCACTGCCCATCCGGTCCCGTCCGTCGGACATCCCGCCGCATCTCGAGGTCGACATCAGCGAGCTGATCATCGGCTCGGCCGTGCGGGTGTCGGACATCGCGCTGCCGGCCGGGGTGACCACCGACCTCGACCCCGAGGCCGTGGTGGCCGCCGGGCAGGCCCCGCGGGTGCAGGAAGCGGGCGAGGCCGTCGAGGGCGAAGAGGGTGTCGAAGGGGCCGAGGCCGCCGCTCCGGCCGGGGGCGAGACGGCGTCGGACTCCGGCGGCGAAGAAGGCTGAGCCTGCGCCGGGTCTTCGGCGCGCCCCGGACGGGGACGAGCGTCGAGTGGTTGGTGGTGGGGCTCGGGAATCCGGGGGCCGAATTCGAACGGAGCCGGCACAACCTGGGGGCCGAGACCGCCGTGCTCGTGGCCGAGCGTCACGGACAGCGGCTGCGGGCGGAGAAGGGGACCAGGTCGGTGGTGGCCCAGTTCCCCATGGGCGGCCGGCTGGTGGCCGTGGCCGTGCCCCGGACCTATATGAACGAGTCGGGGCTGGCCGTGGTCGCTCTGGTGCGGCGGTACGGGGTGTCCGAGATGTCCCGGCTGGTGGTGGTGCACGACGAGCTCGACCTACCGAGCGGGCGGGTGAAGGTGAAGGTGGGGGGCGGGACGGCCGGGAACAACGGGCTCAAGTCCATCCACGCCCATGTGCACGATCCCGGCTACGTGCGGGTGCGGATCGGGATCGGGAAGCCCCCCGGACGGCAACCGGGGGCCGACTACGTGCTTCACCGGCCCGGGAAGGCCGAGCGCGAGGCGCTCGACGTGGCCGTGGCCGTCGCCGCTGACGCCGTGGAGCTGATCGTGGCCGATGGCACCGAGGCCGCCATGCTCCGCTTCAACACCGAGATCGGTGCCGGGCCCGCCGACAGCTAACTCGGACGACTAACGGGGACGGCCACCGCCATTAACCTCGGCGGAGGTGAGCCTCCGTTCCCTGCCCCCTCTGCTTCGTCACGAGCCGGCCATGGTCGACGCCTTGTCGGTGGGGTCGACGGCGTTGGCCGTACCCGAGGCGGCGACGGCCTTCGTGATCGCCGGGGTGGCGCGGTTGAGCGATCGGCGACCGATGTTGGTGGTGACGCCGACGGTGCGCGACGCCGAGCGGGTGGCGCATGATCTGAGCACCTTCCTGGGCACCGGGACGGTGGCGCTCTTCCCGGCGTGGGACACGCTGCCCTTCGAGCGGGTGAGTCCCGAAGTGGCGACCATGGGGGAGCGGCTGCGCTTGCTGTGGCACCTCGGGGTGACCGGCGACGGCGACGGCGGCGGTTCGGCCGAGAGCGACGCGCCGGCCGTGGTCGTCGCTCCCGTGCGGGCGTTGCTGCAGAGGCTCGGACCCGTCGACGTGGCCGCGTCGCCGGTGGTCGTCGAGCGCGGGGCGCGGATCGATCTCGAGGAGCTGGTGGGCCGGCTGGTGGGCCGGGGCTACCGGCGGGAGTACCAGGTCGAGCACCGCGGTGAGGTGTCGGTGCGGGGCGGGATCGTGGACGTCTTCCCCTCGACGTCGGATTTGCCCGTGCGGATCGACCTGTGGGGCGACGAGGTCGACCGGCTGACCGAGTTCGACCCCGGGGATCAGCGGTCGGTGGCCAGTCTCGAGAGAGTCGAGCTCTTCGGATGCCGGGAGGTGCTCCCCACCGACGCCGTGCGGGAGCGGGCCCGGGAGCTGGTCTCCTCCGAGCCCTGGGGACGGGCCCAGTGGGAGCGGATGGCCGAAGGGCAGCTGTTCGACGGGATGGAGTCGTGGCTGCCGTGGCTGTACGACGACGAACGGGTGCTGCCCGATCTGCTCGACGCCGGCGCCCGGGTGGTGCTGATCGATCCCCGGCGGATGCGTGACCGGGCGGTCGAGCTGAACGACGAGGAAGCGGCCCTGGCGGGTGCCCTCGCCGTGACGTGGGGGGTGGTGGAAGGTGCCCACGACGGTGTGGAGGAGATCTTCCCCCGGTTGCACGTGGCCTATGAGCGTCTGCTCGAGCGGTGTCCGGCTCCGGTGTTGAGCATGGTCTCGGTGGCGTCGTCCTCGGCCACGCCGGGGGTGACGGCGCAGGGGTGGGAGCCGGTGCACGGGGACCGGTCCCGGTTGGCGGCCCGGCTCGGGGCCTTGGCCGAAGACGGGTACTCGGTGACGGTGTGTGCCGAGGGAGCGGGATCGGCCGAGCGGTTGGCGGCCGTGCTGGCCGAGGAAGGCCTCTCGGTACCGGTGCTTGGTTCCCCCGACGAGGTCGACCTCGGGCGGCCCGGGATCCGGGTGGTGGTGGCGCCGCTCGACCGGGGTTTCGTGGTGGCCTCGGCCAAGGTGGCGGTGTTGGCCGAAGCCGACGTGACCGGGCGACGCCGGGCCCATCGGCCGGCGCGCGCCCGGGCCCGGCCGGTGGACGGCTTCTTCGACGACCTGGCCCCGGGCGACTACGTCGTGCATCGTCAGCACGGGGTGGCGCGCTTCAAGGGAATGGTGACGCGGACGGTGAATGGCGCCGCGCGCGACTACCTGCTGCTCGAGTACCGGGGCGACGACAAGCTGTATCTGCCGTCGGACCAGATCGAGGCCCTGACGCCCTACAGCGGAGGCGAGGCCCCTTCGCTCAACCGGCTGGGGGGATCGGAGTGGAGCAAGACCCGGGCCAAAGCGCGCGCCGCGGTGCACGAGGTGGCCGTCGAACTGGTCGAGCTGTACCGCAAACGTCTGCAGGTGAGGGGTCACGCCTTCGCCCCCGACACACCGTGGCAGCAGGAGCTGGCCGACGGCTTCGGCTATGTCGAGACGCCCGATCAGGCCCGGGCCATCGCCGATGTGGCCGAGGACATGGAGGCGGAGAGGCCGATGGACCGGCTCGTGTGCGGCGATGTCGGGTTCGGCAAGACCGAGGTGGCCGTGCGGGCCGCCTTCAAGGCCGTGCAGGACGGGAAGCAGGTGGCGGTGCTCGTGCCCACCACGCTCTTGGCCACCCAGCACGCGCAGACCTTTGCCGACCGCTATGCCGGGTTCCCCGTGCGCGTGGAGATGCTGTCGCGCTTTCTCACCCCGGCCGAAGCGCGCAAGGTGGTGGCCGGGTTGGAGGCGGGGACGGTCGACGTGGTGGTGGGGACGCACCGCCTGCTGGCCGACGACATCAAATTCAAGGACCTTGGCCTTTTGGTGGTGGACGAGGAGCAGCGCTTCGGGGTCAGCCACAAAGAGACGATCAAGGCCATGACCGACGGCGTGGACGTGTTGACCCTCACGGCCAGCCCCATTCCCCGGACGCTCGAGATGGCGCTGACCGGCATCCGTGACCTGTCTCTGATCAACACCCCGCCGGCGGCCCGGCAACCCATCCTGACCTACGTGGGGGAGTTCGAGGAGGCGGCCGTGGTCGAAGCCATCCGGCGGGAGCTGCTGCGCGAGGGACAGGTGTTCTACGTGCACAACTGGGTGCAGAACATCGACGCCGTGGCGACCCGGATCCGGGCCCTCGTGCCCGAGGCGCGGGTGGTGATCGCCCACGGGCAGATGGACGAGGGGACCCTCGAGCAGGCCGTGCTCGACTTCTGGGAGAAGCGCTACGACGTGCTTGTGTGCACGACGATCATCGAGTCGGGCATCGACATGCCCACCGTCAACACCCTCGTGGTCGACCGGGCCGATCGGCTCGGCCTAGGCCAGCTGCACCAGTTGCGCGGCAGGGTGGGGCGGTCGGGGCACCGGGCCTACGCCTACCTTCTGCATCCGGCGGACAAGGTGTTGAGCGAGGCCGCCTACGAGCGGCTGCGGACCATCGGGGAGCAGACCGAGCTCGGCAGCGGGTTCAAGATCGCCATGCGCGACCTCGAGATCCGCGGGGCGGGCAACCTGCTCGGCCGGGACCAGTCGGGACATATCGCCGCCGTCGGCTACGACCTCTACGTCCAGATGGTGGCCGAGGCGGTGGCCGACATGAAGGGCGAACCGGTGCGGCCCGCCGTGGAGGTGAAGATCGACGTTCCCTCCGACGCCCATCTGCCCGCCGACTACGTGGGCCGGGAGGACCTGCGGCTGGAGGCCTACCGGCGGTTGGCCTCGGTGGTGGCCGAGAGCGAGGTGGACGACGTCCGGGCCGAGTGGCTCGACCGGTTCGGACCCCTGCCCACCCCGGCCGAGGGGCTTCTGGCCGTGGCCCGGCTACGGGTCGAATGTCTGCGGACGGGAGTGCGCGAGGTGTCGGCCACGGCCCGGGCGGGACAGCCGACCATCGGCGGCCGGCGTCGTCTGGTGGCCCGACTGGCCCCTCTGGCCCTACCCGCCAGTGCCCGGGTGCGGTTGCGACGGCTCCGGCCCGAGGCGTTGTACAAAGAGGAGACGGGCCAGCTCACCGTCCCCCTGGGGCCCGACGAGTCCCCCATCGAGGCGCTGACCGCCCTGGTGCTGGAGCTTGTCCCGGCCGAAGACAGCGGCCCCGTCGGCCCCGCCACCGGAGCCTCGGCGCCGGCTCGGCGCAGCGGCCGCGACTCGTCTCGGGCCACCGCCCGCCGGTAGCATGCCGACTGCTGTGAAACGCCTTCTTGCCGTCGCCATTCTCGGCGCTCTCGTCGTTGGTGCGACGGGATGCGACCTGTCGCCTCCGGCGGCCACCGTGGACGGGGTGACCATTTCGCAGTCGGTGCTGAACGGCGAGATGTCGAGTGCGCTCGGCGACGCCAGCGCCGCGTGCGCGGCGCAGATCCAGGCCGGATTGACGGCGTCGCCCGTGGGCGTCGGGACCGAGGCCGACAGCACCACGCCCAACGCGGCCAACTCCAGCTTCGCCGCCAACGAGCTCGAGAGCCTGGTCCTGCAGCAGATCGAGCTGCGGGCCCTGGCCAAGCGAGGCGTGGTCGTCACGAGCGCCGATACGGCGGCGGCCAAGGCCGACTACGAGACCCAGTTGCAGACCCAGTTGCAGCAGGCGCAATCGCAGTCGACGACGCCGACAGGCTGTGCCCTGACGAGCACCACGGCCGTGTCCAAGCAGCTGCCGGGCGCTTTTCTCCAGAACCGGGCCATCGCGCTGGCCGACCAGGAGATGTTCGAGGTGGCGGTGGGCCACGTGGATGTGAGCCAGGCCGGCCTGCAGGGGTATTACAACTCGCACCTGACCGACGTGACGCAGGAATGCCTGAACATTGTGGTGGCCGACACCCAGAGCGCGGCGCAGACCTTGCACGACCAGATCGCCGCCGGCACCAGCTTCGCCGTGGCTTCGGCCAGCAGCGGGGCCGACCAGCAGGTGGAGCCCTCCGGGGGCCAACTGGCGTGTGAGTTCCCCTCGACGGTGACGGGACAGGTGGGGGCGACACTGGCGGGGACCATCGGCGCCATGGCCACCGGCCAGCTGTCGGAGCCGATCCCCCTGCCCACCCAGAACTCGGCCGGGGTGGCGACCACCTCCTACATGGTCGTCCAGATCCGCCAGCGTCAGCAGGTGCCGTTGGCCCAGCTGAGCAAGCAGATCCGGCAGGTGATCCTGGCGCAACATGCCTCGGTCGTGAGTGCGTCGCTCAATGCGCTGGTGGCCAAGGCCCATGTGAGTGTCGATGCCCGCTACGGCTCGTGGAACGCCAAGCGGGGCGTCACCGTACCCACGCCGCCGCCGGCCGCCTTCGTGCCCAATGCCCGGGCCAACGTCCCGGTGAAGCCCTTGGTCTCCTTGCCAGGGATCAACATCAATCCCGCAGCGGGTTGACGGAGGCCGCGGCGCCGTCGGGACCCGTCGTCGGCAGAGGGCCCCGGGTCACCGTGGTGGGACTGGGGCCGGCCGGGGCCGAGCTCGTTCCCGAGGCGGCACTGGAAGCGCTCACTACGGCGCAGCGGAGCTTCGTCCGCACGGCGCGGCATCCGGCCGTCGACGCCGTGGCCCAGATGGTGCCCGGCGGGCTCGAGTCGTTCGACCGGCTCTACGAGAGCGCCGGCACCATCGACGAGGTCTATGCCGGCATCGTCGACGAGCTCGTGGCCGCCGCCATCGCCGCCGCCGATGTCGGCGAGCCCGGCGTCGGTGCCATGGCCGGCCGGGAGCGAGCCGGCTTCGTCGCCTACGCCGTCCCCGGCTCTCCCTTCGTCGCCGAGCGGACGGTGCTGCTGCTGCGCGGTGACGGGCGGGTGGCGGTGGACGTCATCCCGGCCCCGTCCTTTCTCGATCTGGCCTGGGACCGGCTCGGCATCGACCCCGTGGCCGCCGGCGTCCGGCTGGTGGACGGTGCCTCGTTCGCCGTGGAGGCGGCGGGGGAGCGGGGACCGCTTCTGGTGGCGCAGTGCCACAGCCGGCAGTTGCTGTCGGACATCAAGCTGGCCGGGGACGACGCGGCCGGGGAGGACGAAGAGCGGACGGCGGTGCTCTTGCACCATCTGGGGCTGGCCGACGAGCAGGTGCTCGAAGTGGGGTGGGCCGATCTCGATCGGAGCCTCGAACCGGACCACCTGACCGCATTGTGGGTGCCGCGGTTGGCGGCGCCCGTCGCCGTCGAGCTCGCCCGGTTGGACGAACTCGTCCACACGCTCCGGCTGCGGTGCCCCTGGGATGCCAGCCAGACCCACGGGTCTCTGGCCCGGCACCTACTCGAAGAGACGTACGAGACGCTCGACGCCATCGAGACGGTGACGTCGGGGGAGCCCGATGTGGCCCCCGAGGCGGTGGAGCACCTGGCCGAGGAGCTCGGTGATCTGCTCTTCCAGGTGTACTTCCATGCCGTGCTGGCGGCCGAGGAAGGTCGTTTCACCTTGGCCGACGTGGCCCGGGGTGTGCACGACAAGTTGGTGGCACGCCACCCCCATGTCTTCGGCGATGTGGTGGCGGCCACAGCCGACGCCGTGGCCACCAACTGGGAGGTGCTCAAGAAGAAGGAGAAGGGGCGCACCAGTGTCACCGAAGGCATCCCGGCGGCCCTGCCCTCTCTGGCCCTGGTGGCCAAGTTGCAGGGCAAGGCCGAGTCCGTCGGCATGGTGTTGCCCGACGAAGCCGATCTGCGACGGCAGATGGCCGACGATCTCGGCCGGCTCGGATCGAGCGACGGCGATGCCTCGGCCGGGGGCGACGGCGATGCCGCCGGTGGATCTGTAGGCGAGCTGCTCTTCTCCGTGGTGGCCATGGCCCGCCGGCTGGGAGTGGACCCCGAGACGGCTCTGCGGAACCGGGCCCGGGCGTTCCGGCTCGAGATCGAGGCCACAGAGGCACACACGAGCGAATGATGGCCGGCGCCCCGTGGGCGCCGTGAGGGGGCTGTCGGTGGTGCTCCTCTCTGGTTGGGTGGTCCTGCGGGGCCCATCCACACCGCACGTCCGCTGCCTGGCTGCTTCCGTGACGGAACGCCTTCATCAGCCCGGACCGCGGTCATAACAACCCTCTACGCTGGCGCTCCGCATACCCATGGAGGGGAGCGAGTAACTTCTACAACACCAACCACAGGGGCACCACGGAGCATGAGCAGCATCGAGCAGATCCGGGCACGGGAGATTCTCGACTCCCGGGGCAATCCCACCGTTGAAGTCGAAGTCCTCCTGGACTCGGGCGCGGGCGGGCGGGCCATGGTCCCGTCGGGGGCATCGACGGGGACGTACGAGGCCACGGAGTGGCGTGACGGGGGCGAGCGCTACGGGGGCAAGGGCGTCCTCGGAGCGGTGGAGCACGTGAACGGCGAGATCGGTGAGGTCCTGTCGGGCTTCGATCCGTATGACCAGCGGGGCGTGGACCTGGCCCTGATCGACCTCGACGGCACCCCGACGAAGGGACGTCTCGGGGCCAACGCCATCCTCGGTGTCTCGCTGGCCGTGGCGCGGGCGGCGGCAGACGAGCTCGGCCTGCCGCTGTACCGCTACGTCGGGGGGGTGAACGCGCACGTGCTCCCGGTGCCCATGATGAACGTGGTGAACGGCGGTGTGCACGCCGACAATTCGATCGACCTGCAGGAATTCATGATCGTCCCCATCGGCGCAGCGTCGTTCTCCGAAGCGCTGCGGTGGGGGGTCGAGACCTACCACGCGCTGGCCCGGGTTCTGCGCTCCCAGGGGTTGTCCACGGCGGTGGGGGACGAGGGCGGCTTCGCGCCCGATCTTCCCTCGAACGAGAACGCCGTCGAGGTTCTCGTGGAGGCCATCGAAGCGGCCGGGCGGACACCGGGCGAGGACATCGCCATCGCCCTCGACCCGGCGTCGAGCGAGCTGTGGAAGGACGGCGTCTACAACCTGAGCGGCGAGGGCCGGCAACTTTCTGCCAGCGAGATGGTCGACTACTGGGTCGATCTGTGCAGCCGCTATCCGATCGTGTCCATCGAGGACGGGATGGCCGAGGACGACTGGGACGGATGGGCGGCGCTGACGGCCGCCATCGGCGACCGGGTGCAGCTCGTGGGGGACGACGTGTTCGTGACCAACCGGGCCCGGCTGGAAAAGGGGATCGCCCGCAAGGTGGCCAACTCCGTGCTCGTGAAGGTGAACCAGATCGGGACGATCACCGAGACCCTGGACACCATGGACTGCGCCGGCCGGGCCGGCTACCGGTGCGTGATGTCGCACCGTTCGGGCGAGACGGAGGACACCACCATCGCCGACCTGGCGGTGGCCACCAACTGCGGACTGATCAAGACCGGAGCGCCGGCGCGTTCTGATCGGGTGGCCAAGTACAACCAGCTCCTGCGCATCGAGGAAAACCTCGGCGAGTCGGCCGCCTATCTCGGCGGAGCTGCGCTGGCCACGGCCAGGGTGGGAGACGATTCCGGACAATGATGCTGCTGCCGAAGGTCGGTGCCCACAGCCGCCGACACAAGAGCCCGCAGTTCTCTGCTGAGGCAACCGCGTCGCACCGCCCCTCGTCGACGCGCCTTTCGCTTCTTCTTGCTCTGCCCCGGCGGCTCCTCTCGGGTGCGCGGTCGGTGACCCGTCTGCGCCCCTCGATGCTGCGACCGGTGTCGCTGCCGCTGTTGGCAGCGCCGTGGAAATGGCGCTCGCGTCGTCGGGGATCGTCGGTGGTGCCGGGCCGGAACGACGGGCGTCACCTCGGGCGTCGGCGCGTCGAGCAGAGTCCCCTCGAGCGTCGGCGTGCCCGGGCGCTGGGGCTGGCGGCCGTGGTGTTCGCCTTCATCGTCGTCTTCTTCACCATGCCCTGGTCCGTTCTCGCTTCGCAGCACCAGCAGTTGTCGTCGGACTCTTCCCAGGTCAATCAGCTCCAGGCGGAAAACCGCGCTCTCAGTGCCCAGGCGCGCCAGCTGGCCGATCCGACGGCCGTGGCCGGCCTGGCCCGACAGGACTACGGGCTCGTCCGGCCGGGCCAGAGGGCGTACGACATCCTGCCGCCGGCGGGATCAGGCTCCACCACCGTCACCGATGCGGGACACGTTCCTCTCAACCAGGCGCCGGTCGTGCCCGGCTCGCGCCGAAGCCAGGAACTGCTGGGCGACGGAGCCGGGATCGTGACGGCGGCCACGGCGGCGAAGACGTCGGGGAGCCAGACTCAAGGTGAAAGGTCTCTCTCGTCGGGTGGTGCCCCCCAGAGCTCCCCGCCCCCCAGTGGCGGTTTCTGGTCCCGTGTGGCGCACACCCTGGAGTTCTGGAACTGACCGATCCGGTGTTCGGGCCGGTCAGTTCATCGGACCTCGACCTTGTCACCCGCCTGCTCGGGCGGGTCCCATCGGGTGCCTTCGCCGTGGCCCTGCGCGGGCCTGGCGGTGAACCGTCCGTGATCGTGAATGCGCCTCATCTCGACGACGGCACCCCCATGCCCACGCGCTTCTGGCTCGTCGACGGTCCCCTGCGGGAGGCCGTCAGTCGGCTGGAGGCCGCCGGTGGCGTGCGGCAGGCGGAAGCGGCGCTGGCACCCGAGTCCATTGCCGCCGCCCACGAGCGCTATGCGGCGGCGCGGGACCTGGCCATTGCGCCCGATCACCAGGGTCCTCGACCATCGGGCGGGGTGGGAGGAACCCGGCAGGGGGTGAAGTGTCTCCACGCCCACTTGGCCTGGTTCCTGGTGGGCGGTGACGACCCGGTGGGTCGCTGGGTGGTCGAACAACTGGCCCTCGATACCACGGGGTATGTGGTAGAGCGGGGGTATGGCCCTTGACGCCGGAGCCGTGGCTGCTCTCGATTGCGGAACCAATTCGACTCGTCTGCTGATCGTCGACGGGCACGGGAAGGTTCTCGTGCGCGAGATGCGGATCACCCGACTGGGTGAGGCCGTTGACTCGACCCACAAGCTGTCGGCCGACGCCATAGGCCGCACCGTCTCGGTCCTCGGTGATTACAAGCAGATGATGGACGTCCACGAGGTAACCCGAGCAAGACTGGTGGCCACCTCGGCGGCACGAGATGCGGTGAACGCCGACGAATTCTTCGCCGCGGCCGAGGAGGTCACGGGCGTGCGCCCGGAGCTTCTCACCGGGGCCGAGGAAGGGCGACTCTCGTTCATCGGCGCCACCAGGTCGCTGCCGGCCGAGGACCGGGGCATGCAGGTGTTGGTGGTCGACATCGGTGGCGGATCGACCGAGCTGGCCGTCGGCGTGACGCCCGACGATGCCGCCGGCACCGGCCCCTCGGGTCCGGCCGTGGCGGCCGTGTCGCTCGACCTCGGCTGTGTGCGGCTGACGGAGCGATTCTTCCACCACGATCCCCCTCTGGCCGAAGAGTTGGCCCAGGCCCGCGCCATGGTCGAGGCGGAGGTGGATCGGGCCCGAGGAAGCCTTCCGCCGTTAGAGGGTCCGGGGACCCTGATTGGATTGGCAGGGACAGTGTCGACCCTGGCGGCGCTCGAGCTCGAGCTCCCGCACTACGAACGCGACCGGATCCACCACGCGCTTCTCACCCGACTGCAGGTGGACCAGTGGCTCGATCGTCTGGCCACCGAAGACCGCCGGGCGCGGCTGCAACGCCCCGGGATGATCGAAGGACGCGCCGATGTGATCGTGGGTGGCGTGCTGGTGCTGGCGGTCGTCATGGCCCGCTTCGAGCGGACGACGTGCCTCGTCTCCGAGGACGACATCCTGGACGGCATCGCCGCCAGCCTGCTGTCTCGGGACAGTCCCGTTCAGTGACTGCTCAGCGGTAGGAGACCCGAGGCGGCCAGGAGAGGGAGAAATCCTCGGTATCGAGCGTCAGGTTCGGGTTGTAGGCGGGGTCTCGGAGCAAGCTGTCGCCCCAACGGCCCTTCACGTACTGGATTTCCTTGGCGAATTCGTGCACTCGGTAGCCCACGTCGTCCGGTCCCCGGCTGACCGATTCGTGGTGGTACAAGGTGGCATGCGGCGACCAGACGATACGCCAGCCGGCCTCTCGGAGACGAAGACAGAAATCGACGTCGTTGAAAGCAATGGCCAGGTTCTCCTCTTCGAGTCCGCCCACCTGGTCCCACGCCTCGCGCCGTACCGCCATGCACGCCGCCGTCACGGCGGACAGGTTCTGGGCCACCAGAAGCCGACCGCAGTATCCCGGGGCCAGACGGTCACTCATGCGATGTGAGTGGCCGGCCACACCGCCGAGGCCAACGATGACCCCGCCGTGCTGGAGCCGACCGTCGGGGTAGAACAGCTTGGCTCCCACGGCGCCGACCCCGGGCATGAGGAGCTGGCCGACCATCTCGGTGAGCCAGTCCTCGGCGATGACCTCCGTGTCATCGTTCAAAAGACACACCACACTGCCCGCGACGCGCTGAACCGCGGCGTTGTTGAGAGCCGAATAGTTGAACGGTCGATCGTCGCGGATGACGGTCAGATGGTGTTCGTTCTCACGCATGAAATTAAGGGTGGCGAATGACTTGCTCCCGTTGTCGATGACAACAATCTCAAAGTTCGGGTAAGACGTGAAGGCCAGGAGGCTGTTCACGCACCGTTCCAGCAGAGCGCCGTCCTTGGTCGGGATGATGATGCTGACCAGCGGCGGGTCGTCGGGGAGGTGCCAGGTGACACGGTTGTGACCGAGTGACGGGATCCGAGTCACATCGCCCGAGAGGCCCCGTCTCTCCATATGGTCGACTACGGCACGTTGCCCGGCCTCGAGGGCATAGGGCTTGGCCTGTACCAGCGATGCCGTCGACTCATCGTGCACCCGCCAGTGATAGAGCACGTGGGGAACGTGGACGACCTGAGTCGGATCGAGACCCTCGGTCACCCGGAGGATCAGATCCCAGTCCTGACTGCCCTCATAGCCGAGGCGGTAGCCCCCTGCTGCTGCCACCAGATCGCGACGGAGGAACAGAAGATGGGTGAGGTAGTTCTGGCCTAAGAGCAGAAGCGGATCGAAGTCGGGCTTGAAGTAGGGGAGGTGCCTACGGTCCTGGTCATCAATCTTGTCTTCGTCGCTGTAGATGACGCCCGCATCAGTGTGTTCGTGAGCGGCGAGCATGGCTAACGCCAACGCGTGCTCGGGCAACAGGTCATCGTGGTCGAACGGGGTGATCCAGGTACCACCGGCCATCTCGAGAGCAGTATTGGACGCCGCCGAGATGTGACCGTTCTCCGACCTGGTGGTCGACCTTATCCGGGGGTCTTGACCCACATAGCGGGCGATGATCTCCGCCACCTGTGGATCGGTGGAGCAGTCATCGGCGATGCACAGCTCCCAGTTGGTGTAGATCTGGCCGAGCACCGACTCGATCGCCGCCTTCAGGTAGCGCGGCGGCGTGTTGTAGACGGGAAAGATGATCGATACCAGGGGCTTGGACGATATCTGGTCCAGTCGACGGTGTATCGCCTGGCGCCCGGCGTCGTCGAGGGTGTCGAATTCCTCCACCCACCGGGAGTATGTCCGTTCGACGACCGCCGCGGGAGGGGCTTCAGCGGCGGGAGTGCTCTCGATTCTCCGGAGTTTGCGGTAGACCCGCCGCAACGTGGCCGTATAGCGAAACGTCTTGGTCCGCTGGATTGCTTCGATCTCCGCGTCTCGCGTCCTCAGCTCGACAAGGAGATGATGATTCGTCGCATTGTGCGCCGAGATCCTCTCGTGTGCCGCGTCGAGTTCGGCCTTTCGCCGAGTCTCGAGCTCGGTGTGCTCGAGCGAGATCGAAAGAAGTTGGTCGGCCACCCGTGTGTATTCGGCAGAAAGGGCCAAATTGTCCTGCGCCAGCGTGTTGTAGCGATCGGCCAGCCTGTCGTGTTCGGCGATGGCCTCTTGGCGCTCGGCCTCGACCCTCCCGTTGGCCGCAGTTCCGGAGAGCGCAAGAGCCCGTTCGTATTCATAGACCACGTCCTCCACGTCAGTGGTTGCTCTACGAAAGAGGACGGCGTGGGGCGCCAGGAACGAAGAGTCATAGTCGACGTCTCTGAGAAAGCCGTGCCGGACGAAGAGCGCGCTCCAGTAGCCGGTCGACTCCACGTTCAGGTGGGTCGGTTCATCGAAATCGTCGGGAGTGGACGAAAAGAGGACCGCATCGGTATGTCGGCAGATGTTGGCGATGGCGTCGTCAACGGCAAACGTGGGGAGATGCTCGGCGACCTCTATGCAGGTGATGAGGTCGTAAGTTCCGCTGAGTTCTTCGGTGACGGTTCCGATCGTGCAATACGCTCGCAGCGATTCCGGTACTTGTTCGATGGCCCAGCGTGAGACGTCGATTCCTCGAGCGTCTATGCCTTCGTTCCTGAGCGCCTCGACCAGCATCCCCGTGGCGCAGCCGACGTCGAGCACCGACCGGGGATGAATGGTGGCGTCCACCGTCCTGGCGATGCCGTTGAAGAAGGTGACCCAATGCTCTTCGTCACGGTTATAGGGAATGCCGGTCGTGTCGTACGACACGCCGTAGTAGTCCTCGTCGTAGAAGGTTGTCACTTCTCCCAGTAAGCCGGCTTCAGTCTTCCACTGACCAGGGTCGGCATGAAGTCCGTCCATGCGGCCCAGGATCCGATCGAGCGTCTGATGATCTCTCGACAAGACACCGAGGGGAGCCCTGATTGCCTCCGAGGCAGTCTCCGCCGCCGATTCGAGAATGTCTATGGCGGCCGCGACACCGCCTTCTGGGGGCACGGCCCCGCACTGTCCCAGAAACTCCGCCACCAGATGGACCTGTGCTTTTGCCTGACCAAGCAGGCTCTCGTAACTCAGCACCGCCGAGGGCCACTCGAAGCACTGGGCCATGGCCGCCCGGTTGTAGCGGTCCCACTGCATGACGATCTCGTCCCTGTCGAACTCTTCGAGGCCAGGACCATGCAGATGTGACGGGTTCCGGTGAATCAGGATGGCGGCGGGGCTGACGTTGAGAACACCCTGCCAGAACATGGCCAAGAGGCTGAGCCGCGGATCGGCCCAAACCCAAGGTGATCCTCCGTCCCTTGAGTCAACCGGCGTCCCGAATGACTTCTCGAAGACCCGAGCCGCTTCGTCCTTGTGGGCAGCGAGCAGTCGGGCCGCCTCACTGGGACCCACGGCGGGGAGTTGAAGCCGACTGCCTCCCGCTACCGCCAGCAGTCGGTCATTGAATTCGGTTAGCGAGTCTGAGCCCGACCTCTCTACGCCGCTCAGGCCAAGGTGGCGCAACACGTCTCCGGCCAGGGCCACGCCGCTGCCGGACATCCCCATGACGAAAACGCCCCTGAGGTCCGAGCGCTTGGGTGATGTGCGCGAACTGCTGCTCACCGGATGCAGCCCTTGGGCACGGGGGGAGGATAGCACCGGCTCCAATCCCGGGGACGGAGTGCTCCACCGTGGGGGGCGAGCTCACCGCACCCTATGGGGCCCATCCGAGGCCACCCGTGGCCGTAGATCGCCGATGCGAGTGGCCACTGATTGAGCTTTCATGCCTACCATCCGGGGGTGCCGATTACCGACCGAGTCCTCATGGGCCCGGGACCGTCCAATCCCTACCCCGAGGTCACCGCCGCCCTGTGTCGGCCGATGCTCGGTCATCTGGATCCGGAGTTTCTCGCCTTGCTGGACGAGACGTGTGAGCGCCTGCGCCTTGTCTTCCGAACCGGCAACGCTTTGACGTTCCCCGTGAGCGCTACGGGTTCGGGGGGAATGGAAGCTGCCTTCGTGAACTTCGTGCGTCCGGGAGACCCCGTTGTGATCGGCGTGAACGGATTGTTCGGAGCCCGGATGTGCGAGACGGCCCGCCGCCTTGGGGCCGAGGTCGTGACCGTGGAAGCCCCATGGGGAGAACCCCTTGATCCGGAGGCTGTCTTGGCCGCCCATGATTCGCCGGCCATCATCGCTCTCGTCCACGCCGAGACATCGACCGGCGTGCGAAACGAGATCGGCCCCATCGGGAACGGCAAGAGGGACGCTCTGCTCCTCGTCGACATGGTGACATCGCTGGGAGGAATTGACGTCGACGTGGACGGCTGGAATGTCGACGTGGCCTACAGCGGATCGCAGAAGTGCTTGGGTGTACCCCCCGGGTTGGCTCCAATCACGGTAGGTGACAGGGCGCGTCAGCGGCTCGTCGAGCGCCCGTCTTCGTGGTACTTCGATCTGGGTCTGCTGTCGCGATACGTCGATGCGCGAGAGGGTCGTGCATACCATCACACCGCACCCGTATCGATGATCTACGCGCTCCACGCTGGCCTCGGGACCTTGCTCGAGGAGGGACTCGAGTCGTCATGGGCGCGGCACCAGAGCTGTGGGCGCCTTCTCCAAGACGGACTTGTTTCGATGGGGATGCGCCTGGTGGCACCCGTCGAACACCGGCTACCCCAGTTGACGACCGTCTGGGTGCCCGATGATCTGGTTCCGGGGTGCGAAGAAGCCGATGTGAGGCGGATGCTCCTCGATGATTTCGGTATTGAGATAGGCGCCGGGGTGGGTCCGCTTGCCGGCAAGGCCTGGCGTATCGGGTGCATGGGCCACACGGCACGCCGCCGCAATGTGACGCTGTTGCTCGCCGCCCTCGGGGAGGTGTTGAGCCGATGAGCGCAGCCCGCGGAGCGAGGGTCAGTCCGCTCGAACTTACGGGGTGGCGCATCAGATTGCGCACCTTGACAGAAGACGACTACGGCGAGTGGTACGAGGTCCGAGCCCGCTGCCGCGACTGGCTCGTTCCTTGGGAACCGCGTCCCGATGGTGCGCCGACGACACCGGAGGATAGGGCGAGCTTTGTCGCCCGGTGTGCGGCACGTGAACGCGAACGGCAGATGGGCACCGGTTACGGCTTCGGCATTTTCGTGGCGGGCAAACTGGCCGGCGAGATTACGTTGTCGTCCATCCAGCGGGGTCCGTTTCAGAATGCGTTTGTGGGTTACTGGGTCGACCAAGCCATGGCGGGCAGCGGCTTCGCTCCTGAAGCCACCGTGGCGGTGCTTCGATTCGCCTTCGAAGAACTGTCGTTGCACCGGATCGAGGTGGCCATCGTCCCGCGCAACCGCGCCAGTCGCCGGGTAGTGGAAAAGCTCGAGCTGCGCGAGGAAGGTGTTGCCTTGCGCTATCTCGAGATCGATGGCCGGTGGGAGGACCATGTCCGATACGCCATTACCTCAGAGGAGTGGGCCACTCGGCGTGCCGCGCTCGTTGAGACCTGGATCAGTCGTGCATAAGGGCCCCATGCGAGGAGAGCCGGCAAGGGGGCTCTACGTTTCGCCGGAAATGGGCACCACGGCCGAGGAGTGGCGGAAGAACTGCTCGATGTCCTGCTCGTAGGTATATGAGGCGGGGGGTTTGCCCACGCTGCGGCGTAGGCGTAGGGCGCGAATGAAGTTCTCCACCGTGCCGGCTGACGTGTACCGGCAGGTGAACCCCGTCTTGGCCAGACGCGATGTGTCGACGCCCCGGCCGTAGCGCAGGAGATCGCCGAGCTCAGGCGGGAAGTCGATGAGTCCGAGGCGCACCATGGGTGCGGCCACGCTCTGCGTTGCCACCGGGGGGATGGGTAGCAAACGGGTGCCAACCATGGCGGCGACCTCGCTCCATGGGAGCTTGCCGGCGCCGGCGACGTTGTAGAGGCCGGGGACGCGGTGCCGGGTGACGTGCTCGAGGCAGCGCACGACGTCATCTTCTTCGACGAACTGCAGGAGCGGGTCGTACCCCGCCACCGAAGGGCACAGCGAGCGTGACAGATTGGCGCTGATAGGGGTCACGATGTCGGTGCCGAGGACGTTGGCGAAACGCAGAACGGTGACCACGGTGGCCGGATTGTCCTCGGCGAAGTCACGGACGAGGCCTTCGACCTCGAGCAGAGATCTCTCGACCCGGGTTCGCGCCGGAGAAGTGCGCGACATTTCTTCGCGGAACCACACCGGGTCGGTGGCGGCCGAGCCGTAGACCAAGGTAGATGACTTCACGACGACCTGACGGACCGGCGAGGCGGTCTGTCCGGCCGCCGCCAGGAGGTTCATCGTCCCGATGACGTTGATCTCGTGCAGCGCTCGGGCGGAGGCACGGGTGGAATCGACCACCAAGAAGGTGTGGACGATGGTGTCGACCTGGGTGGCGCGAACGATACGGGAGAGGATCGAGTAGGTCTGGTCAGCGCGGACGAACTCGGTGCGCTCGAGGGCTACCGAAGGTTCGCGGGTGCCCATACCGAGAATCATCTCGACTTCCGGATCCGATTCGAGAGCCTGTGCCATGCGCCCTCCCCAGAAGCTGTCGAGCCCGGTGATGAGGACGCGTCGACCCATAAACGTCAGCCGAACCAGACGCTGCGGCGTTCGCGCAGCATTTCGTAGAGAGTCTCCTGCAGATGCATGCGGATCGTTTCCGCCTCTTCCATGACGCGGCTCTTGGAGTACCGCTCCTGGGCCGGTGGGACATTGAAGGTCACGGGGTCGAGAACCCGGAGCTTGAACTTGGCCGGAAAATAGAGACCGAGGCCAAGGGGACCGAAGGCCAACATGTTGGCGGTGACGGGGAAGTAGGGGACGCCGATGAGCTTGGCGAGCCGCGGTACCCGAAACAGGATGGGCATTGACTCCTCGGCGCCGACGACGGCGATGGGGATCACGGGAACCCCCGCCCGCATAGCGATCTCGATGAAGCCACCGCGACCGAAGCGTCGGAGCCGGTAGCGGTCGGTATAGGTTTTGGATGGTCCTTTCGTCCCTTCGGGAAAGACGAGCACGAGCTGGCCCTGGTCACGCAGGATTCGGCGGGCGTTGTCGGGGTGAGCGGGCACACCCCCGGCGCGCGCCCACATGGTCCCGATCCACGGTGCCTCGCGGAAGAAATAGTCGGCCAAGCCGTAGACGGGGCGGCCGAGCTCCTCTTCAATGCCGTGCATGATCACGGGGGCGTCGGACGGGATGGCACCGGCGTGGTTGGCCACCAGGAGCGCCCCCCCGGTCTTCGGGATCTTCTCCAGCCCCTCCCATTCCACTCGGAACCAGTGTTTGTACAAGGGAGCGTAGAGCCGGCGAGCCAAGGCCCGGGTATGTTCGGAACGGCCCCACTCGTCGACGTCCGAGAGACGCTCGCCCTCGATGGTCTCGTCGATCGGTCGGGGCAGGGGCACCAGCGAGGCACGTTGCTCGCGCTGCGCAGTCTCTTTACCGGTCGCCACTGGGGTCATGGTACCCGGCGGCTCTCCAGACTACGAGTGGTCGCCTGGGGACGACGTGTGGGTGAGTCTCAGGGCCTCCCGGCGGCCACAGGACCGAAGTACCAGATCGGGTCGAACTCGACGACATTTAGCCGTATGGGCGGTCTGAATGATCTTGTCGACCCCGTGGGGTCGGATCGGAATGCATGACGACGTGGTCGATTCCGTCGCCACTGAGGTCGTAGAAGAGCAGGTCTCCGGGCTGGAACCTTGGAGGAGCGGTACCCGGCTGGTTTCGCTGCGCTGGAGGGCGGCGGCCGAGTGCACTAGGAGGACGCCTGCCGTCTGCCGGCAGAGCCTTGTCAGCCCCGAACAGTCCGGGCCACTCTGACCCGGGCCTATCTCCTCAGAGGGGGTAACGCCAGGAAATTCTCGGCTGCCTTGAGAGCCAACGCCCAGCGACGTCGGTAGGTTGGCAGTTGCCGGTGCCGCTGCACAGAAGTCCATCGCCGTCAGGCACGATCGAGGGCTCCAGCGTCGGGCCATGGAAGAATGCGCTCCTCGAGTGCCAGCCAGTTCGAACTATCCGAGCACTTGAAGTCCTAACTTGATCTCTTGAGCAATGCCGGCCTTTGAACGAGATCGAGCTGGGGGTGTAGCCCAATTGGCAGAGGCAGGGTGCTTAAAACGCCCACAGTGAGGGTTCGAGCCCCTCCACCCCCACCGTGTGGATGTGTCAAGTCATCGGCGAGGTATGTGTCAAGACATCGTAGACACCCAGCCGAGGCTTTGGGGCTGGTAATTCCTGGTCGGATCGAGCATGAGGGTTCGCACCAGAACGCCCTGTGCGTTGAGCACCCGGATGTCGTCGTCGGCGATCAGAAGGGTCACCGACTGGCCCTTGAACCGGCGTCCCATGCGGGGATCCCAGGCCGGTTCAGAGTGCCGGCCACCGTCACCTCCAGATGGTCCGGGTACACCGTGACCCACTCGACCAGTTCTTCTATGAGGACTCGGCGCTCACGATCCTCAGCCGCCTCCCAAACTTGGACGATGTCCAAGTCTTGCAGCATGCTTGCGAGCAGGCTGGCGCCTGCGTAGATGTCGATCGTCCAGAAGGGCTGCCCCGCATTCAGACCAACCTCAGCAACGAATCCGGCGACGGAACCCGCGGCGGTGAGAACGAGAACCACCATGGCCCAACGCGCTTGTGGGAACGGTCGCCGGTCTCGGGGTGATGATTGTGCGGCTAGATGGCTAGTTGTCGCACCCCGAACGAGTGGCCGCGAATCCGATCACGCTCTTTCCTGGCAAGTAAGAAAGTTTCCCTCTTCAGTGATCCATTGACGTGGACCGTTGCCAGCTTCAGGACCGATTTGTTAGATTCTATCGGTAGCTCCGCGCCGCTTTCCTGCGAGGCACTCGACCAAGAGCCTTTACCAAGTTGAAGCTGTGCAAACATGGTTCCAGCCGAGAGCCGGATCAGGCAGAGCCTCAAGCCACCGTCCGCGTTCCTAAACTGGCACGATGCCTACCGTGCCTTGCCCGCCACCGAGATCTGTTCCGCAGAGCCTGCACCGATAGTACGACCGCCATTCCGATCACCCCGACCACGCTGAGCCATTTCCCGAGGATGACAACCGTGCCATCGCTGGTCTGGATAGAAACCCGGATCGGTCCGACTCCGGGCTTGACGCGACGCACTACCACGAAGCCATCATGACTCCGGCCGACCCGCTCCACTCCTCCTCCAATGGAGACCAGCTGAGGCCCACCTATGATATTTGTGACAAACGGGAGGGTCCCGCCAGGAGGATCAACCGTTGCAACAAAGCTATCGCCGTGAGCATCAACAAGATCGGGTGAGAAGTCGAATGACCGATTCGGTCGTACCTGCACGATGGGTGCCGTCGTGTTGGTGTAAAGATTAGCGGGTACCCAGGTCGGTGGGAGTACGTGGATTGAGGTCAGACCGGCGGATCGATTGATTCCACAACCGCCGTCAGTCGGGCATGGCCGCGGCACCCACTCCTGCCACACGGCGAGTGCCACGCTCATTGCGGTAACTCCCACGAGCGACACGACGATGACAGACACAAAAGCCGACCGCTGCATTGTCCTGGCTTCCTCCTGGACGGCCAGAAGGCTCACCAATACGAGCGCTGCAGCGAGCATTAGAAGGTATCCGTTCAGACGATAGGGAAACTGGATGACGTCTAGCTTGGTGGGGACAAACCTCCAGAGCGCGGTATCAATAATAAGAACGGCAAGGGCAACAAACACAACGGCCACGGCCGTCCACGGCCTCCGTAGTGCTGTAAGCGATCTCTTGAACCAGATCCAGATTCCACACGCAAAAGACCAAGCCAGGAACCACACGGGGGCTTGGACATAGAGCGCCGGCGAACGTGATTGGCTTGGCACTTGTCTGAGCGGGTTAAACAATAGGCCGACCTGGTCGAAGAACGTCACAATGATGCCAGCTTGCGCAGCGGCCAAAGTGGTACTGCTGAAGAAGACGTCGGGAAGCAAGTACCAACCATTCACCATGGTAGCCAAGATGGCCAAACCAGCGACCGTGCATAGTCGCTTGATTGGCAGAGATCCTGGCCGAAGAACTAAGGCGAGCACCACTAAAACCACGGTTCCGATCACCGTCCCCCATAAGAGAGTGATGTTGTGACTCCCCGTGAATACAACTACCGAAATGGCGAGGAGAAAGATTGGCCCAGGAGTCCACGATTTGGCACGAACCAGGTAGGTAGCGCTGGCTAGGACCAAAGGAATCATCGACAAAGCGATGAATTCTGGAATGTCACTACGCCCATACAGATCAGTGAGGTAATAAGCTGCGGAGACGAGGGTGATTGCAGGGAAATGCGGTAGCCGGCCGCGGAGGCCACACTGACGCGAGATCCAAAACGACCCGCCGTACGCGGCAGACAATGCCAGGACCACCATTACCTGGAAAGCAACGAGAACGCTCCCTCCGAATACAATTGTTAGGACGCCTAAGAGAGCGAACAGCGATCCACCGTAGAATGCAAAGACCGGATTGAACACTCCATTAGTGCCAGTGACATTTGTGTTAAGGAAGAACGTGGGCGGAACGCCGTGCACCAACGAATGACTCATGACCGATCCCATCCAAAGATCGTTTGTGAGGTCCACCATAAACGGTCGATTGGTGAATAAAACTGGACCAGCCAACACTCCGATGACTATCGCCGCGATCAGGACGTCGATGCCGGTTTCCCATCGGAACCATCCTCCGCGCTGAGATCTTCGAGCTACAGGCCTCGAAGGCGGAAATTCCAAGCCGACCATTTCCATCTCGGCTTTCAACGCCGCTCGTCTTCCCATCCAACGCGCGACTCGATGATGTACTTCGGTCGCTTACGTGTCTCATCGTAGATTCGACCGATGTATTCGCCGATGACCCCAAGCGAAAACAGCTGCACTCCCCCGATGAAGGAGATGAGAATAACGATCGTGGGGTTTCCGATTGGAAAATGGACCCCACCAATCTTCGCGGCCAGGTACCCGAGGGAGAGCAGAAATGCCAGCGTTGAAAAGACGATACCTAGAATCGAGATTAGCTGGAGAGGATAACGGGAAAACCCAACCACTCCGTTAAGAGCAATCACGATCGACCCGGTGAACCGGTTATATTTCCCGGTGCCTTCGGCACGGGCCTCACGATCGTAGGGGATGCTGGTTTGGCGAAATCCTACAAATCCGACGAGACCGCGGAGGAACCCGTGGCCTTCCGGCAGAGCCACGACCTCTTCCACAACCCGACGGCTCATGAGCCGAAAGTCCCCCGTATTGGGCGGTATTTCCACCTCCGCGATTCGCTTAATCAGGCGGTAGCCAGATGCAGCGATCATCCGTTTAATCCTGGTCTCACCTTCACGGGAGCGACGTTGGGCGTAAACCACATCAAAACCCTCTCGCCACTGAGCGACCATCTCGCTAATCAGTTCAGGCGGATCTTGCAGATCGCAGTCGATTACGACAACTGCATCACCCGCGCTCGCTGCCATGCCAGCCAATGTGGCCATCGGCTGACCAAATCGGCGGGAGAACCGCAACATCTTCACGCGTGCGTCACGGCCGCTTAGCTCTGCTACGAATTGCTCGGTCCGGTCCGTGCAAGGATCGGCAGAAAAGATAATCTCCCAGTCAGTCCCCAAGTCGTCAAGCACTTTGACTAAACGTTCGTAGATGCGGCCGATATTCTCTTCTTCGTTGTATACAGGAATGACAATGCTGACGAGTTCCCGCCTCAGGCTCTTATCGGTCACCTGATCTCCTCGGGACATTTTACGACCGCAAGACTTCGGATACCGAAAGGCAAGAACACCCGCCGAGCCAATAGGAACCTCTCCAGCCGGCACGTCAAGGCCAATAATGCCGAATGCTGTGTCTTAGTGATGTCCTGAGCAACTCGTTCCGCAAGGTCAGCCCCCTTGAGCTGGTCGAACCGACGGCGATTGCGCCTTTTCACAAGCCAGAACGCCGGAAATATGAGGGAACACAGATAGATATCTTGCGTCACCTCAAGCCCGACAGAGCGGCACTTCCTCGCTAACTCACCACGGCCATACCGTCGCTGGTGAAGTAGGAACCTGTCGTAGTAATCGAAACTGCCTGGAGATGCCGGAACCACGAGCACCGCGATACCCCCTGGTCGAAGGACCCGTCGAATTTCAGCCAGCGCTGCATGGTCAGCTTGAACGTGCTCTAACAAATTGGCGCTGACGAGGGCATCGACATAGTCATCAGATATGGGTAAATGGCACGCATCAGCTTGAGCGATGAGGGCGTCGGGAACATTCGTGTGAGCCCTTCGCAGGCCCGACAACATTAGATCGATACCGATCAAACTTGCAGAAGGAAGAAGCTCGCGGAGATCTTCGAGCAAGTAGCCCGCCGAGCATCCGACGTCGACGACAGTTGCATTGTCCCGCAAGTCGCCCAGACGTGCGAGCATGACTTCACGGGTCCAAATGTCGACAGGGTGAGCCCGGCTGCTCTCCTCGTGAAGTCGCTCCAACTCGTCCGACCAATTCACCCCTATCGCTTCCGACTCGCCAGCTTGCTCATGGGATGGGATGCTCATCGGTTGCTTTTTCCGTTCACGTGGACACGTCGGCGTTTCAGAAGGACTCCCAGCTATCGATTCCACAAATCGACACCACGGCAATCCACCTGGCACTGCCACAACCTAACTTGGTGCTGTGCGCATCCCGGGAAGGTCAGCCGAAATGACCCATAGCGCCGGCTTTCAGCCGGACCCGGAGCCAAAGGTTCGGACACACTCACAGAGAGTAGCTACGTGATCACATTGCATAGGAAGCCGTTCGACGCACCACGTGTGAAGGCAGCCGGGCAACAGCTCGGAGCGGCGGACCGGCGACGGGGGGCTGTGGAAGACGGCCCGAAGGTTGCCTCAGCGTGAGCCGGATGGGCATTAGGCCACTTGGACTCGACGTCCGATCTCCATTGCCTTGCTTCGCCACAACCAAAGGCGAAGGGCTCCTTCGCATAGCTCGACCAATATGCTGCGGTGGTCCGCATCCCAATTTGTTCAACACCCTTCGGAAAAGTGTCCCACTTCGTCGCACTCGAAGAGTTCACTGGTTCGATCGGGAACGAAGGCGAGTAACCGAGCGAGATCCTTCGGAGGGCGCTCAGGTACAGACGCCTCCTTGAGGTTGTTAAAGAACAGGCAGCAACGATGGCCGCACATGCAAGAATCGCTATCCGTTAGCGACGCCACGCAACCCTGATTATCGGGCTCCCCTGTGCGACGACTCAGCTCGATTGTACGACGCTCGACCGTGTTCCGCTTCCAATCCCGCCCAGGTCAGCCGGACCGTTGTCGGATCTGCCACCTCGGGTCAGCCCCGCAGTGGAGGAGCAGATTGCATCCTACCGATCGATTGACTATCCGGAGCATTGGGGGCTGTGGTGCATGACCCTCATTGCCCGCAACCACAGACAACCGGTCACAGCGCCCATCGAAAAACGGCTGTGGACCGAGGTTGACCGCTGGCCGACCAATGACCAGATTGCGTTTCCGGTCGTGATTCGAGAGTCTCAATATCGACCTGCTGAGATCGAGGGAGACTTCTGGAACAACAAGTGGTTCTCACACAACATGCAATTCTCAGCGAGCGACCATGAGCGATGAAGAGACGTCCCAATGTTATTTTGTTCGAGAGCCACGACACTCACTAAAGGTGTAGCGCTAACAGCCGCATCATGTCGCCCACCCCGTTGAGCTTGCTCTCCGACAAGGTGATCGACACGCTGCATCCGCCTCTCCCCGGTTCAGCGGAGGTGCCTACCGAATGAGCGACTCTCGAGGCTTGTCACTTCTCCACCTCGGCCGCAGCGGCTTGGACAGGCCGAGACGTGGCGCGAACGTGTCGGCCGACGCGAGGTCTAAAGAGTCCCCGGCCTGACAGGACTCTTTGCATCGGTAGCTCCACAATGTGATGCAGGGCAATTGCGAAGGCTGCAGCTGTCGCAACACTCAATAGTGCGGTTTTGCGGCCGTCGCCAAGGTCGACGGCGAGGTGCAGCAGTACGAACTGATGAACCAGGTAAAATGCATAGGAGACCTCTCCCGCGTACACGAGTGGTCTCAACCGCAGTGGGCCGGCCCGATTTGCGATATCAGACTGGGCGGCGAGGACGATGACGGCGAGCCACAGCGGATCGAGTTCAATGTCCGGGATTGGAACGAGCTGTGAGACTTTGAGCACCATTACAATGCTGGCAGCGATAATAACGAATGCCACCGCTCTCGGCATTCGCCATCCCCGACGTATCTCGACGGCAGCAACGACACCTAACACGAACTCACCGGTCCGGACAAGAGGAAACGTAAAGTCGAGCAGGCTCCAGGTGGCTGTGTGATAGGCGCCATAAATGACGGCAATCGCCATGAGGGCGAACCAGACAAGACCCACGACCCAGCGACCCCAAGGCCTGAGGTACCGCAACATTGGGAGGAGGAAGGGTAGGAACGCATAGAAGAATGCCTCACAGCTCAGCGACCATGACACCGGATTCACGGCGTAGACGGTGGGGACACTGTGCGGCGCCCCAGGCTTGCACCAACAACAAGGCGGAGACCGTAGTAAGCGCCACGTGTGGTTGGGTGCTTGGGAAGGGGAAGAGATATGCGATGCCGAGCATTACCAGATAAGCGGGATAGATGCGTGCAAGTCGACGACGATAAGATGTGCCTCGGGTGGTTTCCGGCGTCATGCTCCATGCGAGGACGAAGCCGGAGAGGATGAAGAAGAAGCTCACTGCGGAGTAGCCAATCCGGAAGGGCATGATATTTGTGTACGCCACTCCGAAAAGCTGCATGTGGTACGAGAAAACAAAAAGAGCAGCGAATGCGCGTAACGTCGTCAACCGAGGGAGCACCGAAGGTACGGTGATCTCTGACGCCGTCCGAGTCTTTTTCGTCCCCGTCGTCCTCACCGTCGCGTCGCGAGATCCACCGAAAGGGCGGCTGACCCATCGGTCAGTGCGATCGCCAACTCAGGCCCCCATGAGATGCGGATTGCCGCCGATAGTACGGGTTCCAGCTGATGTTGCCACACGGCACTTGTAGTGCGTAATTGCCCAGCGAACCAGGCCTGTCCAGATACACGTGAGGATTCCGATGATTGGCTCGGGACCTACCGATAAAGTCGAACGAATCGGTATTTGAAGCAGGCCACGATCCAGGTCATCGGATCACCGAAGAAGGAGACCTTCTTTCCGTCAGTGAAGGAGCGTGATTCGTAGGAGGCGGGGAGCTCTCTTGGTACATAGCCCGCCCGGATCAGCTTGGCCGTCAACTCCCAATCGAAATCGAAGCGATTGCACTCAAAGGTGAGTCCGTAGAGGCAGTCGCGCCGCATGACCTTGTACATGGTGAATGGGTCGTGCAGCCGCTGACTGTAAACGGCATTGAAAAGCATCAAGAAGAAAATATGCCCAACGTTCATCACCCGGCTGACAAAGTTACGTTCTCCGAATTGCCGCATCCCCCAAGATCCATCCGGGCTCGTGCGCATCCCGAGAACGAAACCGACTTCAAACCGACGCAGTGGCTCCAGTAGCGAGTCATAGTCGTCGATGTCGTACTCAAGGTCTGCGTCCTGAATGATCAGAAAGTCACCTCGAGCTTCGGCAATGCCGACGCGGACCGCGTGCCCTTTCCCTTGCGGCCGGTCCTCGAGTATTGTCCGAACTCGAGGATGGTCGGAGTATTCCAGGACGTCATCGCGCGTCCCGTCGGTGGAATTACTTTCCACGATGATGATGTCAATCTCCATACCGGGGATGCTCTTTCCGAGAAGGCTATCTATGGCCTTCCGGAATGTCTGACGTTCGTTGAAAACGGGCATGATGACTGACAGACGCTGCGGCCGCTGAGACGGAGGAAGAAGTTTGCTGCGATAGGCGGTGACGACCGTCTTCGTTCCGCAGGCGTGAAATCGCGGTCTTTCGAATCCTTCCTGGAACAGAAGGGCAGGAAGACTCTCGCCTTGAAATCCACCCTGCCGCCTGCCTCGCCGTCGGCCGCCGTGACGAGACTGGCCGCTTCGAGGGTCGTCACTGAGAACGATGACAATGCGGCCAGCCGGTTGCAGGATGCTGAATGTGTCGGCCAGCAGCTTTGCCGGCTCCGCCGACGGTGCGAGGACATTGTCGAGAAGGCAAGCGGCGAATCCAGGGCCGTCGAGGTCATGTGGCCACAAAGGCTCTTTCGTACCTGACCTGAACACGACATCGGAAATAGAACAGCCCTTCGACTCAAGGGCTTTACCCGCTTCCGAAAAGCCCCGGCTGACTACGATCACCGGACCGTCATTTTCCCCGATGGTGCCATCGGTGACGTGGGACTGCACAATGGTATTGACGGCGCTCATGGCCGAGGGGAGTCGGATCCGACCTGGCTGTGGTGGCCCGGCAATGAGATTCCGAGCGCTGATGTCAGTCATCCGTTGCCATGAGGGATGGTGACCTCTCCAGTCGTGATGGAAGTGAGATCGGTCTATGGTACTTGGATCGGACCACTGCGGTGCTGGATGTCCCGCTTCCGGCCGGCGGTCGTCCGCCGTGAGGGGCTCACATTGAGTCGACCAGGGAAGCCCAGCCGGTCACCCCGGTGCCCGGCGCCCCCCGCCAAGAGCGGTCCTCGCCAGCGGGCGCGGCCAGGCCACCCCCGCATATGACCTCGCAGCGTGTGCACTCGGTTATGGTAAGCGGTCTTTCTCGGTGAGTTGCGGCCCGGTGGGGATGTGAGCAACCGGTAATCTGACGGGCGATGTCTACCGATGGTCACAGCGCGCGGTACCTCAGCACCACCTCCGACCTCGCTCGGGCCGTCGATCCGGCGCTGATCGATGCCATGGCTGAGGGGCTCGCAGGAGTGCGCCAGAGGGGGGGGCGCCTTTTCGTGCTCGGCATCGGCGGGGGTGCAGGCCACGCCTCCCACGCCGTCAATGACTTCCGCAAGCTGTGTCACATCGAGAGCTATGCACCAACTGACAACGTCTCCGAACTGACGGCGAGAACCAACGATGACGGGTGGGACACGTCGATGGTCGCATGGCTGGAGGTTTCTCGTCTCGGTGCTGGCGACGGCATCATGGTCTTCTCGGTTGGCGGGGGATCTCGGGAGCACGGGGTTTCGGTTCCCCTCGTGAATGCCATCGAACGTGCACGCGATGTGGGGGCATCGATCTATGGGGTCGTTGGCGCTCCCGACGGCACTTTGGCCCGACTCGCCGATGTGGCCGTTGTAATTGAAGCGCCGTCCGACCTCAAAACCCCGCTCGTGGAGTCGTTTCAGGCCGTGGTGTGGCACGCCCTTGTGTCGCACCCAGCACTGGCGAGACAGGAAGGTCACTGGGAGGCGTTGACCTCGGTGTCGGCCCCCACTTCTCGCGTCACCTCGTGAGGCCGCTGGCCGTCTTCCTCGATCGCGACGGAGTCGTGAACGAACTGGTCCCCGATCCCGTCACCGGACTGGCAGAGTCGCCCCTTCACACCGAGGACGTCCGCCTTGTCGGTGGCGTAGGCGAATCACTTGGGATCCTCCGTAGCGCCGGGTACCGATTGGCATGCGTTACGAATCAGCCGGCAGCGGCGAAGGGGATCGTTCCTGTCGATCAGCTGCTCTCCATCCAGGCTCGGGTGCAGGAGCTTCTGAGCGACGTCGGGGTGCGATTCGACACCGTACGAATGTGTTTGCATCACCCGGATGGGGTGGTGAGCGATTTGGGGGTGTCCTGCTGCTGCCGGAAGCCCAAACCCGGGATGCTCCTCTCTGCGGCCACTGAGCTTGGGGTTGACCTCTCCGGGTCGTGGATGATCGGAGACACGGATGCCGACGCGACCGCGGGTAATGCCGCCGGTTGCCGCACGGTCCTGGTGGAAACGCCGGGAAGTCACCACAAGCGAGATGGATCGGACCTTTCGGGAGTGAGGGCGCTCGACCTCACGTCTGCGGTCAGCATCATTGTCCGTGCCCGGGAGAACGGATAGTGTTTCCCCCAATATGGTGCTCAGCGAACTGACCACTCGGATCTTCGCGGACGGCGCGGATCTCGAGAGCATCTTCACCCTGGCGACCGATCCGAGGATTTCGGGGTTCACCACCAACCCGACTCTGATGCGTCAGGCGGGGCTCAGCGAGTACTCGGACTTTGCACATCAGCTTCTTTCCCGGGTGACGGAGCACTCGGTTTCGTTCGAGGTCCTGGCCGATGATCCCGAAGAAATGACTCGCCAAGCGAAATTCATCGGCGGGTGGGGCGACAACGTCTACGTGAAGATTCCAGTCACGACAACCGTCGGGGTATCGACCGCCCCCATCGTGCGCGCCCTCTCCGAGAGCGGAGTCAAGGTGAATGTCACGGCTGTCTTCACTTTGGACCAGGTGGAAACGATGGTAGATGCGCTACAAGACGGTGCCCCCGCGTACATCTCCGTCTTTGCTGGTCGAATCGCCGATGCAGGGGTGGATCCTCTTCCCATCATGGCCGAGGTGGTGGACCTCTTGAAGCGGGATTCGCACGCCGAACTCATCTGGGCGTCGCCGCGTGAGGTATTGAATCTGATTCAGGCCGACAATCTCGGGTGCCACATCATCACCATGACGCACGATCTGCTGAAAAAGGTCGACGGGCTGGGCAAGGACCTCCATCAGTTCTCGCTGGAGACTGTGCAGATGTTCCACCGGGATGCCTTGGCTGCCGGACTAGTCCTGTAGGGCGCAGTGACAAGGGTCTGCGTTACCGGTGGTGCCGGGTTCATCGGAAGCAATTTGGCTGACCGGCTGCAGGCCCAAGGCTGCGAGGTCGTGGTCGTCGATAACATATCCACAGGTCGCCGGGAGTTTTTGAACGACCTTCTAAAACGACCTGGCTGCGAACTGGTGGAAGGGAACATCTTGGACCAAGACCTACTCGAACGGGCCTTCACCGGCTGCGACTGGGTCTTCCATCTTCAGGCCAATGCTGATGTGCGGTATGGACTCGATCATCCGACCCTCGACCTCGAACAGAACACTGTCGCCACATCCCGTGTTCTCGAGGCAATGCGAGCAACGGGAGTCCGGCGGATCGTCTTCTCGTCGACAGGTTCGATTTACGGTGAGCCAACCGTCTTCCCCACCCCCGAGGACGCTCCATTCCCAGTTCAGACCTCGCTGTACGGGGCATCCAAGCTGGCGTGCGAAGGTTTAATCTCCGCATACGCCACCGGCTATGACTTTACTGCTGTCATCTGTCGTTTCGTATCAATCCTGGGCGAGCGTTACACCCACGGGCACGTCTTTGATTTCTACTGTTCGCTAAAGCGCGACCCCACTCACTTGAGAGTGCTTGGCGACGGAAAACAGGAGAAGTCCTACCTTTATGTGCAGGATTGTGTGGCTGCGATCCTGACGGCCGTTGAGAACCACGCGGACGAACCGGGATCGCACATCTACAACCTCGGGACCGACGAGACCGTGGTGGTCGACAATTCGATCGGTGTCATCACCGACTATCTCGGGGTAACCCCGGCCATCGAACACACAGGCGGTCACAGGGGCTGGGTTGGCGACAGCCCGCTTATCCTTCTCGACACAGCCCGTATCCGGGGACTCGGTTGGAAGCCACAGGTGTCTATTCGCGATGCCGTTGTCCGGACCTTGGACTGGTTCGAGGCCAACGAATACGCCTGGCGGAATCAGTCGTAGGATTCCAGTCAGAAGGAGCACCCAATCTCATGAGCGTCATCTTCAGCCGTGCCCCGTTGCGAGTCTCACTTGGAGGCGGCGGGACCGACCTGCCGTCCTATTACGAGGCCCATACTGGTTTTGTTGTTTCAGGAGCGATCGACAAGTACGTCTACATGCTCGCTCATACGGTCTTTCAAAAGCGCTACCGGATGAAGTACTCGGAAATCGAAGAGGTCGATCTGGTATCGGAGATCCGTCATCCGATCCTGCGTGAATCTCTCCTGCGCCACTGGCGGGGGAATCCGCTCGAAATCGCATCTGTTGCTGACGTTCCTGCGGGAACCGGCATGGGGTCATCAGGGGCCTTCACGGTCTGCCTTCTGAAAGTGCTGGCGCACGCTCGCTGCACGTCAATTTCCCAGAACGCTTTGGCCGAGGCTGCCTGCGAAATCGAAATTGAGGTCCTGGGGGAGCCGATCGGCAAGCAGGATCAGTATGTCGCTGCCCATGGTGGGATCTGCGCCTACACCTTCCACTCTGACGGCACCGTCGATGTCGAGCCGCTCGAGCTTCTCCCCGAGACGTTGCGCCGACTAAAGGACCATCTGTTGCTGTTTTACACAGGGGAAGCCCGCTCGGCGTCGAAGATTCTCTTCGATCAGGACTCGCGGTCACGCCTTGGCGACAAGGCGATACTCGCCAACCTGCATCGGACCAAGCGGATGGGCTACGAAGCGCGCGATCTCCTGCTAGCCGGCGATCTCGACGGCTACGCCAAACTCATGGATGAGCATTGGCAGAACAAGCGGAAGAGATCGGAGGGCGTGGCCAACGCCCAGATCGATCGTCTCTACGACATCGCGCTCGAGAGCGGAGCCCTGGGCGGCAAGCTAGTCGGAGCGGGCGGCGGGGGTTTCCTGCTCGTCTTCACTCCTCATCCCGAGGAAACTCGCCAAGCTCTGGTGTCGGTGGACGCACCGGAGTTGCCTTTTGAATTCGAATTTGGCGGCGCTTACGCGACCGAGTACGCGTGAGTCGACGGCCCCTGCGCGTCGGAATTGTCGGATGTGGCTTGATAGGACGGAAGAGAGCGGAGGCGCTCGGCCAGGATGAGTTGGTGGGCTGCTACGACACACAACCAGAGGCAGCCCGGTCGCTGTCCGCTGAGTTTGGTGGAATCGCGTGTCCGTCGCTTGAGTTGCTATTAGTCCTTCAACCGGATGTCGTCGTCGTGGCGGTTATCCATAATGGCCTGGCTGACGCGGCGTGTGCAGCGCTGCGAATGAAAGCTCACGTTCTGGTCGAGAAGCCGGCTGGAATCGGGGTCGCCGATGTCGACCGGATTGCTTCCGAGGCAAAACTCGCGGGCCGGCTCGTTAAAGTCGGATTCAACCACCGGTTCCATCCGGGGATCCAGCGAGCGATCACAGAGGCGCGCTCGGGAATCTATGGCGAGGTCATGTTTGCTCGGGCCCGCTATGGACACGGCGGTCGTCCCGGGTATGACCGCGAGTGGCGAGCCGATCCCTCGCAGTCCGGCGGAGGAGAGGTGATCGACCAGGGAATGCACCTACTCGACTTGTCTTTCTGGCTATTTGGCGACTTGCCTCTGCATAGCTCGTTGCTCCGTACCCACTTCTGGGATGCTCCGGTCGATGACAACGCCGTACTTGTCTTGGGGGACCATGGCGGCGTCGGTTCCTCATCGCCATGGGCGCTTCTTCATGTCAGCTGGACAGAATGGAAGAATCTCTTCTCGCTGGAGGTCTACTGTCGTAAGGCCAAGTTTGCCGTTGACGGTCTGGTCCGCTCATATGGTGCCCAACAATTGCGGATCTACCGCATGGGACCCGACCTCGGCCCTCCAGAAATCGAAGAGATCCAATACCCTGAACGCGACGATTCTTGGCTTCGAGAGTGGGAGCATTTCACCGAAGCGATCGCGACAGGGAGTGGAGAATCGCTGCTCGGCGACCTCGTCTCGGCGCGCTACGCCTGGCGTTGTATCGAAGAAGCACAACGGTGAAAGGACCCCTCTCGGGTCGGCGGGTTATTGTGACTGGGGCCAGCCGCGGGATCGGTCTCGTCGTCGCCTCGGAGCTCGCCGCACAAGGGGCCCAGCTAGTTCTCATCGCCAGGTCGTCGACGCTGCACGATGTTGCAGCCAAGCTTCCCGGAGGCCCGCATCAGATCGAAGCCATGGACGTGTGTGATGCTGATGCTTGGGAGCGCTGTCGCGACCGCCTCGCTCCTGACGGCGTATTGCACGGCATCGTCACCGCCGCCGGTGTGATCGAACCGGTGGGACCCATTGGCACGTGGGATGTTGACGTGTTTCGCCGGACACTCGACGTCAATCTGACCGGTACCCTCCTTGCCATCATGACGGGCCTATCCGCCCTGCGATCAAGTCACGGATCGGTAATCACTTTCTCCGGCGGAGGCGCCACGTCACCTATGCCTCGCTTTGATGCCTATGCTGCGTCGAAGTCAGCAGTGGTGCGTCTGACTGAGAATCTTGCCGTTGAGCTGAAGAATGACGGCGTACGCGTGAATAGCATAGCCCCCGGCTTCGTACTGACCCATATGCACGACGCGACGTTGGAAGCGGGTCCCGGCCTCGCCGGTGCGGACTATTTCGAACGCACGCGAGTGGCGAGCGAGACCGCTCAGGGTGATTCTCCCCAGCTAGCTGCCGAGCTCGCGACATTCCTTCTCTCGGATTCCTCGTTGGGAATCACAGGCAAGCTGCTGAGCGCCCGGTGGGATCCGTGGAGGGACCCAGGATTCCAAGATCGGTTGCGCAACAGCGCTCACCTGGCCACATTGCGAAGGATCGACGATCAGTTTTTCGGCGAGATAAGTCCGTCCGAAGCGTGATGCCGCTCCACGGTCCCTTCCGGCGGGAGAGAACCCGGTGAGCGAGCCCGATCACAAATTATCTCGTGTCTGCATCCTGGCAGGCGGGTTGGGCACCCGCCTCGGAGACGACGTGCGCGAAGTTCCTAAGCCCCTTCTCCAGGTGGCGGGAGAACCGTTTCTGCTGCATCAGCTGCGTCTGCTTTCTGCTGCAGGGGCGCACGAGGTGGTCCTGTGTGTCGGGTACATGGGTGACCGCATTGAGCAAACCCTGGGCAGCGAACAATTCGGAATTCGTATCAAATACAGCCATGATGGTCCTGAACTTGACGGAACCCTAGGAGCCATCCGTCGAGCGGCTCCACTCTTGGGAGAGCGGTTCTTGACGTTGTACGGGGATACATACCTCCGGATTGATTACCGGGCCTTTGACACCTCGTGGAAATCCAGTGGCTTGCCGGCAGCCATGACCGTGCTACGGAACCGGGGGAAATGGAACTCGTCGAACGCAGTCTTCGTCGACGGCGTGGTGACGCGGTACGACAAACACAGCCACACCCCCGATATGGAATGGATCGACTACGGGCTCGGTGGATTGACGGCTGAGGCCCTTCACCTCGTGGGTGCCGAATACCGTGATCTGGCTGACCTTCACCATGCTCTCGCCGCTCGTGGTCTTCTCTACGGCTTCGAGGCCGTCAATCGCTTCTACGACATTGGAACACGTGAAGGTCTCAATGAGACAGACAACTTCCTGCGACGCGAACGGCAGCGGGAAATCAAGTAGTGAACGAAGGGCACTCGTTGTTCGCCCACCGACCGGGGCCATATCGCGCTTACCCGCTCGGGACGCTTCGACGGGAGCAGACCGCGCTAGCATTTGCTACCAGTGTTCGACTTCCGCACGGGAGTCTAGTAACGCCGTTGCTTGTGTCGGTAAGACGACGACGGGGTTTCCAGCCATCACCGATCAACCAATAGGACGATTATGAGAGTCTGCCCGGTTTGCCACGAGCAGCCGAGACAAGTGGAGCCCATTCGCTCCTCATTTTCCTCGATCACGTTTGAGCTCGGCGTATGCGTGGCGTGCCAGATGGGTCTTGTGCTCAATCCACGCACCGACTTCGCCCAACTTTACGGACCCGAGTACTACGAAGGACGAGGGGCGGACCCTCTGATCAACTACGTCGCCGACGAGATGGCCGGATCAGCGCGTGAAATCGAGTGGAACGGCATCGTGCAAACCGTCAGCAAGATCGCCATCTCCCGCGGTCAGGACGCAAGCAGCCTGAGACTCCTCGATTGGGGTGCAGGGCTCGGAGGACTCGTACGGACGGCAAGGACATGCGGTATCAACGCCGACGGGCTAGACGAAGGATACGCATCAAAGGTGCTAGACGAAAAGGGGCTCATGGCACCGGCTCTGCCAGAGCTGTCTGAGCAATATGACGTTGTCACGGCGATTGAAGTTGTCGAACACCTGGTGGACCCTCTCTCAGAGATGAGATCCATGGCCTCCTGCCTCAAACCCAATGGATTTCTCTTCATTACAACCGGGAATTTCTCGAAAGTCCGCGGGTCATTGAACAAGTGGTATTACGCCCAGATTCCGGATGTGCACGTCACCTTCTGGTCCCCCATGGCGTGGGCCAAGGGCCTGCGTCAGGTCGGTCTCGACGTAGCTCCGTTACCGATTGTCCGAGTCGATCCCCGTATCATCCAGTACAAAGTCACAAAGGCGCTGCCAAAGTACCGGCGCCCCTTGGCCAGCTTGCTTCGGCTGTCGAGCATCCCGACCAGACTCATTGACGCTCGCTATGGCATTTCAGAGTTCGCCATCGGAGTAAAGCCCTCGAGCTAAGACTGAGCGAGTCCTGGGGGTTCGTCTTTGACGACCGACCGACGTGGTACCTGGTTATTTGAGAAGACGAACTGAAAAATTGTACGACGGACCGTGGACGAGCAAGGTGAGTTGCTTCGTGCGATACCCATGCCACTGGAGACAGCTTCCGACGCGCGTATAGACGGAATCGCCCACGCTCGGAAGTGTATTGAAGGCAATGAGATGCGGAGGTCCAGCCGGGAGATTGTCTGTCAACTCGATCCGAGAACGTCCGAACCCCGACCCTGACTGCATTTCCATCCACTGATAGGAAGCCAGGTCGGTGCCTGCCGGGACGCTCAGAGTGAAGGTTCTCGTCGCCGGGATCGTCGTGGCGGAATCGATGGAGCCCTCCAACGCGCCTTGGCGAACAGGGTGGACCACTCCATCGGGAGTGGTCACGGTGCGGGCTACAGGATTCGAAGCTCGATCCCCGGCCGGAGGTGGGAGCGGCGTGACGCTACCGTCGGCATTGAGAACGTAGATCCGGTACGAGGCACCCTTGGCCACACTGAACTGCAGCTGGTACCCGCTGGAAGATGCGGCCAGGTTGTTCACTACCGTGACGATGTCGGTGCGCGAGAGGCTGGGCGCCAATGCACTCACTACCCGCCCGCGGCTCACAGCGAGGACCTGTCGTGCCGGCTTCGCGTCTGTCGTATCGAAGGCCCAGCCCGTAACCGTCACAAAGTCTCCGGTGCCGGTGGCTCGTGCCCGTAGCGTCAGTGCTCCTTTTGAGTCTTCCGGATTCGGGTGTACGAGGAAGTTCGGAACGTATCCCCAGTCGCACGATGGCATGTCGAAATACAGTCCCGAGGTGAGAGGCTTCGCGCTCAGATGCGGGAGTGGTTGAGCGCGAGGGAAGAGGTCGTCGCGCAGGAGGATCAACTGCCCATGAGTGTCAAGAAGGGGACGGTAGTGATCGAGGATGTACTGGCTCACTAGGTAGTTGCGTTCCATGCTCCAAATGCCGTCATAGTTCGGCAGCCCAAAGGTGTCGTCGTTGAAGATCACGACGTGGGGCCGGCTGCGCTCAAGATCGCTGACTTCGAGATCCTGTGCCCTGGCGGTTTGTGCAGATTCGACATGGTAGAAGCGAGCGCCTGGGGTTCGATTCAGTAAGAAATATGTGATCCCCATCTCATTGGTGAAGTCGAACACCGGGCCGTCGCGTCCGGCGTATCGATCGAGCACCTTCCCGAGATCCGTAATTTCAGGAAGTTGAATTGAGCCGGGCACCGTGTAACCGAGTGGGAGCCCTGAAGGTGCATTTGCAGGGACGAGGGGATGAAAGTGGCCTGGAATGTCCTTCCACGAGGCAAGGGAGATCGGCGAACCGAAGGCGATGGCGAAAACAGCCAGAAAGGTCACCGGAGCACGCAGAGACAGGTGAGCCGATGCTCTCCAGCGACGAATCAGCCAGTTGGCGCCTTGAACGAGGAGCGTGTCAGCGGTGCCGACTATCTCGATAGCCCACAGCACGACAAAGGGAATGAGGGTCTGGAAGACCTCGTTCACATGGCCGCCATCCATGCGGTCGAGCACAACCGGGTAGAAAAGAAGCACGGGAGTCGACGACGCCACTATGATCCACTCGATTGGACGCCAAGGCGTTCGGCGCCGGAGTTTGCCGACGACCCTCCAGGCTGTCATCAGGAATAGGAACACGGGCAACGCGAATTCAATGGTCAACCATGGGGACGCGGTGAGCGACCATTGCGGCGAATAAGCCCCCCACAGTTCGTGTCCGCTGATTGTCGTCTGGTAATACGCGATGAATCCGGACAAAGTATCTGTGGCTTTGAGGAATACCACCCAGGCGAGAGTAAATCCTGCGCCCGTGATAAAACACCGGATGGTCCCCGTGAAGCTTGTCCTTAGCGGCTCTCGTCGCGGTCGATGCACGGCTTCGGCCGCGATCAGGGTGCCTAGGACACCCAACATGATCAATGTTGCCTCAGGAGTGACGATCGAGATGAAGACAATGCTTGCCATCAGGAGAGTGCACCGAGCCCAGCTTGGCTTTCGCAAAACGCGGTCGAAGAGGATCAACACGACCGGCAGGAGCATGTAGCGGGTGATGGCCCAGCCTTGAATCAGGCCGAGAACGAGGGCCAGCGTTCCGGCGAACATGAGTAGCCGGTTCTTCCTCGAGAAGTAGACCATGAAGCCGTAGAGCGCCATCAAGGTGAAGGGCACGACGAGAAGTGATACCCCGGCGTTCGATCCCCATCGGGTCGGCGAAAGAACCCACATCCCGATGCCCCCATAGAGATCGTCGGCAAGGAAACCGTGAAGGAGAAAGAGGTCTCGCCATGGCCACAACCCATGTCCGACACTGAGCTGTGCACCCACCATCGTCTGGGCGTCGTCAAAGCCCTGGAACGGGCCCTGGGCACCCGGGATCCCGGCAGAGATGATGAACACGAGCACGGGAACGACGACGAGGAAGAGCGTGCGTCGCTCGAAACGCAGGCGGGACCCCCTGTCGCGAGTACGCAAGAGCGCCTTGACCAAAATGGTGACCGCAGCGAGCGTGCAGATGGCGCCTAGCCAAGGCGGGAACCACGGGTAGTACGTGACGTGTCCGTTGGCGACCACAGTGACGGCCGTGCCCGAGGAAACAAGAACGAAGAGGGGTATAACGACGATTGAGGCGGCCGAGTTCACCAGTGCCAGGTCAATGGCGAGATAACGCATGAGAAATACGCCGACGCGGACACCGTCTCGTTGACCTCCGGTTGCCGACACCACCCGACGACGTAGGCAGACCAATGTGGCCACGACGATGACCACAAGCGCGTAGGCAAGGCTGGCGACGATCCAGGATCGGGTCAGCGCGGTGATATGTGCCGAAAGCGAGGCATTGACTTCGAAACCGATCGTCAGTGCCGGCAGGGCGATGCGAGCAAGAGCCCAGATCAAGGACGAAGACCCAGGATTCTCACTGTCGAGGCTGTGGTCCGGTGCGACAGGGGCGTCCGGTCCCCGCGCAAGACCGACGAGGGTATCGGAGGTGTCCAAATCGGGAGGCCAGGGACGGGTCACCTTGGGCGCCCGCAATATCCCCAATTGGGCGATCAGCAGGTACGCCAAAGTAGTTAAGACCGGCAAGGCGAGGGCAATGTCATAGAAGCGATCCAGATACCGGTAGATGTCGAAGTCGGCGAAGGTCGTACGCCCCACGATGTCGGTTGTCACCGATAAATGGGTTCCGATGTGATGCCACGCCAGATCGGTGAGCCCTCCGCCTATGGCCAAAGCAAGAGCAAATCGCAGCGCAGGACGCCACCATGCTTCAGTGACGGAGCGCTGCGCGTGCGCGGGGCGCGGACGGGTGCCCCCAGCGGTAAGCATCGTCCGTTGCTCTGTCACGGAAGGAGCCTCTCTTTTGGCGGGTTCGGAATTCCCTCAGTGACGAGCGAGACAGCGTTGTTGCATGAAGTTGGCTTCAAGAGGACGGAGGACCTTGGAGCCGGTAGAAACGGTAGGGGCCGGGGGCGAAGACGCTCAGGTCGTCGCTCCGCGCTTCCTGAAGGAAAGGACGGAGGGCTGTGACGTTCGGAAAGACGTAGCTTGCCGCGAGTGGCTGCTGTTGGGACCCGGGGATTCTGTCCAGGTTCACGATAATCCGAGCATCGAGGAGTCGGTTCTGACGGGTCGTGCGCCCGCTGGTGATGCCATACGTCGTACCGTCGACAATCAGAACGACCAGAAATAGGCCAAGGAGAACGAATCCAGCGCGGCGTGCTTTCGCCGATCTTCCTGCGTGTCGGGCGATGCTTTCCGTTGGTCGAGCGTATCCCCAGGCGAAGACGACTATTCCGGTCACGACGAGAAGGTTGGCCATCGTATATCGGGGTGCCAGTGCCCCGCCGATCCCGGAGCCGATCCGGCCGAGGACGATGGAACCGTCAAAGAGAAATCCAAAGGCGATGAGGGCCACAGGAAGAGGATTTCGATTGCGCATGGTTTGCTGGCGAAGAGACCGGACCACCACGAAGACGGCACCGACGAAAATCACAGCACCGATGAGTTCGTGGATCCAAAGATTGCTGTTTGTCATTGGGATGACATTTCCAAGCGCCGCCAGGAAGAACTTGGCCATTCCGATCGGATGCCGCAATGCGAAACCAGGCGAGCTGCCCGTCGTTTGAAAATTGAAGTTGCGGAAGTAGATCACCGCAGTGACGCCACACGCCAAAAGCCAAGACGCACACTCCCAAAGTCTCCTCCGATCGCGCGGTCCATCCCATAGAAGGCAGATGAGGCCGACCGGCCACAGAATCAGTCCTTGAAGAGAAGAGAAGGAAGCGGCTACGGAGATCAGAACAGCGCCGATGAGGTAAGTGTCGCGATGTTGTCGCTTTTGGGTGAGCAGGAAGATCATGGCCAGAAGGAAGGCCACAACCAGATACCAAGCAAGCTGAAATGCCCATAGCGAATTCTCCGTGTCCTCCAGGCTGAACCAGATGATTCCCAGGGATAGGGCGTGGATCGGAGTTAGGACACGGCCCAGGTATTTTCGAAAGATAGCCAACAGGACGACATAGCTGACAACGAATGAGAATGCGCTGAGCAGGATGATCGACTTGGAGTTGTAATGATCCACAAGAGACAACGCGACCACAACCAGATTTGGGACCAGGATTCGATTTTCATTGTGCTGAGCCCACAGGGCGCTGAGTGTGAGGTGTGAGTGAAGTGCGGCGTGAATGATCGGCACGTCGTCCCATTCGTCCCAAAAGATGACGTTGATTGAGTAGTGGAGAACAAAGAGCACATAGAGAGCAGCGATGCCACCACCGACGGCGACAACGCCATAAAAGCGTGCCCTACCGGCCGGAATACGATGTGGGTCTTGGCTTTCAGCGCCGCCAGCGTGGACGACTTCTGGAGACGAGGGTCGCGCTTGACGGCTTCGACGTTGCGCAGTTGGCGGGGTTGTCGTCACAACGTCCGAACTCAGATGGCGCCATCCTGGATCGCGCCGGCGATCCAAGGAATGACCTCATCGAGCATCTCGTCGAGCGGTGTCGTCGCCTTGAAACCGAGAACTCGCTCAGCCTTCTCTGTTGATGGGATCCGTCGGGCTACATCGTGTTCGAATCCCGGATCTGAGACATAGCGGAATGGGACGTCCGCGCCGTTGACTTTGTGCCATATGAGTTCAGCCAACTCGAGAACGGTCGTCGATTGTGAGGTCGAGATGTTGAAATCGTCGTTACGGGCCGCTGGGTGTGCCATCGCATCCACGATGCCGCGGGCGACGTCGCCGCCGTAGGTGTAGTGACGTATCTGGCTTCCGTCTCCGAGGATGTGGAGTGGGTCCTGGCCCTTGAGAACCTTTTGGACCAGGTCGGGAACCACGTGGCTCATCGCCAGTTTGACATTCCCGGAAAGGATTTCGGTGTCGCCGAGGGCGCGGCTCTCACCGATACCGACGCAATTGAAAGGTCGCACGATTGTGTAGGGAAGACCGTATTGGTCGTGGGCTGCCCGGGCGAAATACTCCACCGCCAGTTTCTGGAATCCATACGACGACAACGGAGGAGGAATGACGCGTTCCTGTCCCTCGTACGAGGGCCATTCGTCAGTCGACTCATAGACCATCGACGAAGAAAGAAAGGTGACCTTTTCGAGTGTGCCGGCCCCGTGGGCGGCGATGGCAGCGTCGCACGATGCGGCGATGATGCGCTCATTGGTTGCCAACAGGTCGTAGGCATAGGTATGGAAGTACGAGATACCGCCGATCATCGCCGCCCCAGCGATGAAGTGGTCACACTCACTTGCAACTTTGGTCATGAGATCTATGTCGCGACAGTCCCCCTCGACGAACTGGTAGGCCGGGTCATCGTCATACGACTTGGCGACCTGGCCGTATTTGGAGAGATTGTCGATTCCGACGACATTATGTCCGCGTCCGAGCAAATCTTCGACGACGTAACCGCCGATGAAGCCGGCTGATCCACTTACCAGGACTCTGCTCATCGAACCCGCCCTTCCGCTTCGTTTTGTGAGTCGCTGGCGCGTAGTTAGTGTTGTTCCGGCGCCTTCGGGGTCAAAGCGCTCAGATCGTTCAGCGAGGAAGAATCGCCTGAGGGCTTCGAACCGAACGCATACAGATACCACCGGAGGTACCGCGGGATCCACTTTGCCAGACGGAAGTTCGACTGACCGAAGCTGCGTTCCAGCCAAATCGTTGGAAGTTCGGCAACTCTCAACCGGTGGCGACGGGCTTTGGCCACGAGCTCAAGACCTACTTCGAAACCGTGGTCGGACTCGATGCCGACTCTTCGGACGAACTCTACTGAGTAGGCCTTGAAGGAGTTCGTGGCGTCTCGGGTTCCGACCCGCGTCAGCAGGTGCAGTGAAAGCCCAGCAAGACGAGAAAGAGCACTCTTCAGTGCGGGGCCGCCGATCTGCTGCCCACCGCGCATATACCTGGAAGCGGCCGCAACCACGACTCCACGCTCGACGAGGCGCACGAGAGGGTCGATCTGCATCGGATCGTCACAACCGTCAGCCATCGTCACGACGACTACATCCGCCTTGGCGTGATCGAATCCGTAGCGGATGGCTCGAGCAGGGCCACGCCCGTACGTGTTCAGCGTAGGAACAACGCGAGCGTCGTCGCGGGAGTATTTCTGTACCCAGGGGGCGGTCGTATCGTCTGCAGAGTCGAAGACAACAAGGACTTCGCAAGGAAGGGTGACTGACTCCAAGAGCCGGTCAAGGTAGGCAACGATTTCCTCGCCTTCGTTATAGGCGGTGACGACTATTGAGACTCTGGGTTTCACAGTTTCGTCCCTTCGCCATCGGCGCCCCAGATGTCTATGACAGGCACGGATGTTTTCAGGTCCCGATAAGCCCTGTGTGGGGCGGCCACGATGAGCAGATCCGACCGCTCGACCACGTCGTCCAGTGGTAGCAGGTCTGGGTCGGTGGACACATACGGGTCGGTACAGAGAACCTCTCGCGCTTTGAAACGTAGGATCCGTTTGAGCTTGTAACTCAGGCTGGAACGAGTGTCGTCGGATTCACCTTTGAAGGCCATCCCGAGAACTCCCACAGACAGGTCGCGAAGCGGGAATCGGTGCTCCAGCCTCGAGACCATATAGAGCGGAAGCCCTTCGTTCACCATCATGGCCGCATGGCCTAAGACAAAATTGTTGTTGTTGAACGCTGCCAACTGCATGGTGTCTTTGAGAAGGCACGGCCCGGCGGCAAAGCCGGCGCGGGGAAGATCGGCGGCCCGTGGATAGTCGAACGCCAATGCCGTTCGAATGCGTTCGTAGTCGAGATCGAAGTCATTTGCCATCATGAAGAGCTGATTCGCAGTGGCAAACTTGATATAGCGCCAGGTGTTTGTGAAAAGCTTCGCCAATTCGGCTTCTTCGGGTGAGAGACGGACCATCTGTGAGGCGAGATTGCGAAAGAGCTTCTCGGCCCGTTGGAGCACGGAGTCCGAGCGTCCTGAAACAATCTGGGGTAGCTCATAAAGTTCGGTCATTGCCTTGCCTTCAGCAATTCTTTCCGGACAGAAGCTAACGTCGAGTTGCAGACTTAGTCGGGTCAGTTCTTGCTCGACCAGAGCGGTCGTACCCGGAAAGAGAGTCGAGCGAAGCACGAGGAGCTGCCCGTCGACGAGGTGGGGGGCGAGATCGGCGACCGCACTGGCCACGACGTTCGGATCTGGATTCAGGTGTTCGTCAACGGGAGTGCCGATGACAACGACCACATTCTCGGCTGTGCTGACAATGGAGGGATCAGTAGTGGCTATGAGCCGGCTGCCGATCACTCGATTGAGTACGTCCTGACTGCCTGCTTCCTGAAAGGGCATGTGACCCGACGTCACGCCGGCCACTGCTTCCTCATTGAGGTCGAAAAGACCGACCTCGAGTCCACGGTCGGCGAACGCGAGACCGAGCGGTAGCCCGACATGACCACATCCCCCGACCACCACGACGTCACGCACAAACTTCATCGCCGAACTCCTCAACCAGGCTGACCTCCCGCGATGCTAGCCCCCGTCCAATGCATCACCGGGGAGGCGGCCGAGAGTCCAGAACCGGCTTAATTCGCCTGGTGACGGACCCAATTCCACTCCTCCAGTCGGAGGGTGGGCCGCAGTGTCTGGAGCACAGCTGGTTCCCAGGTTCGAAACCATCTCGTCACGGGCGTCTGTGCTCGATATCGAGAGTATCGATGACCGAAGCGTGTTTTCCGCGTGGCTGTCGCAACCGGGTTGGACTCAGGAATTGGCCGATCGCCACCGCCGCCAAAATGACAATGGCGGCATCGAGACCGGTTCGGTAGCGGGTCTGCCCGAACGTGGCTGCGGCGACGAGCAGAGTGACAAAGATGAGTGCGGCGAAGGGAACCATCACGATGCGACGTCGGCGCAGTACCACGAAACCCGAAACAGCAAGGGCTGTACAGAAGTAGTAGGCACCCATCCCGATGTATGCCACGAGGCGAGGGCGTCCCAGGATCGACCATTCGAGGTCGATCTGTTGCAACGGACGGTAGAGGTCGAGTTCGCGTCCCAGTCGAGCCGCTACGACAACGGGTACCCGACCTTTGTGATGTTCCGCGTATTGGATCGCCGCCTCACGGAATTCATGATCCTGAACCGATGGGTCTGCCCCTTTCGTCGTGTGGACGCGTAACGCGCATCCGAGCGACCAGTATCCCAGTAGCGTCCCGTAGTAGGTGGTGTTGCAGTTGGCTGTCGCCAGGGTTACCCCGAGTTGGCTGGACAGGGGAACCGAATCGCTGAAGCGAGACAGATTGTAGGCGTACCACGGAATGAATGTTACGAGGGCGGCCACGCCGGTGATGACACAGAGGGCAAGGCGACGACGGACGCGCTGCTTCCGGACGAGCAGCCCGGCGGCGATCACGAAGATCGGAACCAACAGGACAAGTTCCGACCGCGCCAGGGCGTCGAGCGCACAGGCACAGCCCAACCACGCCGCTCTCGCGAGCGACGGGTGGTTCCACAGTCGGTAGAAAGCCCAGACCGTCAGCGCCGTGAGGGTCAGAACGAGGGTCTCTGACAGCAGGCTGCCATCGTTGATCCAGAAGTTCGGGTAAACAGCGGCGATCCCAGCGGCGATTAGCCCTGTGCGCGGTTCCATGACTTCCCGGCCGGCCAGACCAACGAGCCAGACGGCCACCGAGCCGATCACGCAGCTCCACAGGATCTGGGCGAAGAAACTCTTTATCCCAACGAGCGATGCCAGCGCCAGGACAAGCGTCCACAGCGGGGGATGGTCTGCCGCCGGTACGGCGTGTTTGAAATAGAAATACTGGTACGGGTTGATAAACCACTTGCCCGCCACGAGCAGGTTGGCCTGGTAGTGGTAGAAGAAGGCATCACCGGTGGGAGCGGCGTGGCGACGGTACAGATAGACGTAGCCGATCCGAAGACCCAGACCGACGAGGGAGATGGCGATGAGGCGGAAGTGCCACCGTCTCGTTTTCGTGCCGCACTCACCCTCGGCGATGGACGCCTCGTCGCTCGGTATGGCCTCAGGCCTCGCCGGATCTGCCATCTTCCCGCCGGCGGCTGCGCTCGCAGGGGTGGGCATGGCAGCGGGAGCTTCGCTCGGGTGACTAGGCAAGGGCCACATGTTGCCGCGCCGGGGGCGGCGGAGAAAACCGGCCGATGTCTGCTACCGCCCCGGGCAGGGCGGCGAGCTGGCAACCTTGTTCAGCGTGTCGACCAGTGCTTCGAGTTGGCGCCGGCTGAGCCGGTTGACGAAATGCCGGCGCACCTGCTCCACATGATCGGGCGCCGCTTCCTCGAGCCGAGCACGACCGGTGGCGGTCAGCACGGCGTAGGCGCCCCGTCGATCGGTGGGGCAGCGGACCCGGTCGACCAGTCCGGCGCCGACGAGGCCGTCCAGGCGGCGGGTCAGGCCGCTTGGCGACAACAGGAGGTGGTCGGCCAACTCGCTCATCCGCATCCGCCCCTCTTCGGCCTCGGACAGTTGGACGAGTACCCCGTAGTCCGACACCGACATTCCCTGCGAAGCCTGGAGCTCGGCGTCGAGTCGAGCCATCAATCGGGAGTGGGCGCTCAGCAACGACCGCCAGGCCTGCATTTCCAGGTCGTCAAGCCAGCACACGGTGGTCACACCACCAGCCTACCGGAGAGCGTTTTGATTGCCCACGCAATCGACCGGGCTACCTTGTCGTGGTGGACGAGCGACCGACGACCCTGGACGAGCTCCTCGCCGATATCGAAGCCGAGCACTCGGATCTCGATGCCATGGTGGATTCGATCGACGAGCCTGATTGGGATCGGCCCACGCCGGCTGCCGGGTGGGCTGTTCGGGATCAGATGAGCCACCTGGCCTTCTTCGACGACGCTGCCGTTCTGGCCATGACCGACCCCGCCGCCTTCACCGCGTTGGCCGACGCAGCAATTTCGGCAGCCGACCCGATGGCGGAGCATCTGCGGCGCGGACGCGCCTCGTCTGGCACCGAATTGTTGACCTGGTGGCGCTCGAGTCGCGAGACCATGGTGCGCGCGGCAAGAGCTCTGTCCCCTGGTGCACGCGTACCGTGGTTCGGCCCACCGATGGGAGCGCTCTCTTTCGTGTCGGCCCGCCTCATGGAGACATGGGCCCACGGCCAGGACGTGGCCGACGCCCTGGGCACTCGCCGCGTGGCGACCGCCAGGCTCCGCCATATTGCACACCTCGGCGTCAGGACTCGTCCGTTCTCCTATGCGGTGCGCGGCCTGGAACCGCCTTCCACGCCAGTGCATGTCGCTTTGACCGGCCCGGCGGACGAATTCTGGGAGTTTCAAGAGCGTGATGCGACCGACAGCATCAGCGGTCCGGCTCTCGACTTCTGTCTCGTTGTCACCCAGCGCCGCAACGTCTCCGATACAGGACTCGTGGTCGAGGGCGATGCCGCCACCGAGTGGATGTCCATTGCTCAGGCGTTCGCCGGACCACCCGGTCCCGGCCGGCCCGCCGGTGTCGAGAAGGGGACCTGACCAGGGTTCAGTCGATCAAGGGCGAGATGTCCTCAGACCTCCACCGGAGAATCGGCGGCCAATGGCGGCGTCTCGTTGAGATTGTCGCTGTGGTCGGGGTCGCGTTCGGCGGCGGGTTCGGGGCGAGGACGTCGCCACAGCACGACCATGGTGATGAGCCCGACGGCAAAGAGTCCGAGACCGGCGCCTTGGACCAACCAGGAACCGACGTGGTCGTTCTGTCGCAGGAAGACGTTCTCCTCGAAGAACCGGCCCAGGCCCCACAACGCGGCGGTGGCGGCGACCACGAAGCCGACGGGCCGGTTTCGGATGTAGTGCTCGATGAGGAGCAGGATGGCGAAGATGATGAAGCTGTCGAAGGCCTGGATGAGAGGGACCGGGACCCGCTTGCCCGCCTGCCCGGCGTAGCGCAGACCCCACCAGGCCGTCGTCTGGCGGCCCCCACCGGCCACCATCAGCTGTGGGCCCAGGAGACGCCCCACACCCCAGGCGGCCATGAGGACGGGGCTCACGATGTCCAGGGCTCGTATCGACGGCAGTTCCGGACACCGCCGACGGGCCAGGATCACTCCCACGGGGATACCGAACAGCAAGCCCCCGAACGATGACAGTCCGCCCTGCCATATGGCCAGGATCTGCGACGGGTGGGCACTGTAGGTCGACCAATTGGCCACGACGTGCAGGAGCCGGGCGCCGGCGATGGAGGCCACCACGATCCACAGGAACACGCCGGTGAACCATTGCCACGGGTAGGCGTTGTTCCGGAGCCGGCGCTCGAAATAGCGGTAGGCGAACCAGAAGGTGATGGCCAGACCGATGCCGTAGGTGTGGACCTCCAGGGGTCCTATGTGGAATGCGACGGGAATCGGCTTCACGATGGTCCTCGGCTGGGTACCAGGTGGGGCACCCGGCTGGGCTCAGCGTACCGTCGCCGTCGGTGGTGATGACGTCAGTCCGGCCGCCGCCAGTCGTGAGGCCGTTCGCCCAGTCATGGTCGGGCGTGCCTAAGGCGGCGCGGGCTCGAGTTCGGAACCTACGCTGCCAGCGTCGCCGGCTGAGGAGGGATCGTGGGAACGCTAGAGGGGAAGGTGGCGGTCATCACCGGCGCTGCGTCGGGAATCGGCCTGGCCTGTGCCACCCGCTTCGCGGCCGAGGGCGCCACCGTGGTGGCGGTGGACATCGCCGAGGAAAAGGTGCGCCGCGTCGCCGGCGGCCTCGGCGGTGTGGCCGTCGGTGCCGACGTCAGCAAACCCGAGGACTGGGTGGCGGTGGTCGAGTCCGTCAGGAGCCTCGGCGGTGTCGATGCGGTCTATCTGAATGCGGGGGTGACGACGCCGGAGGGCGATATCGCTGCTCTCACCGACGACCAGTACCGACGCATTGTGTCCATCAACGTCGACGGTGTGGTTTTCGGGTGCCGCGCCCTCGTCCCCGAGCTCATCGACCGTGGCGGTGGGGCCATCGTGGCCACGGCGTCGTTGGCCGGCCTCGTGGCTTTCGCCGCCGACCCGATCTACGCCATGACCAAGCATGCCGTCGTCGGTCTCGTACGGGGCCTGGCGCTACGCCTGACGGCGGACAGCATCACCGTGAACGCCGTCTGTCCGGGGCTCGTGGACACACCGCTCGTCGACGACGTCCGAGATCTGTTGGCGGCGTCGCACTTCCCGCTCATCGCTCCCGAGGCGGTGGTGGACGCCGTGCTCGGTTGCGTGCTCGGCGACGACACCGGTCAGGCCGTGGTCGTCCAGGCCGGGCGCGAAGGATTGCCGTTTCGCTTCTCGAGGCCGCCGGGCCCGCGCCAGGCCGGGGCCGAAGGACGAGTCCCCCCGGGACTGCTGGCCGCTCCCCCCGACGGCTGATCGGTCTGGTCTGAGAGGGGCGTGGAGCCCTACGGTCGACCGGCTCCGACGAGCCCGTTCGACCAGATGCCGGTGACCTGGACGTTCTCGCCCGTTTCCGGTGCCTGAACCATCCGGCCAGGTCCGATGTACATCGTCACGTGCCCGATCGTCCCCCCTTCGTCGTAGAAGAGAAGGTCTCCCGGCTGCAGATCGGACAACGGCACATGCTCGGTGTCGTCGTACTGAGCCGCCGCCGAGTGGGGCAGGCCGACCCCCGCTCTGCCCCAGGCCCACATGGTCAAGCCCGAGCAGTCGAAGCCTTGCCCGGGTGTGGACCCGGCCCAGACGTAGGGGACACCCAACTGACTCATGGCCGCCGCCACCGCTGCGGAGCCACCGGCTGAGGGGGGAGGGATGTTGGTCCCGGCGCCCGAGACAGCGGCGCTGGCTGCTGCCTCCGCGGCCAGCTTCCGCTGGAAGGCTGCCGCTTGGGCCGCCGCCGCCTCCCGTTGCTGCTCGGCTACGAGAGAGGCGATGTGACCCTTGACCTTCGCCAGCGTGGCCTGCTGGTCCGCCAACTCGGTCTGCGCCCCCTGCTTGGCCGCCGCCGCCTGGGTCAGTGCCGCCTGAGCCTGAGTCTCGGTGTTCTGCAGCTGGCTCTCTTGTGTGTTGAGTGTGTCCTCCGCCCGGCTGAGCTGGTCGATGGCGTTCGACACGTTGCCGCTCGCTACCTTCTGGTACTCACCGGTGACCGAAGACTGTTCCCCGCCTGGCGCGAACAGTTGTTCGAGGCCGTTGTCGCTTCCCCCCGATGTGTAGATGTCGAGGGCCTGCTGACGGAGGTTGGCCTGGTCTGACGAGACCCGGGCCTTGGTCTGGGCGATCTGGGTGCGGGTCTGCGCGAGCTGTTGGTCGAGTTGTCCGACCCGAATCACCGCTTGGTCGTACTGTTCGCTCAGAGCTGCCAGCTGCTGGGCTTGCGCCTGGATCTGGTTGGCCAGGGCCGTGGCCTGGGCTTTGGCGCTCGTGATGCTGTCGGCCGAGGCGGAGAGTGTGACCGTAAGGAGAGCCCCGAGCATCAGGGTGCCGGCGGTACAGCTCAGCAGCACGACACCCCAGGGACCACGCGTCCGCCGACGAAATCGCGCCGTCGAGGGGGGCTCGAGGCGAGTCACAACGGGAGTTATGTCTAGCAAGAAGAGATGCCTATAGCAAGGAATTCGGGCCGCCCAGGCCCCTGACCTGGTGTTTTGAGAGGGCCGTGGAAAAGGCCGGTCCCGGGGCCCCACTGGGACGGAGCGAGCCAGACCGGTATACAGAGCAGGCGATGGCGCCATTAACGTCGGATCAGTGCATCCCATCGAGCGTCTCCGCTATGTGGCCCGGGCCGGCTGGGGGGCGCCTGACGTACTCGCCGCCGAGGCTGCCTGGGCCCTGGCCGACCTCGCTGACCGCGAACCTCAGGCCGTGCTGCCCGCCTGTCGTCGATTGCTCGATCGCCATCCGGGATGTGGGCCGATGTGGTGGGTGGCGGCCCGGATCGTCACCGCCGGTGACCCCGTGGCCGAAGGGGAGCGCTGCGCCGACGCCCTCGAGTGCGACCTGACCGAGGCGCTGCTCGATGCCGCCCTTCCACCCGGCGCCCGCATCGTGCGTCGCGGTGGCGTGAGTGACGTGGCCAGTGCCGACGTCGTCGTGGTGCAGGTCGACGCGTTCGGTCCTGGCGCCATGGTTGTCGACGCCGACGTGCTCGGATTGATCGAGGCGGCCCGGGCGGTCGAAGTTCCGCTCTGGTTGGAAGCGGGGGTGGGTCGGATACTGCCGCCCCGCGTGTGGGACGCCGTCGCCCGCAAACTTGAGGCCGCTGCCGGGAGCCGCTCCGGCGTCGTGGTCGATATCGCCGGTGTCGAACGTGTGGTCGGACCCAATGGGGCACAATCGCCACGGGTGGCGTTGGCCGGAAGCGACTGCCCGGAGCCCCCGGAGCTGCTGGCGCGTTGGTAGCGCGCCCCGCTCACCGGTAGCGTCGACCCTCATGGGCGAGATGATCGAATTCCCGAGCAACGGTTCCACCGATCAGGGCTATCTGGCCGTTCCCCCGTCGGGTTCAGGTCCCGGGGTGGTGGTGATCCAGGAGTGGTGGGGGCTCGTGCCGCACATCAAGGACGTCTGCGACAGGTTCGCGGCCGAAGGATTTGTGGCTTTGGCTCCCGATCTGTACCGCGGCAAGCAAGTTTCTGAGCCCGATGAAGCGGGCAAGGAAATGATGGCCATGCAGCTCGATCGCGCCGGCAAGGACATGTCCGGCGCCGTGGACGAGTTGCGCCGCCGATCGGGCCGCGACACTGTGGGCGTCGTCGGGTTCTGCATGGGTGGTGGCCTCGCTCTGGTGCTGGCCACCCAACGGCCCGATGCCATCTCCGCCTGCGTGGCGTTCTACGGCGTGATTCCCTGGCCCGAAGCCCAACCCGACTTTTCCAAGATGAGCGGCGCCGTGCTCGCCCATATCGCTGAGCTCGATGGTTTCTTCGGTCCCGAAGCGGCCAACGCCCTCGAAGCACAGCTGAAGGCGCTCGGCGTAGACGCCACATTCCATCACTACGCCGGCGCCGATCACGCCTTCTTCAACGACACCCGACCCGAGGTCTACGACGCCGCCGCATCGGCCCTGGCCTGGCAGCGGACGATCGACTTTCTTCACGCCCGGCTCGGGTGAACGCCGCCGCCGGCCGGCCGGCCGGAGAGGTCGGGCGCTACATCGAGCTCGGCCTCGCTCTTGGTCGACACATCGATGGCTTCGTCGACGCGTACTACGGACCACCGGGACCGGCGACGCGCGCCGCCGCCGGCTCGCCGCTCCCGCCCGACAAGTTGGTAGCAGAGGCGCGTGCTCTCGTGGCATCGCTCGACGCCGGCACCGAGCTCGACGATCAGACAGGGGTCATCGAGAGCGATCTCGTCACCGCCTCGCGGCGACGCTGGCTGCGGGCCCAGGTTGTGGGATTGCTCACGACGGCCCGGAAATTGTCAGGCGAATCCGTGGGTTATGTCGAGGAGGTCGAGTCCTGTTACGGCGTGCGCCCGACGCCGGTTCCAGAAGACGAGATCGCCGCCGCCCACCAGCGGCTGGCCGAGGCTCTGCCAGGAACGGGGCCTATCGCCGAGCGTCTGATCGCGTGGCGCGAGTCGCACGTCGTTGCGCCTGACCGACTCCCCGATGCCATCTCCTCGCTGGCCGAGGACTTGCGGGAGAGAACTGATCGCCTTTTCGGACTTCCCGACGGTGAGCACGTCGATTTCGAGTTGGTCAGCGACAAGCCGTGGTCGGGCTTCAACACCTATCTGGGGAATCTCCGTTCGCGGGTGGCGGTGAATACCGACCTTCCTGTCCTGTCGATATCACTGGCGCACCTGGTGGCACACGAGGCCTATCCCGGGCACCACACCGAGCATTCGCGCAAGGAGGTGGGTCTTGTCCGCCGCCGACGGTGGCTGGAGGAGAGCATCTTCCTCGTCGGCACCCCCCAGTGCCTGATCGCCGAGGGACTCGCTGATCTCGGATTGGAGACGGTTGTCGGCCCTCGACCGGAAAACGTCGTGGCCGGCCATCTGCACCCCCTCGGGATTCGCTACGACGCAGACGTGATCTCCGCGGTGTCGGAGGCAGGCGAAGCACTCGGGGCCGTCCGGGGCAACGCCGCATGGCGCCTTTATGTCGATGAGGCCGATCCGGATGTTGTCGTCGACGAGGTGGCCCGCTGGTCACTGTTGCCTCGGGCCCGGGCGGAGAAGGCCGTCGAGTTCCTCCTCCATCCGACGTGGCGCGCCTACATCTCCTGCTACGTGGAAGGCCTACCCCTGTGCCGGCGCTTCGTGGGCGGCGATCCGACGCGCTTTGCCCGGCTTCTCACCGAGCAACTCGTGCCCGCCGACCTGGTCGCGGCCTGAGAGGAGACCCCTCACGACGGTGACCTGGTGATGCGTGCCACCAGCCCATTATCATCGTCGCATGTCAGAACGCAGCCGGAACCTGCCCCGCCGCTCCTGTTTCTCCACCCCTGGTTCGAACGAGCGCTTCCTCGAGAAGGCGCCGAGCGTTCCCGCCGACATGTCGTTCCTCGACCTCGAGGACTCTGTGGCACCGCTCGAAAAGGACGCAGCGCGGGCCAAGGTGGTCGAGGCCATACGCAAGCAGCCGTGGGACGACAGGGTCCTGTGCGTGCGCATCAACGCCTGGGACACCGAGTGGACCTACGGCGACGTGATCGAGGTGGTGGGCAATTCCGGCGATCGTCTCGATGAGCTCATGCTGCCCAAGGTGCAGTCGGCCGCCGAAGTGGTGGCGCTGGACCTCCTTCTCACCCAGGTGGAGAAGCGCAGTGGCCTTCCGGTCGGCCATATAGGGATAGAGGCCCAGATCGAAACGGCCAGAGGCCTGATCAATGTCGACGAGATCTGCGCGGCCTCACCGCGTCTCGAGACGATCATCTTCGGGCCTGCCGACTTCGCTGCCTCCATGGAGATGCCCGTGCTCACCGGCGGCGTCCAGATCTCGGAATATCCGGGCGACCACTTCAACTACGTCTTTTCCAGGATCTTGATGGCGGGCCGGGCCAACGGCCTGCAGGTGATCGACGGCCCGTACCTGAGGGTCAAGGACATGGATGGTCTGCGCGATTTCTCCCAGCGTACGCGGGTGCTCGGTTACGACGGCAAGTGGGCGCTGACCCCCGATCAGGTAACCGTGCTCAATGAGCTGTACTCCCCGACTCAGGAGCAGTTCGACCGGGCCTGGGACATTCTCGACGCCTACCAGCAGGCCACGGAGAACGACCGCAAGGGTGCTGTGATGTTCGGCGATGAGATGATCGACGAGGCCAGTCGCAAGATGGCCACCAAATTCGTGACACGTGGGACGCGCGCTGGGCTGTCCCGCTCGAAGAGCTGACCCGCCCTCCGAGTCTGACCTTTGAGGGGTCCGAAGTGTCAGGTCGCCTGTTCGACGAGACGCCGGGCCACCACCTTTAGAGCCAGGGTTTCGTCGGCACCTTCGAAGATCGACAGGACGCGGGCGTCGACGAAGTACCGACTGACGGAGAATTCCTCGGCATAGCCCATGCCGCCGTGGATCTGCAGGGCCTCGCGTGTCACCCACTCGGCCGCCCGGCAGACGTAGGCCTTGAGCATGGACGCCTCGAGCGCCCCCTCCCCGGCGGACATCAGCCGGGCCACATCGTAGGAGAACTGGCGCGTGCACTGGATGAGGAAGGCCATCCGTGCGAGCTTTGCCCTGGTGAGCTGGTAGTCAAGGATCGGTCGCCCGAAGACCACCCGGTTCACCGAGTACTCGTAGGCGGCTTCATAGGCGGCCTGCATCACCCCGAGGGCACGAGCGGCCGTCTGGAGCCGGCCGTTCTCGAAACCTGCCATCTGCAGGTAGAAGCCGCGGCCCACCCCGGCCTCGGCACCGACCAGATAGTCGGCCGGTACGAACCAGTTCTCGAAGGCGATCTCGTAGGAATGCATTCCCCGGTAGCCGAGGGTGTCGATGGGCCTCCCCTCCATGCGACCGGGAGCGTCGGAGCGTCCCTCGGAGGCAGGATTCTGGGTGAAGGCGAAGCCATGGCCGTCACCACGGGGTTTCTCCACGATGAAGAGCGAGAGGCCTCGGTGGGCCTTCGACCGATCCGGATCGGTGCGGGCCAACAGCATGATCACGTCGGCCCGAGCGGCGAACGTGCACCAGGTCTTCACGCCGTTGATGAGCCATCCGCCTTCGGTGGAGGTGGCCGACGTCACGATATTGGCCACGTCGGAGCCAAAATCTGGTTCGGTGACGGCCACGGCATTCATGACGGCGCCCGACGCCAACTCCGGGAGCCACCTTTGCTTCTGTTCCTCGGTCCCGCCGGCGACGAGAGCCCTCGCCAGGATCTCGGGTCTCGTGATGAGAGAGCCGCCGGCGCCGAGCGAGCCCCACGCCAGTTCCTCGGTGGCCACCACCATGCCCAGGTAGTCGCTTTCGCCGCCGCCGGCGAAGCCGCCGTACTCTTCGGGGATCGACAACCCGAGGGCGCCCATCTCGGCCAGGCCGGTGATGATGTCCTCGGGAATGTCGGTGTTGGCGCGGTGGATGTGCTCGGCCCGAGGTCGGAGCCGCTCTTCGGCGAACCGGTGGAACGTCTCGCGGACGAGGGCGAAGTCGGCGTCAAGATGCCGGTCGCCTTCGCGACCGCAAAGGCTGCTCAGGTAAGCCGGGTCGCGGTAGTCGGACAGGAAGGAAGCGGCCGGCTCCCACCAGTCCCGGGGGGCACCCCACGCCTCCTCGCGCCCGACGAGGCGGGAGGTCAGGTCGGCCAGAACGTCGGCCACGAAGGCGCAAGCGATATGCGCCTCGTCGATCCCCTTCCGTCCGTAACCGAGCGCGGCCTGCGCCGTTCTCACCCCGGCTGCGGCATGGGCGAGGTCATAAGCGAGGACCTGTTCTCTGTCCAAATCTCCGGCGCCGCCCAGCCGTCGGGCGGCGCAGTTCACCACGGCACCGGCCAGTTCGACGACGGCGGCAGCGCGGTCCAAGTCAGCCGGAATCAGATCGGTCACGGGCACGGAGGTTAGTGCCCTTCCCGGGGACCTCGAAGGCCGGATCACACTTGACGTCCGGACTCGCGCTACGACATAGGATTTTGCGATCGGCCTCACACAGAAGAAGAAGATTGTCGGGCGGCACCCGCGCCAGGACATCGGGAAGACATTGGCAGGCGATGTCCTCGAGATCGGTCCGGGTCACATGCCATTTCCGACGGCACCCGGTGCACGGGTCACGTTCGCCGACCGTCCGGTTGACGGTGGGAGGGACGCCACGTGGCCGGAACTCGTCGGCCAGCCCTGGGGACCTGCGGCTGAACTCAAGCTCGACCTCGATGTCGACGGCCTCCGGGCTGTCAGGGACGCGTCATTCGACGTCGTCATCGCCAGCCATCTCATCGAACATCTGGCAAACCCGATCGAGGCGCTGCGCGAGTTCGATCGGGTCCTGCGTCCGGGCGGACGGCTCGTGCTGATTGTCCCTGACCGCACCCGCACATTCGATGCAGGGCGCGAACCGACGTCGCTCGCGCATGTCCTCGATGAATTCGAGCGCCGGGTCACGCAGGTGAGCGCGGAACATATCCGGGAGTTCTGTGAGGCGCTCTTCAGGCAGCCCCCCATCCATCCCGAGGAGGTCCGAGACTGGCACGACCCCGTGCGACTCAACGACGACCTCCTGGAATTGCATCGCCGACGCACTATCCATGTCCACTGTTGGACGCCAGAGGAATTTGCCGTCGTCTTGGCGGGCGCCCTGGTTCGAGGCTTGATGACATGGGACCTCGTCGACGTCTACTTTTTCGACGACGCCGGTGATCAACCCGACATCGAGTTCGGTCTCGTTCTCGAGCGCCCACTGGAACCCGGCGCTCCGCTGGCTCAGGCTGTCGCCTTCGTGCGGCAGTGGGTAATGCACGTGCTCGATGATCCGGACCGCGATCGGAGCCGGATTGTCGCCCTGCACGAAGCGCTGGTGGCGAACACCGATGGATGTCCTGAGCTGGCCCGAACCGCGCTGGCCATTACAGAAGCCCTGGGGGCGAAGCTGGCGATGGCCCGAATGACCGAGGGTACGATGAGCGCACAGCTCGACGAACATCTCGCCACCTCAAACGCCGAAATCTCCCGCCTCGCAAGCGAAGTCGACCGCCTGGCGGCTGAGTCCGGCCGCATCTCCGACAGCCTTCTGATCACCCAAAGCCAGCTGACCGGGATCGTCGCAAGTCGGACCTATCGCGCCGCCCGGCTTGTCAGTGCGACTCTGAGACCCTTGCGGCGCCTCTCCTGAACCGCCGCCGACCAGGTCGGGTTCTCCGAGTGGGTCCGATCAGGGCCGGTCCTGGTCGTCTGGCATCCTGGGGTTAGGCGCCGTGGACGCGCCCGATCACGGTGACAAGGGGCGGAAGCACGATGGCATCGTCGCCGGGGGAGACCCCGGTCAGATCGGCGAGGTAGTCCGAGACCGGCCCGGGGCCCACGCCCGCCGGCGCCTCGGCCCAGGCGTCGACGATGTCGAGGCCGGCATGGAGCACGAGCGCCGGCAGGAGTGCCCCGATGTCGGGATGGAGGGCGTCGGGCATGGACAGCGGAAGTCCGCCCACCCGGCCGGCTGAGGTGATCGGCTCCTGGGCCACTACCCAGCCACCGGGTCGGACCGCCTGCCTCATCCGGGCGAGGACGACGGCCGGGTCGACGACGTGCATGAGCAGGAACCGGCAGAAGGCCAGGTCGACCGGTTCCGGCAGGAGCAGATCTTCTCCGGCCTGGGTGATGGCGAGCACCTGGCTGAAGGCGGCCGCTTCAGCGGCGGCCACGTCACGGGCAGCGGGATCACTGTCGACGGCGTAGACACGTCCTTGGCGGCCGACGATCTCGGCCAGGGCGACCGAAACGTCGCCACCCCCGGCTCCGACATCGACACAACGCCAGCCCGGGCCGATCTCCAACCTCTCGAGGGCGGTGGCGAGGGGGCGCCGGTAGACATCGTCACGCAGGGCGTTGGGCACTGGCGCCAGACGTTACAGCCGCCCCGTGCCTGTAGCCTGCCCGTCGTGAAAGTGACGATGCTGTTGTGCGACGGGGCCCAGGTGGCCGATGGAAAGCTCTTCGTACTCGGAGGCGGGTGGTCGCTGACCGGACCCGATCCGATGCCATCGGCCATCGCCATGAAGATCGACGTCGGCTGGCACGAAGCCGAGCAGGCCCATCATTGGGAGCTCTATCTCGAGGATGCCGACGGACGACCGGTTCTGGTCGACACGCCCGAGGGCACCCACCCCATCGAGGTGCGTGGTGAGTTCAACGTGGCCCGGCCCGAGACGGTTCCCGACGGAACCCCGATCGATGTAGCCCTGGCCGTCAATCTCGGCCCCCTTCCGTTGGAGACGGGCAACCGCTACACGTGGCGTCTGACCATCGACGGCGAGACCAACGAGGACTGGGCTCTCGGTTTCACCACCCGGCCACGACCCGAAGAGTGAGCCGGAGAGCGCCATGACCACCTACGAACGTCCCTTTGGTCGGTCTTACGAGGACTTTGAGATCGGTGATATCTACCGGCACTGGCCGGGGAAGACAATCACCGAGTACGACGACCACCTCTTCTGTCTGTTGACGATGAACCATCACCCCCTCCACATCAACGAGTGGTTTGCCGAGCATGAGACCGTGCAGAAGAAGAACGTGGTCGTGGGCAATCTCGTCTACTCCCTGGTGCTCGGCATGAGCGTCCCCGACGTGAGCGGCTCGTGCATCGCCAACCTCGAGGTCGAGTCCCTCATCCACCGCAAGCCCACTTTCCACGGGGACACGATCTACGCCGAGACGCGGGTGATGGACAAGGTCGTTTCGTCGTCCAAACCCGATCGAGGCGTCGTCACCGTCGAGTCGAAGGGATTCAACCAGCGCGGTGAAGAGGTCTGCTTCTTCCGCCGCAAGCTCATGGTCTGGATGCGCGACGCCGCACCGCCACGTCGACGTCCCTACGGAGACGACGTCTGGGAGTGAGCGGTAGCCGCCCTTCGGTACCGTTGGGCGTGGTCGGCGGTGCTCGATTGGACGGTGAGAAACGGGCCGCCGTGCGCCGGGCGGTGTTGTCGTTCGGTCGAGTCGGCCTGCGGTCGTTTCCCTGGCGAGACACCCGTAACCCGTGGGCCATCTTGGTGAGCGAGGTGATGTTGCAACAGACGTCACCGGCGCGGGTCCTCGACGCCTACCGACTGTTCTTGCGACGCTTCCCTTCGGTGCTGGCATGCTCGGCGGCCCCCGGGGGCGACGTCGTGCGGGCCTGGGCCGGGCTCGGCTACAACCGACGCGCCCTCAATCTCCACCGGGCCGCCACCGTGATCGTCGAGCAGCACGGGGGCCTCGTCCCCTCTGATCTTGAAGCTTTGAGTGCGCTGCCGGGAATCGGGCCCTACACGGCCCGGGCCGTCCTCGCTTTCGCCTTCGAGGCCGATGTCGCCGTGGTCGATGTGAACGTGGCCCGGGTCATCGCCCGGGCCTTCGCCGGAGACCCGATCTCGACGGGACAGGCCCAGGTTATTGCTGATGCGCTCGTGCCTCGGGGCCGGGGCTGGTTGTGGAACCAGTCGCTCATGGAGATCGGGGCCCTGCTCTGCACGGCGCGGGCACCCCGGTGCGAGCTCTGTCCACTGGCGTCAGTGTGCACCTGGGCCGCCAGGGAACGACCGTCGCCCGATCCCGCAGCGGCCCGGTCGAAGCAGAGCGCCTTCGTGGGTTCCGACCGCCAAGGCCGGGGTCGTCTGGTCAACGCCCTTCGGGAAGGTCCGGTAACGCGGCGGGAACTAGCCGCCGCCTGTGGCTGGCCTGACGATGCCGGCCGGGCCTGCCGGGTGGCGGACTCCCTCGTCACCGAAGGGCTCGCCCGGCGCCGGTCAGGCGGTGTGCTGACCTTGCCGTGACAGGTCTCAGGCGCTCCCGTGCTGTGCTCGACGAGGCGGCCGACGGACGCTGCTCACGCGGAACCAATGAAGCGCAGGACGTGATCGTTTACCGCCCGGGGCTGCTCGACCTGGAGGAAGTGACCTGCCTTTTCGAGCGTTATCTGGGCCGAGCCCGCTGAGAGGAACGGCAGCACGTCGCCCACGGCGTCGAGGGCCAGGCAGCCGTCGTCGGCCCCATGGAGATAGAGCGTCGGTTGCGGAGGCGTCCCCCCGACCGCCGACTGGGCGTCGGCGTAGGCGGGGTCGTGGAGGGAGGGATCGAACATGGCGCGGTAGTAACCGATGGTCGCCGACAGGTTGTCCGGTGATCCCATCGCCTCCTTCACCCGGGCGGCGTCCCAGGCGCCGTCATAACCGGGCGACCAATCGGCCCACAGTCCGTCAATGAAGGAATGGTCGTCCACGGAGAGGGCTGTCTCGGCCAGTGGGGTCTGGAATATGAAGATGTAAAAGCTCCGTTTGAGCTGCGCGTAGGTGAAGAACGAGTCGGCCATTGCCGCCAACGGCGGTAGGGCCATGGTCACCACCCGCCTCCAGCGGTCGGGTTCGTGGACGGCCGCGCCGGTGGCCATGGCCGCGCCCCAGTCATGTCCGATGAGCACCGCCCGCCCATCGCCCCCGAGAGCGTCATGCAGCGCGCAGGCGTCGGTGGCCAGAGCCCCCGTCTGGTAGCACCCGTCGGCGGGAATCGCGGTCGGGGCGTAGCCGCGCATCCACGGGGCCACGGCGTGGTAGCCGACCCGGGCCAGCTCCGGAAGCAGGTGGCGCCAGGTGTGCGCCGTGTCCGGGAAACCATGCAGACAGAGGGCGAGCGGCCCGTCGCCGGGTCCCGCTTCCAGGTATGAGAACTCCACGTCGTTGGCTCGCACCCGTTGTTCTTGCATGGGAGAAGAGTAGTGTCGGGGGGGTTAGGACCTCCCTGGTCCGGTAACGAGACGGCGCCGCCGTCGATGGCGACGGGAACGTTTAGAAGAGAGACGAGACCGAGGGGGTCGTACGCTGCGAGTCACATTCTTCGGCGTGCGGGGATCGTGCCCCTGTTCGGGGGCCGGATACCTCCGTTACGGGGGAAACACGTCGTGCGTGGCCATCACCGTTGGTGATGAGCAGCCGATCGTGCTCGACCTCGGGACAGGCCTGCGGCCATTCGGTCGAGAGGTCGAGGCCCGTTACGGCACCGATGAGCCGATCGAAATGACGGCGCTGCTCACCCATCTGCACTGGGATCACATCATCGGATTGCCGTTTTGCACCCCTTTGCTCGGCTTCGGCACCCGCATGGAGGTGTACGGGCCGCCGCAGGTCGGAGGCACCCTTCACGACGTGATCGACCGGGTGGTCATCCCGCCGTTCTTCCCGGTGCAGGTGAATGAGCTCCACAGTTCGATCGATTTCCACGAGGTCGAGGAAGACGACTTCGCCATCGGGTCGGCCAAAATCCGGGTGCGCCGGGTCCCGCACGTGGGGACGACCCTGGGTTTCCGGATCGAGGCTGACGGTGCCAGTGTGGCCTTCGTAAGCGATCATCAGACCCCCGCCAACCGCCAGACCGTGGCGGCCAGCGTGCTCGAGTTGTCCGACGGCGCCGATCTGCTGATCCACGACGCGCAGTACACAGACGAGGAGTTCGTGGAGAAGGCCACCTGGGGCCACTCGACCATTGGGTACGCGGTCCACGTGGCGGCCGAGGCTGGTGCCCGGCGCTTGTCACTGTTTCACCATGATCCCGACCACACCGACGAGATCCTCGACCGCCTCGTCGACACTGCATTGAGCGCCCCCGGGGCGTCGCGACTCGAGGCGGTCTCGGCGGCGGCTGAGGGATCATCGATTGAACTCGGCCATCCATGACGTCCATGGACGAGGTCGATCAACAGGATCAGCACGAGGCCGAGAGGCATCCCTTCGACACCGGCCGCTTCCGCGAGGTCATGGGTCATTTCGCCACCGGCGTGACCGTCATCACAGCCATGGAGGACGATGGTCCCGTCGGATTCACGTGCCAGGCCTTCGCCTCGTTGTCATTGGACCCACCGCTCGTGGCGCTGGCACCGGGGAAGAACTCCACCAGTTGGCCACGCATCGCCGAGGCCGGATCCTTCTGCGTGAACGTGCTGGCCGAGGACCAAGAAGCGCTTTGCCGCGACTTCGCTGTCTCCGGTGGGGACAAATTCGCTGGGGTGGGCTGGCGGATCGCAGGAAATGGCGCGCCCTTGCTCGAGGGCGTGCTCGCCTGGTTGGAATGTGGCCTGGTCGTCACCCACGATGCCGGTGACCATGAACTGGTGATCGGCCGTGTCAACGACATGGGAGTCAACCGGGGCCGCCCCCTCGTGTACTACCGGGGAGGCTTCGGTCGATTCGAGTCCTGAGGGTCGACGGCGTGATGCGCGGCGGATCGTGGTTGCGTTGACCGGGCGAATCCCGAGGAGGGCGACGCTGTAGCCTGTGGTGCCGTGCCCGAGATCAAGCCTTCCGAGATGATCACCGACGTCGTCGTGGTCGAGCCCGATTCGCATGGAGACGAGCGCGGACGCTTCGTCGAGACCTACCGACGTTCATGGTTCGGCCTCGGTCGGGAGATGATTCAGGGCAACCGGACGGAGAAACAGGCGGGAGCGATCGTCGGCCTGCACTACCACTTGCACCAGGCCGACTACTGGTATGTGCTGCGCGGTCAGGCCCGGGTGATCCTCCACGACCTACGGGTGGGCTCGCCCACCGACGGGGCCACTTTGGCGATCGACCTTGACGGCGACGTCGATCGCGGGGTGTTCATCCCGCCCGGTGTGGCCCACGGGTTCGCCTCTCACAGCGATCTGCTCATGTGGTACCTGGTCGACAGTTACTACAACCCGGCCGACGAGCTCGGGGTGGCGTGGGACGATCCGGATATCGCCGCCGTCTGGGGGGTGACCGACCCGGTGCTATCGGCCCGCGACCAGGACAATCCGCGCCGCGTGGAGCTGAAAGCCGGGCTGCTTCCGCACTACGGCTTGCGGACCTGAGCCGGCGGGGTGGATGTGGAACGGTCATCACCCGGTGGCAGCCCCCGGCTGGACTCGGGTAGCGGGAACCGGCACGCTGGCCAGATGGACGAGTCGCGTCAATGGGTCGAGTTCGGACGGTGGCTGGTCGAACAGCGTGAGGAGCGCGGGCTCCGTCGGCGTGACGCGGCACGAAAGGCGAAGATCTCCGAGGCGTTGTGGCGCGATCTCGAGACCGGCCGCAAGGAGGCCATCGGCGGAATCAGGTTGCTTCCGAACCCCAGTCAGGATGTCTTGGAGCGGGTGGCAGCTGCTCTCGAGTTGCCGGTGGAGGATGTCCTCGCCCGGGTGGGAAGGGCGAAGGCAGGACGGCGGAGCCTTGGCCCCGCCGATGCACCGAAAGGCGATGACGACGGTTCCCTGCTGTCGATCAAGCTGAGGCGGCTGTCGGACAGGGACCGGATCCTGATCGAGCGACTCATCGACGCAATGCTCGAGCACGAGGATCGGTAGAGGACCCTCCCGGTGCGCTTCGGGATTTTCTACGAACACCAATTGCCGCGGCCCTGGGGCCCCGACGATGAGCACACCCTGCTCAAAAATGCGCTCGATCAGGTCGAATTGGCCGACTCCCTGGGTTTCGACGTCGTCTGGGCTGTGGAGCACCATTTCCTCGAGGAGTATTCGCACTCGTCGGCGCCCGAAGTGTTCCTGGCCGCCGCCAGCCAACGGACGAGTCGTATCCGGCTCGGTCACGGGATCGTGCAGCTACCGGTCGGCTTCAATCATCCGGCGCGGACGGCGGAGCGGATCGCCACACTCGACCTGGTATCCGATGGCCGGGTGGAGTTCGGCACAGGAGAATCGAGCTCCGAAGCGGAGCTGGGCGGCTTCGGGGTGGAGCGGGCCACGAAGAGGGCCCAGTGGCACGAAGCGCTCGATGTCATCACCCGGCTGCTCGTCGAGGAGCCCTTCGCCGGCTACGACGGCGACTTCGTCCATATGCCTCCGCGCAATCTCGTGCCCAAGACGCGCCAACGGCCCCACCCGCCACTGTGGGTCGCTTGCAGTCGCCGCGAGTCGATCCACCTGGCGGCGACGAAAGGCATCGGCGCGCTGACCTTCTCGTTCATCGAAGCGGCGGAGGCGAAGCACTGGGTTGACGACTACTACGCCACAATCTCGTCGTCGGAGTGCGTACCCGGCGGGTTCAGTGTCAACGCCAACCTGGCTTGCGTGCTGCCCATGATGTGCCATGAGGACGAGGCCACCGCCATCGACCGGGGCATCGACGGTAGCCACTTCTTCGGTTACTCCCTGGCCCACTACTACGTCTTCGGCAAGCACAAGCCGGGGCTCACCAATGTCTGGGAGGAATTCCAGGAAAACCGCGACCGGTTCGGTTTCAGCCGGTCGATCGCGGCCCGCACCGGACAGCCTCTTGGGGCCCAGCTGATGGAGCAGGGACTCGGATCCCTGCGGGGGGCGGTGGGCACTCCTGATCAGATCCGGGAATTGGTGAGGACCTACGAGGAGGCCGGAGTCGACCAGCTGATCTTCGTCAGTCAGGCCGGTCGTAACCGCCATGAGGACGTCTGTGAGTCGCTCGAGCTCTTCGCCCGGGAGGTGATGCCGGAGTTCCAGGACCGGGTGGAAGAGGGCGAGGCGACCAAAGCACGGCGACTGGCCCCGGGCATCGAGGCGGCCCTCGGTCGGCGGTCGCCTCCGCGACCGGCACCGACGGACTACGCCTTTCCGGCAACGCCGGCCTTCTGACCAGCGCCGGGCCGCTTGTTCGGAGCTCTCTGCCGGCCCGCGATACCCATCGGTCCTCGCTTTGACTTGAATGGTGGGGATGACCGCCATCCTCGTGGTCGCTGCGATCGCCGTGATCGGTGCCGTCATCGCCCGGGTGACCTGGCGGCGGCCCGCCGATGAGAGGCACTCCATCCAGAGTCACCAGCAGACCCTGGACACCCTTCGTTCGATGGCCGATCGCCGGCCCGGTCCTGCCCGTGACGGCGCCACCGGCCCCGACGCCGGGCCGCGGACGCCGAAGACCCGCGGGGGCCAGATTCCGAGTGGGCCGGCGCCAACCGCGCCCGTGCCACCCGCCCCGGAGCGTGCCACCGCAGCGCGCCCGGCTGCAGCAGCGCGCCCGGCAGCAGCGCGCCCGGCAGCAGCGCGCCCGGCAACGGCGCGCCCACCGGCAACGGCGCGCCCGGCGGCAGCAGTAGGCCAGGCTCCGGCGCGGTCACGGGATGCCCGTTCGGGTCCCGTCCGGGCGTCGTCGTCGGCCAGCGGCGTCGTGCGCCAGGAGTTGGTGTTCGTCGACGAAGCAGGATCGCGAGATCGCACCGAGGGGTCACCTCGTATCTCGCCCCTCACGCCGGCGAAGGGCCTGCACGGGCTGGGCCGAATGGACCGGCGGAGTCGGGCCCGCAGCGGCAGACTCGGGCGCGTGGTGCCGGTGGCCGCCGCCGTCGTCGTTCTCGGTCTCGTGGTGGGCGTGGCCGTGGCGTTGGCCCCGTCTCACCAAGTCACTCCGCAAGCGCACGGAACCACCCCGCGCACGAAGAGCTCTGGTCAGGTGAGCCACCATCAAACGACGTCCACCGTTCCCGCGCAGGTGCAGGCGACGAGCTCCACGGCCAACACAGCGGCTTACATAGCGCCGTCGACCAGCTACACGGTCAATCTCGCCGCCACCGGTCTGTGTTGGGTGGACGCCACTGAGGCGTCGACGGGAGCGGTGCTGTGGACGGGAACCCTCCAGACAGGCCAGAGCCGGGCCATCGCCGCCACCGGGAGCCTGGTCCTGCGTCTGGGAGCGGCCAACGACGTGAACGTCACCTTGAACGGTGAGCCGGTGGTTCTGCCGACGGGGTTCCGGTCGCCGTTCGACATGCGCTTCGGAGCGACCTGAGCCCCGTCAAGTAGCCAGGCCGACGGCGTCGAGGATGAAGGCCAGGACGAAGGCCTCGTCGCGCCAGGCGTCGTAGCGCCCCGAGGGACCGGCGTGACCGGCGGTCAACTCCACCTTGAACCGCACGCTGGCGGCGGGATCGGCGGCGCGGAGTCTCTGCACCCACTTCGTCGGCTCCCAGTAGCCGACACGGGGATCTTCCAATCCTGCGGTTACCAACATGGACGGATAGTGGACGGCGCGGACATTGTCGTAAGGGCTGTACGACTTCATGACGGCGTAGATCTCGGGATCGGCGCCGGGGTTGCCCCACTCCTCCCACTCGATGATGGTGAGAGGGAGGGTGTCGTCGAGCATGGTGGTGAGGCAGTCGACGAACGGCACTTCGGCCACCATGGCCCGGAAGGCCTGGGGAGCGAGGTTGGCGACGGCGCCGATGAGGAGGCCACCGGCCGAGCCACCTCGGGCCACCAGTCGTTCGGGACTGGTCCAGCGCCCATCGACCAGATGCTGGGCGCAGGCCACGAAGTCGGTGAACGTATGGGGCTTGGCCAGAAGCTTGCCATCCTCGTACCACCTCCGGCCGAGTTCGCCGCCGCCGCGGACATGGGCGATGGCGAAGACGAAGCCGCGTTCGAGAAGGCTGAGACGGAAGGCGGAGAACACGGGGTCGATGCTGTGCTCGTAGGCGCCGTAGCCGTAGAGCAGACACGGCGCCGTGCCGTCGAGCGCAGTGTCGCGGCGGTGGACGACCGACATGGGAACCCGGGTGCCGTCGGGTGCGGTGGCCCACAGGCGTTCGGTGGCGTAGGCGTCGGGGTCGTACCCACCGAGGACCGGCTGCTGTTTGCGCAGGACGCTGTGGCCGCTGTCCATATCGAGGTCGTAGATCGTCCGGGGGGTGATGAGCGAGGAGTAGTCGTAACGCAAGACGGTGCCGGCGAAGTCGGGATTGGGTCCTCCCCATGATGCCGACGGGGTCTCGGCGATGGGAATGTAGGTACCGGCGGGCAGAGGCCGTTCGAAGACGGGGCCGTCCTCGGGACTGGGGACGGCAATGACGCGGACGCGCGGGTTGCCGTCGAGCCGCTCATAGCTGACGAGATGACGGGCAAAGACATCGACGCCCTCGAGCCGGACGTCGTCGCGGTGGGCGATGACCTCGCTCCAGCGGGCCCGCCCGGGATTGGCCGCCGGGGTGGCCACCAGCCGGAAGTTCTCGGCGGAGTCGTTGGTGAGAAGGAGAAAGGAGTCTCCGTGGTGTTCGACCTGGTATTCGATTCCTTGCCGGCGCGATTCCACCACCCGGGGGTCCGACCGGGGCTCGTCGGCGTCGATGACGTGAACCTCGGCCGTGACCTTCGAGTGCAGTTCGAGGACGATGAAAGCGCCGTCCTTGGTCCGGTCCACTCCCAGGTGGAATCGTTCGTCGGCCTCTTCATGGACGAGGACGTCATCGTCCATGAAGGGCGTTGCCAGCCGATGGCGCCAGAGTTGGTACGTGCGGTTGGCTGCGTCGGGGCGGGTGAAGAAGATGGTGTCGTTGTCGTTGGCCCAGGCCACGCCGTACGAAGTGCCCTCGATCTCTCCTGGAAGGTCCTCTCCCGAGTCCAGATCACGGACGCGCAGGGTGAACCTCTCGTCGCCGGTGGTGTCCACGGCATAGGCCAGCCGGGTATGACCGGGACTGACCGAAAGGTTGGCCACGTCCAGATAGGCGTGCTCGCCGGCCAGCGTGTTCTCGTCCAGCAGGACCTGCTCGTCGGACCAGGTGCCGAGGTCGAAGCTCGTCGCCGATGCATCGGTGCCGGGGGGAGTGCCCGGATCGCGACCCTCGCCGTGGACGGGAAGTCGGCAGTGGATGGCGTAGTCGCGTCCTTCGACGGTGCGGGTGTAGTACCACCAGTCGTCCTTCTTGACCGGGACCGACAGGTCAGTCTCGACGATGCGAGACCTGATCTCCCCGAAGAGGTGCTCATGGAAGCCGGCCAGATGGGCCGTAGTGGTGGCCGTATAGGCGTTCTCGGCCTGAAGCAGGGCGAGAACCTCGGGGTCGTCCCGGTCGCGCAGCCACAGCCAGTCGTCCACCCTGTGGTCCCCATGGGTCTCGAGAACGGCGGGGCGACGGGGGGCCACGGGGGGGGTCTCGACGGCGCCTGGGGGGCCCTCAGGCGCCGGGGGCGGGCCGTGGGGGGGTTCGGCGGGGGAGGATGAGACCATGGGAGAAGGGTCCCACAGCGAACGGCCTTTTGGGCGGCCCACCCTGGTCCCCCCCGTTGTTACTATCTAGGTAGGAGAAATCCCCGATCGACCGTGGGAGTGACCGCAGATGCGGCCGCCGTCCCAAGGTCAGAGGTAGCAGATGACCACCACCGATCTCGATCTCGGCCGGTACAAGTTGGGTTGGAGTGACGCCGAGGACTATGTCTTCAAGCCGAAGAAGGGCCTTTCGGTGGAGATCGTCCGCGAGATGTCGGCCATGAAGAAGGAGCCGGAGTGGATGCTCAAGTTCCGGCTGAAGGCTCTGGAGCGGTTCTTCGCCAAGCCCATGGCGGCGTGGTTCGCGGTCAACATGCCCGACCTCGACTTCGACAACATCTACTACTACATCAAGCCCACCGAGGGGCAGGTCAACTCGTGGGACGACCTTCCCGACGCCATCAAGGACACCTACGAGAAGCTGGGCATCCCCGAAGCGGAGCGGAAGTACCTTTCGGGTGTCACCGCCCAGTACGAGTCCGAGGTCGTTTTCCACCGCAACCGGGCCGATCTCGAGGCCCAGGGCGTGTTGTTTTGCGACATGGACACCGCCATTCGTGAGTACCCCGACATGGTGCGTCGTTGGTTCGGCACAATCATCCCCCCCAACGACAACAAGTTCGCCGCGCTCAACTCGGCCGTGTGGTCGGGCGGATCGTTCATCTATGTTCCTCCGGGCGTCCAGGTGGAGATGCCGCTGCAGGCCTACTTCCGGATCAACGCCGAAAACATGGGTCAATTCGAACGGACGCTGATCATCGCCGACGAGGGTTCGCAGGTGCACTACGTCGAGGGGTGTTCGGCACCGGTCTATTCGACCGACTCACTGCACTCGGCTGTGGTGGAGCTGGTCGCCCTGCCCGGTTCGCGCATCACCTACACGACAATCCAGAACTGGTCCAACAACGTCTACAACCTGGTGACGAAGCGGGCCCGGGCCGAGGCCGAGGCACGCGTCGAGTGGATCGACGGGAACATCGGATCGCGCCTGACCATGAAATACCCCTCGGTCTACCTGATGGGCCCGAAGGCTTCGGGCGAGGTTCTGTCGGTGGCATATGCCGGTGCCGGACAACACCAGGACGCCGGGGCGAAGATGGTCCATGCCGCCCCCGAGACGACATCGACCATCGTGTCGAAGTCGATTTCCAAAGACGGGGGCCTGTCGACGTACCGGGGTCTCGTCCACGTGAACGAGGGAGCCAAGCATGCCAAGAGCTTCGTGCGCTGTGATGCGCTGATCCTCGACGAGCAGTCGACGTCGGAGACGAAGCCCTACATGGAGGTCGAGGAGCGCGACGCGCAGATCGGTCACGAGGCCACCGTCTCAAAGGTGGGCGACGACCAACTCTTCTACCTGATGAGTCGCGGACTCTCCGAGAGCCAGGCCATGGGCATGATCGTGAACGGTTTCATCGAGCCGATCACCCGCACGCTGCCCATGGAGTACGCCGTCGAATGGAGTCGGCTCATCGAACTGCAGATGGAGGGCTCCGTCGGCTGACGGGAGACAGCCCGGCCGCGGTGGCCGGGCGGGACAAGAGCGTGCTCGCACCGGCGACGTGCCGGGCGAAGGCGGGGAGGACTCAGTCGTGCCCATGCGCGAGGAATGCAAGCACTTCCAGAGCCGGACCTACGCCACCGGCGAGGTCGTCCGCTTCTGTGAGCTCGACCTGGCGCCAGAGGCGCCGTGGCGGTGCCCCGATGACTGTCAGTCCTACGACCGACGACTGGCGGACGTGGGCTGGGTCCACGGCAGCCTGGTGGAGCCGGCCATCGAAGATGAACCCGGACCCGGCGGTCCTGACGTCGCCCACATTCTCGAGGAGGCGGAGGACATCATCGACGCTGTTGTGCCCGAGACGCTGGCCGACGTGAAGCGGCAAGAGGCGGCGGGTGAGAAATCCGGCCGCCGGTGGCCGTGGCGCCGTCGCTGAAACCTCAGCCGTCAGCGACCCCGGAACTCCGGCGCCCGCTTGGCCATGAAAGCGGCCATGGCCTCGACGAGGTCATCGGACTGCAGCACTCCTGCGTTCCACGTCGCCACGTACTCGAGACCCTCGGCCACCGACTGTTCCTCGCCGGCGGTGAGGACCGCCTTGGTCCCTTCAACGGCCAGAGGAGAGTTGGCGGCGATCTCTGCCGCCATATCCTGGGCGGCAGCGACGACGGTGGCGACGTCGGGGAACACCTCGTTCACCAGCCCGATCTCCTTGGCCCGCGCCGCCGTGATGTCCTTGCCCGTATAGGCGAGCTCGGCCACGTGGCCCTTGCCGATGATGTGGGGGAGACGCTGCAGGCTTCCCAAATCGGCCACGATGGCCACCTTCGTCTCGCGCACGGAGAAGACGGCGTCGGCACTGGCCAGGCGGATGTCGCAAGCGCTGGTGAGATCGACGCCGCCACCGATGCAGTAACCGTGGATGGCGGCGATTACCGGCTTCGGACAGTCGGCCACGGCCGTGATCGATCGTTGCAACCGCTTGACTCCGGCCCGGGCGGCCACCGCCCGCACGGCCATCGAGGGCGGCCCGTCGCCCTGGGCCCGTTGCTCGGCATCGTCTCGGCCGGTGGTGCCGGTGAGCAGGCCGGCCATCGCCTTCAGATCGAGGCCGACGCTGAAGTGGGGGCCTCGGGCCGCCACCACGACGGCCCGGATGTGGGTGTCGTTCGAGACATCCCCCATGGCCGCCGTGAGGTCGTCCCAGAAGGCGGGCCCCATGGCGTTGCGGGCTTCGGGACGATCGAGCCATACCGTGGCCACGTGGCCGTCGCGTTCGATGCTGAGTACCTCGAGGTCGGGCATCGGGCCAGCCTACGACGCCGATACCGGCGGACAGGAGGCCACGGCTCGGCCGGTAGCATGGACGTGGGAGCCACCCCCGTGGCCTGCGTGACCGCACCCGTCGCTTCGAACGAGGTATGACCCTGACCGCCTTCACCGCCGACGCCTCCTCTGCCCTGGCCGGCCCCCTTTGGTTGGCCACCCGCCGGGCCGGGGCCTGGGAGCGCTTCGCCGCCGGATCATTGCCGCAAGAGGCCGAAGAGGTCTGGCGTTACAGCGGGATCGACCGCTTCGATCTATCCAGCTTCGGTCCCGTTCAGCGCCCCGACCGTGCCCCAGGACCCGATCTCGAAGTGGGTCGAGCCCTGGCCCAGCCCCTCGGGTCACGTGCCGCCCTGGTGGTGACCTACAACGGTGCCATCGTCGGCGTGGAGAGCGAACCGTCGGTGGCCGACGACCAGCTGTCGGTCACGTCGGTGCTGTCTAATTCCGATGCGCCCGCCGGACTGGGCGAGCTGGCTCCGGCGCACGACGCATTCGGAGAACTGCACGATGCCTTCCTGGCCGATGTCGTCCATGTCGTCGTAGCCAAAAAGGCCGTACTGCGCGACCCCGTGATAGTCGTCCATCTCGTGGACCGCGCCGCCGCATCGGGCTCGGCGGCGGCGTTCCCGCGGAGCCTGGTGCATGTGGGCCCGTCGGCCGAGGCGGGCGTCATCGAGCTGTATGCCAGCGTCGGCGCCCCCGACACGACGGGAGCGGCCGATGCCGACCATCGGGCTCCTCCGGTTCTTGTCATACCGGTCACCGAGCTCGAGGTGGAGGACGACGCCCATCTGGGCTACGCCAACCTGCAGGTGCTCGATCAGGCGTGCACCGAGTTGGCCGTGCAGGCCAGCCGGGTGGGTCGCAACTCCACTCTGCGGTCGTTCACGGTCAGCCTGGGCGGTGGCTACGCGCGGGTACGCACCGATTCGGATCTCATAGGACAGGGGGGTCACACAGCGCTGCTGGCCGCCTATCTGGGTACCGACAAACAGGTGCACGACTTTCGGACTCTGCAGGACCACCACGCGCCACGAACGGAGAGCGAGTTGCTTTTCGAAGGGGCCGTGGCCGACGAGGCCCGGTCCGTCTACAGCGGTCTCATCCACATCCGCAACGGCGCCCATGGTGCGCGTGCTTTCCAGACGAACCACAACCTGGTGCTGTCCGAGGGAGCACACGCCGACTCGGTGCCGAACCTCGACATCGAGGAGAACGACGTGCGCTGCAGCCACGCCTCGACGGTAGGTCCCATCGACGAGGATCAGCGCTACTACCTGGAGTCACGCGGGATCAGTCCCGCCGTGGCCGAGCGGCTCATCGTGCTCGGGTTCTTCTCCGACCTGGCCAACCGCGCTCCCTTCCCCGGTGTGGGGCCCTGGGTGGAAAACGCCGTCAGTCACCGGCTGGCCGGTCGTCTTCCCTCCGATCGTGTCGAGCCCGCCACGCAGGACGCCAACGATGGGTGACGTCGTACGCCTGTGCGGACGCGGCGACATCGATGCCGCCTCGGCCCGCCGATTCGAAGTCGGAGCGCATCGCATCGCCCTCGTCCGGATCGGAGACGATTTCTACGCCATCGGTGACACATGCAGCCACGAGGACTATTCGTTGTCGGAGGGCGAAGTGCTGACCGAGGAGTGCGAGATCGAATGCTGGAAGCACGGATCGACGTTCGACTTGCGCACGGGCGAACCGCAGACGCTGCCGGCCACCAAACCCGTCCCCGTCTACACGGTGCGCCTCGAAGGTGACGACGTCATGGTGGAACTTCCGTGACGGCGACTGCAAATAGCGCTCACCAGCTGGTCGTGGAGGGCCTGCGCGCCGGCGTGACGAGCCGGGAGGTTCTGGCCGGGATTGATCTCGAGGTGCGAAGCGGTGAGGTCCATGCCGTGATGGGCCCGAACGGATCGGGCAAGAGCACGCTGGCGCACGTGCTCATGGGCCGTCCCGGTTATCAGGTGCTCGGAGGGAGCGTGACGCTCGACGGCCACGATCTCCTGGCCTTGCCGGCGTGGCAACGGGCGCGCCTCGGGTTGTTCCTCGCCCCTCAGTACCCGACAGAGATTCCCGGGGTCGGGCTCCAAGAACTGTTGGCGGAGGCGCTAGCCGCCACCGGCCAGGCGTCGGTGGCCGGATCGGGCGACGGTTCGGCGACCGACAGAGCGGCGGCGGAGGCCGTGAGGGTCGGTCTCGAGACGAAGCTTCTCGACCGACCGGTCAACATGGATCTGTCGGGAGGCGAGCGCAAGAGAAGTGAGACCTTGCAGCTCGCCGTCCTGCGGCCCCACATCGCCATTCTCGACGAGCTCGACTCCGGTCTCGACGTGGACGGACTGCGCGACGTCGCCCACAGGGTCCGCGCCGGTGTCGATGAATGGGGCCTCGGCGTGCTGGCCATCACCCACTATCAGCGGCTGCTTTCAGTGCTGCGACCCGATGTCGTGCATGTGCTCGTCGGTGGTCGCATCGTGGCCAGCGGGGGACCCGACATGGCAGAGGAGCTGGAACGCACGGGCTACGCGCAGTACATCACTCCCGGCGACGTCGTCGCCGATGCCAGACCTGTGCGGCGACCCGGTTTCACCGACCCCATCTGAGCAGCCCCACGCGAAACGGCCCGACGCGTGCCCGGCTCGGTCCACGCCTTGATGATCAGGTCGTGGGCCTCGTTGAATCGCTCCCGGGCGTGGGCCGGGTTCAGCGAGAACGAGTAGTACTCGGGTCCACCCCCGACGACCATGCCGGCGATCAGGCGCCCGCCGCTTATGCAGTCGATCATGGCGAATTCCTCCGCCACCCGGCCGGAGCGGCCTTGGGCGCACCGGCGCAGCCGTGACCGCTCTGCGCGAGGCGACGCTACCCACAACGGTGGGAGAGATCGAGATCCGCCGCGGCGGCAGCGGCGGGGAATGTCCCCTCGTGTACCTGCATTCGGCGCAGGGAGAAGGTGCCGCCATGGCGCTGCTCGAAGACTTGGCCGACCGGGGTGAAGTCGCCGCGCCGGTCTTTCCCGGGTTCGGTGCCTCGCAGGGTCTAGAAAAGATCGACGATATCGAAGACGCCTCGTTCCACCTGCTCGATGTGCTCGACCGGTTGGGCTTCGCCCAGGTCGATCTTCTCGGTCTGTCACTCGGCGGCTGGATGGCAGCCGAACTGGCCACGCGTTGGCCCGATCGGATCCGTCGCCTTGTGCTCGTCAACGCCGTCGGGCTTTATGTGGACGGTGCTCCCATCACCGAGATCTTCGGACGGGCCCTCGACGAGCTTGCCGATGAACTGTTTGCCGATCCCGACCATCCGGTGGCCCAGATGATGCGGGCTCTGGCGCAAGCCGACGCCAACCCGGGCGCGATTCCGTTCGAACTCGTCCGGCCGGTCATCCAGGCTCAGGCGGCCACGGCCAAGCTGGGCTGGAATCCGTATCTCCACAACCCCAAGCTCAAGGCTCGGCTCGGCCGCATCAGTGCTCCTGCGTTGGTGGTGCACGGGCGCCACGACGGCATTGTTCCCCGGGCGCACGCCGAGGCGTATGTAGCAGGCATCGCCGATGCCCACTTGGCGGACCTCGATGCCGCCGCGCACATGGCCACGCTCGAGTGCCCGGCCGAGATCGCGGCCCTGGTCCACAGCCATCTCCAAGGTTGAGCATCGGTCCAGGCCGGGGCGCCGTGGACCTGCAGAACGACGCTGGTACCGTTCTGGCCCATATGACGCGGCGTGTCGAACCGGGGTCTCCCGCGGCCCGACGCGGCCGCCACGCGGCGCCCCGGGGAAAACGGCGCCCGGGCTCCTTGCCGATCGACACGGCCTCCGGGACCGCAGTACCGCCCGAAATCCTGTCACCCAAGGAGGCGAAGAGGAAGAAGAGGAAGCGCCGCACCGGTGAGCGGATCCTGCGGGTGGCGGTCATTTTCGTGGCCGTCACGCTGGTGGGCGCCAGCAGCGTGTACGGGTACCTGCGGTTCCGTCTGGGCCAGATCACGACGGTCAAGTGCAAGACCTGCGCCGCGGTACCCGCCGGCGCCCCTTACAACGTGCTCATCGTCGGATCCGACTCGCGTGCCGGGAACACCGGCGCCGCATCGCAGGCCTTCGGCAGTGCCTCTCTCGTCGGTGGTCAGCGCAGCGACACCATCAAGGTCCTCCATGTCGATCCCGCATCGGGGACGGCCCGCCTCCTGTCCATTCCCCGCGACACCTACGTGCAACTGTCGGACCTTCCCAAGGGGTCGGCACTGTCCACTAACAACAAGATCAATGCCGCATTCAACTACGGACCCGACGCGCTCATCGCCACCATCGACAACACCTTCGGCATCCAGATCTCCCACTTCGTCATCATCGACTTCACCGGGGTCGTCGACTTGGTGAACTCCGTCGGTGGGATCAATCTGAATTTCTCCTACCCCGTCAGGGACAACGACAACGGCAACAACAACGCCGGTCTCAGCATCCCCAAAGCGGGTTGCCAGACGCTCAACGGCACCACGGCTCTGGCCCTGGCCCGGTCGCGCTTCTACGAATACGAGGTCCGGCCCGGGTACTGGCTGTTCGACGGCAGTGGGGACCTGGGTCGCATCCAACGCCAGAATGTCATCATCAAGGCGGTCATCGACAAGGTGCGCTCGACCTTCAACCCGCTGACGCTCAACGCCTTCCTCGGGTCAGCAGTCCACGACGTCACCGTCGACCAGAACACATCAGGGAGCGACCTCCTGGCGCTGGTGCAGAAGTATCACGCCTTCTCCGGTTCGAGCCTGCAGACGGCGACGATACCGACCACGGGTGCGTACTCCTCGGTTGCCGGAGATGTCGAGGTCGTGCAAGAGCCTGCCGCTCAGCAGACGATCTCCCAGTTCCTCGGTGCCCAACCGAGCCGGCCCCTGACGGCGCCTCTCACGCAGTACGGCTCTGCGGTGACCATCCCCACCACTACCGTGCCCCCGGTCACGACGTCCACGTCACCGTCCAGTACCACGTCGCCCACCACCACGACCACGGTGCCCGGGACCGGCGCGTTCAATCCCGTCCCCTGCTGATCCGGACGACACCCGATGGAGCGACAGAATCAGGTGGCGGTACGGGCGTGCCGCCACCGAATCGTCAGTCGGTGGCTGTGGCGATGTCCGGAGACTCGGCGTCATCGAGTCCCTGAGCCAAGGTGTTCCAGGACAAGGTGGCGCACTTGATCCGCACGGGGAACTTCACCACTCCTTGGAGCGCAGCCAGTTCGCCCAGGGACTCGGGGTCGAGGGCGACGGGCTCGTCGGCGTCGCCGTCTCCCAGCCGGGCCTCGTGGATCGACATCATGGCTTTGAAGGTGCGGATGAGGTCACGGACCTCGGGCAACGACTTACCCTTCACGGCCCCGGACATGAGCGAGGCTGACGATTGGCTGATCGAACAGCCCTGGCCGGAGATCCGGATGTCCTTCAGGGTTCCGTCGTCGACGTCCACGTAGACGACCACCTCGTCGCCGCACAGGGGGTTGAAGCCTTCGGCGCGACGCGCCGGTGGGCTCGGCAGCTCGCCCCGGTTCCGGGGGCTGCGGTAGTGATCGAGGATGATCTCGCGATAGAGGTCTTCGAGTCCGGGCATGGCTCCTCAAATGCCGCGCGGCGTTCGCCGGCGGATGATTGTCTCTGACGGGGCGGACGGGCCGCTACCCGAAGAGGGTAGCGGCCTCGGCCAGCGCATCGGCCAGGGTATCGACATCTGATTCGTCGTTGTAGAGGTAGAGAGACGCCCGCGCGGTGGCGTTTACGCCCAGGCGACGCATGAGCGGTTTGGCGCAGTGGTGCCCGGCCCGGACGCACACACCCTGCTGATCGAGGACCTGAGCCAGATCGTGGGGATGGATGTCGCGGTAGGCCAACGACAGCACACCCCCGCGCTCGTCGGTCGTGGCTGGCCCGAAGATGCGGAGGTCGTCGCCGAAGCGCTGGGCCAGAGTTTCCAGGGCATAGGCCGTGAGGGACAGCTCGTGCTTGTGGATGGCCTCCATGCCCACGGCGTCGAGATAGTCGACGGCGGCACCGAATCCGACGGCCTCGGCGATGGGAGGTGTGCCCGCCTCGAACTTCCACGGGAGCTCGTTGGTCGTGAAGCCGTCGCGCCGGACGTCGGCGATCATCCCACCACCGCCCATGAACGGAGGCATGGAGTCAAGGAGTTCCTGCCTGGCCCACAACACTCCGATCCCGGTGGGACCGAGCATCTTGTGGGCACTGAAGGCGAGGAAGTCACAGCCCAGCGATCGCACATCAGTGGGGAGGTGGGGGACCGACTGGGCCCCGTCCGCCAGTACCAAGGCGCCGGCGCGGTGGGCCGCATCGGCGATGCGGGCAAAGGGAGGGATTGTCCCGAGGACGTTCGACATGGTGGTGCAGGCGACGAGCTTGACCCCGTCGAGGAGCCGGTCGAGATCTGTGAGGTCGAGCCGGTAGTCGTCACCCATGGGGATCCAACGCAGCTCGATGCCCCGTTCCTCGGCCAGCATCAGCCAGGGAACGAGGTTGGCGTGGTGCTCCATGTCGGTGAGCAGGACGGCATCGCCGGACTTGAGGGTCTGACGGCCCCAGGTGAGGGCCACGAGATTCACGGCCTCGGTGGCGTTCTTCGTGAAGATCACCTCTTGGGCGGGATTCGGAGCCCCGATGAACCGGCCCACCGCCGTGCGGGCCGCTTCGTAGCGTCGGTCAGCTTCCTCGGCGATGGCGTAGACGCCGCGGTGCACGTTGGCGTGGGTCGTCTCGTAGTAGTTGTCCATGGCATCGAGCACCGACTGGGGGCGCTGCGAGGAGGAGGCCGAGTCGAGGTAGACGAGCCGGTGGCCGTGCACGATTTGATGCAGGAGCGGGAAATCGCGCTTGCACGATGCGATGTCCACTGTCACCTCCGCCATGACTCGTAGCCTTCGGCCTCGAGCCGGTCGGCCAGCTCGGGCCCACCGGACTCCACCACCCGGCCGTCGACGAGGACGTGAACGGCGTCGGGGCGCAGGAGCTCGAGGATCTTCGTGTAGTGCGTCACCAGGAGGACGCCCAATGCCGGCCGCTCTTTTCTCACCGTCTGGACGCCGTTGGCCACAATTCGCAGCGCGTCGATGTCGAGACCCGAGTCGGTCTCGTCGAGCACGGCNNCTTCTTCTCACCGCCCGAGAAGCCCTCGTTCAGATAGCGCTCGCCGAAGACGGGGTCCATCCCCAGCCGCTTCATCCATTCGAGCATCGACATCCGTACCTCGAGGACGGACCGGTCTTCTCCCACACGGGCCGAGACGGCCTGGCGCAGGAACTGGATGACCGAGACCCCGGCGATCTCCTCGGGGTACTGAAAGGCGAGGAACAGCCCCGCTTTGCCCCGGACGTCGGCCGGCCAGGCGGTGACGTCCTCGCCCCGGAAGACGATCGATCCCGCCGTCACCTGGTAGGCGGGGTTCCCGAGCAGAGTGCTGGCCAAGGTGGATTTCCCCGACCCATTGGGGCCCATCAGGGCATGAATCTCGCCTTCGGGGACGGTGAGATCGACTCCGCGCAGGATCTCGGTGCCCTCAACCGCCACATGCAGGCCCTTGACCTCGAGCAACGCAGCCACAAGCGGAGTCTATCGCCGGGGGTCGATTAGCACTACGGCCATAGTAAGAATTGCCGCCCGCTGGAACCTGGGCACGATGACGGTCCGGTAGCGTCCTCGTCCAATGAGTGATCCCTGGACGTACTCGGGCAAGGTGACCGTCCTCGACCAGGCCAGCGGGGTGGTCACGCTGGTGGACGAATCGACCTTCGCCATCAGCGGGTTGGCGGGGGACATGGTGGTGGGCTCGGCCCAGGGCCTGTTCGTGCGGGACACGAGGATCCTGTCGCGGATGGAGCTGCGGGTGAACGGGGCCCGTCCCGAGGCGCTGGCGGCGGTGACCGACGATCCCTTCTCGGCCACGTTCGTCTCGCGGTGCCGGCCCCGTCCGGGTCTGGCCGATTCCACCCTGATGGTGTTCCGGGCCCGTTACGTCGGTCAGGGGATGCGCGAGGACCTGGTCATCCGCAACTTCGGCGACGAGCCCACCTTTTGCTCCATCGAGCTGTTCGTCGATTCCGACTTCGCCGACCTCTTTGCCGTGAAGGAGGGTCGAGCGGGAGATCCTGACGGTGCGATCACCCGTGAGATGCACGCCACCGGCATTTCGCTCTCATACCGGAGGGGCGCGGTGAACCGGGGCATGGCACTCGAGTTCTCGCCCACCCCGTCGGCGGTGGCCGAAGACATGGTGAGCTTCGAGATCATCGTGCCCGCCCACGGCGAGTGGAAGGCCTGCACCGAGGTCCACCCCGTCATCGAGGGAAAGACCATCGATCCCCGCTATCTGTGCGGTCAACCGGTGGACCGGGCCGCTCCGGCGGAACGCCTGGCCCGGTGGCGCCGTCAGGTCCCCCAGGTGGAGTCCGACCACGAGGGCCTCGAAGACGTGCTCACCCGCAGCGCAGAGGACCTCGGGGCACTGCGCATCTTCGATCCCGACTTCCCCGAGCGGGTGGTGGTGGCCGCCGGGGCGCCGTGGTTCATGACTGTGTTCGGACGGGACTCGCTCATCACGTCGTGGATGGCGCTGCTCGTGGACCCCGACCTCGCCCTCGGTGTGCTGCAGACGCTGGCCCGATTCCAAGGCCAGGACATCGATCCCCGTAGCGACGAACAGCCCGGGAGGATCCTGCACGAGATGCGCTTCGGTGAGGCTCCGTCGCTTTCGCTCGGCGGGGGGAGCATCTATTACGGCACGGCTGACGCCACGCCCCTATTCGTCATGTTGCTCGGTGAGCTGAGGCGTTGGGGCCTCGCTCGCGAAGCGGTCGAGGAATTGCTCCCCAATGCTGAGCGTGCCCTCGAGTGGATCGAGAGGTTCGGCGATGTCGACGGTGACGGCTACGTCGAGTACCACCGGGCCACCGACCGAGGTCTGGTCAACCAGGGCTGGAAGGACTCGTGGGACGGCATCCGTTACGCCGATGGTTCGGTCGCCACCGCACCGATCGCGCTCTGCGAGGTGCAGGCCTACGTGTACAGCGCCTATCTGGCCCGGGCCCACTTCGCCCAGGAAGCGGGAGACCACGCCACTTTCGACCGCTACCGGGCCAAAGCCACGCAACTCAAGACTGATTTCAACCGTGATTTCTGGCTCGAGGAGAAGGGATGGTTCGCCGTCGGGCTCGATCACGACAAGCGCCCCATCGATTCGCTCACGTCCAACGTCGGTCACTGCCTGTGGACGGGCATCGTCGACGACGACAAGGCGAAGATCGTGGCCGACAAACTCCTGGCCCCCGAGATGTTCAGCGGCTGGGGGGTCCGGACCCTGGCCACCTCCATGGGCGGCTACAACCCGATCAGCTACCACTGCGGATCGGTCTGGCCCCACGACACGGCCATCGTCGCCGCCGGGCTGTCGCGCTACGGATACAGCGACCACGCCGAGCGCCTGATCAACGGTCTCCTCGACGCGGCGATGAAGCTCGGAGGACGGCTCCCCGAGCTGTTCAGCGGTCTGGATCGCGGCGAGCTCTCGGCGCCGGTGGGCTATCCGACATCGTGCTCGCCTCAGGCCTGGTCGGCGGCATCGCCGTTGTTGTGCCTGCGCACCATTTTGCGCCTCGATCCGTGGGTTCCCTACGGCCAGACGTGGTTGGCACCCAAACTGCCGGCGGGAATGCACTACCTGAAGGTGCAGGGCATCCCGTTGGCCGGCTCCCGGGTGACGGTCGAGGTCGAAGGTGACGACGTCGAGGTGACCGGCCTTCCCGCCGAGATCGAGCTCGTCCAGGACCCGAGGCACCCGTCGACCTCGGTGTGAGCGGCTCGGGCTCGGCGCCGGACCAGACGCCGGAGCTGCGACCGGGTCTCGACAAAGACGCTGCCGGGCTGATTGCTCTGGTGGGTTCGTGTTTCTCGGAGTACGAGGGCTGCGTCCTCGACACCGAGAGCGAGATGGTCCACCTCCTTCAGGTGGCCACACACTTCGCCGCCGCCGACGGATGCGTCTGGGTGGCCGAGACCGACGCCGTGGTGGTCGGATCGGTGGCTTGTCGGCCGGCGGCGACCGATTGTGGTCTCGAGCTCCAGATGCTCTACGTCGCGGCGCCGTGGCGGCGGCGCGGTCTCGGTTCCCGATTCGTCTCTGTGGTGGAGAGCGAGGCGCGCCACCGGGGCAACGCCTTCGTCGATCTGTGGTCAGACACGCGCTTCGTCGACGCCCACCGGCTCTACCGGGGCCTCGGGTATGAGCAACTGCCCGGCGTCCGCCATCTGAACGACCTGTCGGCCACGATCGAGTACCACTTCACGAAGTCCCTATCGCCCTGATCGGGCCCCGCCGACCCGCTTTGGGCCCGGGCCGGGAGTCAGTTCGTGGGCAGCGTCTGGAGGGCCTTGATGGGACCGGTGGCGGCATGGCCCACGAGGGCCTGCCCCGGTCCGAGCGGGACCACCTGGTCGATCGATTGGCTCTGGGAGACGGTGGCCCCGCAGGTCGGATCGAAAGGCACGGACACCACCACTTGGTCGGCGATGCCGGTGCCCGTAGTCGGCAACTGGGTCCAGCCGTAGTAGCGGCCGCAGGGAGGGATCTGGATCTGCACCGCCGTGCTGGCGGGGCCCACCGGCTGCCAGGACACCGACAACAACTCGCTCGGCTCCGTCACGGCCGGCGACCGGGTGGTCCCGTCGCACGGCGACGCCCCCCCGCTTCGGTAGGCCAGGACGCGGTGGCCCGTGCGGGCGTCGATGAGAACGGCGATATACGAGGTGGTGCCGGGCGTCGCTGGCTGCGTCGTCGTCGACCCCGCGCAGCTCTCGGGCGCGCCCCAGACGATTCCCACCCAGGCCAGGCGACGGCGATAGCTCGGCAGGACGGGCGCCGCCGGTGTGGTCGGTGTGGTCAGGGGTGCCGACGTCGAGGGCGTGGCCGCGGTGGTGGTCGTGATCGGGGGCACGGTCGTCGTGGTCGTGGTCGTGGTCGTGGTCGTGGTCGTGGTCGTGGTCGTGGGTGGAGGGGGAGCGGTCGTGGGGGGAAGCGTCGACGGCGGTGCCGCGGTGGTCGTGGTGGTGGGCGACGGAGTCCGCTCGGCGCTGGCGGCGACCGTCACGATGCCGAGCCCGAGGATGGCGTACGGGTGGGGCCCCTGGACGGCGTCAGTGGCTTCGAACAGGGCGCTGGCCTCACTCTCGGACACCACCGGCTTCGCCCCCGCCGGAGGCGGGGTGACGACGAGGCCCCCGTGATCGAGGTCGACGGGCAGGACATAACGGTGGCGGTCTCAGCTGGTCGACGCAA